>JAYPYM010000178.1:0-9524 GCA_038135915.1 Gammaproteobacteria bacterium
TGTATATGCTCAGGCTTTTCGCGTGTAATGATGTCGGCGATTTGATTGATCTCTTTCACTAATGGTCGATAGGTTTTTGATATTTTTAACGTTTTCATCCAACTGATTTTTTCTCCTTGCATTGAATCATGAAATGCTTCAAGGAAGGCTGTGGTGTATTTATGTCGTCTTATTTCCAACAAACCATTGGTGATAATGAAAGCTTGTAATTTTTCACTGCTGCTACCAGAGTGAAGTAGTAGTCTTATTAGCCCTGGGTCATCAATGTGCTTAACTAGTTGGCAGAAGTAACTAATAAATGCTGTTCCCATTTTTCTAGGATCACCGCAATTGCCGTAGGGCGCTACTATTTGACCTAACCGTAGCGCTTCTAGCACAAGTTGAGATTTTGATTTGTATGTTAGTTTATTTTGAAGATCTGGTACCTGAACGAGTGTTCCGGTACAGCCAGCCAGAAACCCCATGTGATCGTCTGATCCGCCACAAAAGAATTTTTTATACGGCCACTTGCAGAATCTAGTTGGGCTAAGGTTGTGCTGCTTAGAGATGGAATGAATTTTTTCTGGTGTCATTGTTTGAAGCCAATCCATCACCATCTTATTTTGCCAATAATCACGTTGACCGTTTAAGACTTCAAATCGCTCGAACATCAGGGTCATTTTTTCCCAAGCTTCTATGGGGAGTTCTTTTTTGGTTTTATTGTAGACATATAGTGGGTGAGCAAGTACTGTGGGGATGTTATGTTCCTTGGCATAATCGAGAAAACGATAGACTGATTGCTTGCCTAGCTTAGCCAGAGTGGTTACCTGACTAGGTTCAAACCCAAAAGTTAATACGTGAAGGCCAATGTTATAGTCATCCATCATGCAATCAAACTCAGCGCCTGCTAAAATGTCAACGCCTTTATCTTGAAGTTCGAAACAGCTTCTTGCATTATTATGATTCGTTATAGTATGTGCGGTTGCGCCATTCTTCTTTTGGGTTGCTATGAGCCGGTCTGTCTCTACCCAGGTTTCTCGAGCCCCCAATAGCCTACCAAGGTTGATGCTTGGTTCATCACTATTCAGGTCATGGCAATGTAAATCGATTTTTAGAAGATTGTTTGTATTTAGGTTAGATTGCATGGTCCGAATTTTATGTTCGAACGCTGTTTTAACTTGTTTAAAGAAAAGTGTCTCGTTTCTATTTTTCATACGAGTAGCTTAGATCAAGCTGGAATGCTTTTGGTGAATTTTTTATGACAATTATTGAGTTAACGTACTTTGTGAGTGATCAAGTGGAGTAGTTTGTATTTTTAATTTATAGAAGGGTGGTTTGTGTTTATTTGAGATGCTTGTATAAATTTCTAGAAGAATAGTTTCTTCTAGAAATTTAAGGTATGGCTTGATAGTGCAGGGCTAGAACTCTGAAATATCAAATGCCATGATTGCTTCATCACCAGACTCTATAACAGCCAGTAAAGTATGTATTTCTGGAAGACACTGAGCGAAATAAAAGTTTCTAGATTTTATTTTAGCGTTCAAAAGGTCTGTTCGGGTATCGCCTTGAGCTAACAAGCTGGTTGCAGAGACTGCCATTCTATTCCATAAATAAGCTAGCGTGACAAAACCAAACAGTTTTAGAAACGGCGTAGCCGCTGAAGCTACCTGGTTTTTTTCATTTTTGCCTTTGCTTGATATCCATGCGATCGCCTTCTCGAATACCTGTACTGCAGAGGCGAGTTTTTCAGTGTAAGCATCATCGCTATTGTTGCTGACAAAGGTTTTTATTTCCTCTAAGAACCGCTTAATGGGTGCGCCGCCATTCAGAGATAGCTTTCTGCCAACCAAATCTAAGGCTTGAATTGCGTTGGTGCCTTCATATATCCTGGTGATTCTTGCGTCCCTCATACATTGCTCTGCAGCCCAGTCTTGTGTAAAACCAGAGCCGCCCATGCTTTGGACCGCTAAATCACAAGAGATGAAACCTTGGTCCGTTAAAAACGCCTTAACGACTGGTGTGAGTAATGCCACCATGCCGTCCGCTGATTCTCTTTCCTCTTCGCTTTCTGCATGTGTAGCAATATCTTGATATAGGCCAACCTGATATGCTAGCGCTCTACCACCCTCGATCAATACTTTTTGAGTAGCGATCATTCTTCTGACATCAGGGTGGACTAATATGCAATCTGCAGATTCGTTAGGATCCACTGCGCCAAGCATGGACCGACCTTGACGGCGCTCTTTTGCAAAGTTCAGTGAAACCTGGTAAGCATTTTCAGCTAAGCCAAGGCCCTGCATGCCGACCAATATTCGAGCCGAATTCATCATAGCGAACATGTACTTTAATCCTGAATGAGGCTCTCCAATTAACCATCCTTCAGCATCTTCTAGTGACATAAAACAGGTTGCCGAGCCATTAATGCCCATTTTGTGCTCTAGACCAGTACAGAATATGGTATTGCGCTTATTCTCGGGCAAAAACTTCGGCACTAAAAACAATGAAATTCCTCTAGAGCCTGCTGGTGCATCAGGTAGTCTTGCTAAAACAAGGTGAATGATGTTTTCTGAAAGGTCGTGTTCGCCGCCTGTAATCCAGATTTTTGAGCCGTTAAGTAAAAACTTATTCTCTTCTCCTGGTTTAGGCGTAGCTTTTGTTTTGAGTAGACCTAGGTCAGACCCAGCTTGTGGTTCTGTCAAACACATGGTGCCAGAGAAACGACCGGAAATGAGTTGTTCTAAGTAAGCTGCCTTTAGCTCAGGGGACGCATATTTTTTGAGTGAAACAATGGCTCCATGGGTGAGGCCTGCATACATGCTAAGGGATACATTACTAGATGCAAAAAATTCATCTAATATGACACTCAACATCTTAGGTAACCCCTGACCGCCATCTTCGGTACTTGAAGATAAGCCGCCCCAGCCGCCTTCTGAGTAGGCCTGATAGGCTTCTTTGAAGCCTTTGGGAATAGTGACGCTTTTATCTTCTGCGTTATATTGGCAACCTTCACGGTCTCCACTGGTGTTGAGTGGGGCAAATACATTTTCTGCCAGTTTTGCCGCTTCAGATAGGATGGTCTCACAAAGTTCCATATTGCAATCCGCTAATGCAGGTAATCTTCCATAAGCCTCATCCACATTAATTAGGGAATCCAAGATAAAGAGTGCGTCAGTTATTGGCGCTTTGTAGCCATTCATAAATATTGTCTCCTAGTCATTCATACTATCTATATTATTCAGTTTAGGCATATTTTCGCTTTTCGCACTAGTTTTGCGCAAAGCAATACCCAAAGCCATTTTCTTTGACTTATAGCCTCATTTTGGTTCTCTTATAATTTGGCGTAACGTTGAAGAACTTTGCTGTGGTTGGCGAAGGTTACAGTGAAGACCGTGTACAACAAACCAATGCGTATGCAGTTGCCAAACATGTATTTTTGTTAGGGGTATTATGGGCCGTAAGCTAACGACCATAGGATAAACTAGTAGGAAAGAAATTCAAGTCTTTTAACCTAATAAACAATCAGTTGTCGGTACTTTGAATTGTAAAAGGTTCGGATTCAATCATATATTTAATATTTTTTTGAGTTTACGCCGTTTGTAGTTTTGCGATTCTGTCTTCTAGCGGCGGGTGCGTACTAAATAATGCTTGAATACCTTGCTTCATACTACTATTGATACCAAATGCAGCCAGTTCACTGGTTAATTCTGCAGGTGCATTCTTCTCTGCTCTTAGGCGCTCTAGTGCCGCAATCATGGACTGCTTATCTGTTAAATGAGCCCCTGCTGCGTCAGCGCGATATTCTCGCCAGCGTGAGAAATAGTTCACAATAATAGATGCCAAGACTGCCAAAAAGAGTTCAGCGATAATGGTTGTAACTAAGAAAGCAATGCCGTGGCCTTCTTGGTTTTTAAAGATAATTCTATCCACCGCATGACCTATGATTCTAGCGAAGAACATTACAAAGGTATTGACAACGCCTTGTATTAGGGTCAGCGTGACCATGTCTCCATTAGCAATATGACCAATCTCATGACCTAATACGGCGCGAAGTTCATTTTCATTGAATCTGTGTAATAAGCCAGTGCTCACAGCGACTAGTGCGTCATTTTTATTCCAGCCAGTTGCAAAAGCATTTGAGGTTTCGGATGGGAAGATTCCAACTTCAGGTGTTTTGATGCCGGCGTCCTTGCTGAGTTGGGTAACAGTGTTTAATAACCAGTGCTCTGCCTGGTTTTGTGGGTTAGTTATCAGTTGTACCCGCATGGAACGCTTGGCCATCCACTTCGATAAAAACAAGGATATCACTGATCCAGCCATACCGAATATGGCGCAAAATAATAATAATTGATTCAGGTTTAGATCCACATTATTAGCGGCCATAAAGCCATTGAAACCAAGCAGGTTCAGCGTGACGCTTGCAACCACCAGAACTGCTAGGTTAGTCATTAAAAACAGTGCTATTCTCATGTTTTTTCTCTAGTAAAAGTTAATACATTAGTTTATCGATTGGCATAGAGATATGTAGCATTCTCTTTTTCAGTTCCTTCATATGCAAAGTGTTTATGCTTGCTTGTTCTTTTCAAGCGTTTTTGCACGTTAAAACTTGCTCTTTGTAATACCTTGTCTGCTGCGTGCCCTAATTCAGCTTGTTTTTCTGACAAAAACAAAGTTTTTCCACTATTAAGAGATACATTAATCCTGCACTCTTTATCTCTACCGCCCTTGGGGCCATTGATATCTTCAAGAGTGAGGCTTATATCTCTAATATGGTGTTTGATTCTGAAAAAACAATAGTGAACTCGTCTTTTTATTCGTTCTGATTCGGATGGGCTTAGTGTTAAATTTCTGGCTTTTATAGCTAATTTCATGTTACCTCCAGTTATTAGAATCGGTATCATATGGGCGTTGATAGCTTGCCCTTAGAATTACAATCTAAACGTATTTGGATAACAATAAAATTCGAATAAAACATATTTTTAATTCGGTTTTATCTGAATTAAAAATATGTTTTATTCCTGGTGATTTGAGCAGTGTTCTACTCAACTAGGCGTTAAGGGCTAGTTGGTTCTGATTTTTTTGAATGTTGTTCTCAACTTTTGTTCGGAAACATTAGGTGTTAAAGCTAACTTAATAATGTCGGTTTTTGAAATATAATGTTCTATCAGTTGTTTCTTGAGCTGCTTTTGTTCGTCTTCTGATTTTAACTCTATCTTAATGGTGCCGCCGATCAGCATGACTTTCTTTTTTGAAAATAGATAGGGTTTTTCTATGTCGATTAATTCAATATCAGATCTAGAAACGCTATAGTTGAAAACAGGGCAGAACTTCTTTCGAATACCGTTTGGGTTAGGGCGACCGAATTCGAGGCACTGCTGTTGGGTGAAGTGGAAATCAGTATCTGACAGGTGTATGTTTTCTGCGTCTACACTCATCGACAAAATCTTTTCTGCTTCACTGTTAGCAAAAAAAACTGAGTCTTTGTTTGTGACTTTTTGATCAATAAGCCGATCACTCTTTTGGTTTTTTGAGTCTGCAGTGCAAAGCACCACAATTTGATCATTGGAGAAGCCTTTAGAGAGATAATAGTCGACATCTTCACGAGAGCATTGTGCATGGCTGAGGTTAGCAGCCAACGCAAATAAGCCAAAGAGAACTTTGGGTAGTTGTTCGTACATTAATCACACCTATTTTTAAGTGATGTTCCAAGAATTTTTCAGATTATCAAACGCTTCTTCTGCGTTATTAACCATTTGAAATATATCAAGATTGGCTGCATCTATAGCGCCTTGCTCAACTAAAAAATCGAAGTCTATGAGTTGGTTCCAATATTTGCTTCCAACCAACAGGATAGGAAATGGCTCAATTTTTTTAGTTTGGATGAGAGTGAGTGTTTCAAATAGTTCGTCTAGCGTACCAAATCCACCAGGGAATGCAACGAGACCACGTGCTCTTTTTAAAAAATGCATCTTACGTATGGCAAAATAATGAAACTGAAAGCAGAGCTCTGGAGTAACATAGGGGTTAGGTGTTTGTTCAAATGGGAGAACAATGTTAAGGCCGATACTTTTACCCCCAGCATCATGCGCTCCTCGGTTCGCTGCTTCCATAATACCCGGGCCGCCTCCAGTGGCTACAACAAACCGTTTGCCGTCGTATTGTAAGGATAATTGTGTGATCAGATGGCCTAGTTTTCGGGCTTCTGCATAGTACCTGCTATTTTTTGCCTTATTCTCAAGGATTTGCGTGAATCTTTTTTGTTCGATTGATTTGGATTCATGATTTAAGTGGTTTTGAACTTCTTTTAATGCTTGGTTTGCTTTTTCAGCTTCATGATATCTCGCGCCACCGAAGATCACTACGGTTGACTGTATATCATTCTCATCCTGAATAAGATCAGGCTTAAGCCACTCTAACTGTAATCTGACGGAACGTAACTCGTCTTTTAGTAAAAAGTCGTCATCTACATAGGCCAGCCGATAGCAGGGGTTATCGATATGGGTATTTTTTGCGATAGCTACCTCTTCAGCTGCTGTTTTAAACGGGGTTTCAGAATGTTTGTCTTTCATCTAATATCCTTAAAATGTTACTTTCTGGCCCTGCTGAGCGATGTGCGGATGCCATCCCTGTTGTTCAGCGGCAAGTTTTAGAGATTCTTTTGCGTATTGTTCACCGTGAACTAAGTAAAGTTTCAGGTCTTTCTTGTTAAATTGATTCAGCCAATCTAATAGTTGGGATTGACTTGCGTGGGCAGAAAACCCACCAAGCGTGTGTATCTTCGCTCTTACTGCAATCTCATTACCGCCTATCTTAAAAGTTTTTGCGCCGTCTACTAGTGCGCGTCCAGGTGTTCCTTTTGCCTGAAAACCGACGATCACGAGATGAGATTTTTCCTGCCAAAGGTTATGTTTTAAATGGTGCCGTATTCTTCCACCATTACACATTCCGCTGCCAGCGATAATAATAAGGCCTCGATCAATCCTGTTGAGCGCCATGGACTCAGCTGTCGTCGAGGAATACCTTAATATTGGTAACAAAGTATGTAAGCTTTTCTTTTTGGTTGGTGCATTTTTTGAAAATGTATCAATGATTGCTTTGTCTTCGAGATTAAAAACATCCTGGTATCGGTGGTATATTTCAGTTACAGCAATGGCCATCGGGCTATCAAGGTATATGAGCTGATGTCTGAGCGTGCCTTTCTGATAGAGTTCACCAAGTCGAAAGATGATCTCCTGAGTGCGACCAACTGCAAAAGCTGGAATCAGTATATTGCCGCCGTTTGAATTAGCTGTTTCTATCACTTCTTCAAACTCATTAAGGGTTTGCTCTAGGGAAAGATGGTCTCTATCGCCATAAGTGGACTCTAGCAATAAGACGTCTGCTTCAGTGACATGTTCTGGGTCCCGAAGTAGTGCTGCTTGAGAGTTCCCTAAATCACCAGAAAATACCAGCTTCTTTTCTTTGGAATCTTCGTTAATGAAAAGCTCTACAATGGATGAACCGAGAATATGCCCTGCGTCTGAGAATCGGATGTCGATATCTTGAGTTAACTTAAATCGATGGTGGTACTTCAAGCCCTGGCAATGTAGAAGTGTTTTCTCTACGTCAATGAGCCTGTACAAGGGTGTGATTTCTTTTTTACCTGCTCTTTTCCTTCGTTTGTTTTCCCACTCAGCATCTCTTTCCTGTAAAGAAGCCGCGTCTTTTAATAATACTTCCACTAGATCGCAGGTTGGAAATGTCATATAGATTGGGCCGTTATAGCCTTCTTTTACCAGTAACGGTAATCTTCCCGAGTGGTCTAGGTGAGCGTGCGAGATGACTACAGCATCCAAATCTCTGGTTTTAAACGGCAGCGGTAAAAAATTCGATTCTTCCTCTTCTCGACGACCTTGAAATAACCCGCAATCTAGCAGTATTTTGCTATGTTTTGTTTTCAGTAGGTACATGGAGCCTGTTACGCCTTCTGTAGCACCAAAAAACGTAAGGATCGCCATGAAGTTACCTCTTGGAATGAAAGAAATGCTTTGCTGAATTTACTTATGAAAAGTGCCGAGGGTCGTATTGTTTATCATAAAAGGGGGTGAAATTCAATTAAATAGCGGCTAAGTGTGGTGGCTGAGTACAATCTATTTTTTCGTTCTGGATATGACAAGTATAAAATTAGAACAGTTGGCCGGAAGCTGCGCATCCGAATGACATTAAGCGATTTTCATGAAATAAGGTGATAAGATTTTAGGTTTGATTGTTAGGCATAAAAACGAAATGATTTTGTAACGTGGATATAGACTCATATGGAACGCTGTTTCGGACCTGGAATGTTAAATACGTTGTTAGACGAACTAACCTGCCAAGGTTACGACATAATTGGGCCATCTGTTGTGGATCAGGCTATTCGCTATAGAACAATTCGAACAGCTGATGAGTTGCCTATAGGTTGGCAAGATGTTCAGTCGCCAGGCCATTATTCGCTTGTAGACCGGGGAGATGAAGCTTTTTTTGGTTTTAATTTAGGGCCCGATAGTCCTAGAGCATTTTTTTTAGATAAGAACATTATGTTGTGGGAAGCAGAGCGGGATACCGCCTCCGAATCCACTTCGTTTCAAATTAAAACAAAGGAAAAAAATAAACAAAATCGACTGGCTTTTATTGGGCTACGGGCATGTGAAATAAAAGCAATTTCTATCCAGGATCGCGTATACCTTTCCGATCCTATAAAACAAACCTGCTATGAGTCAAAACGTCAGGATGCTTTATTTATTGCTGTAAATTGTACGACGTCTACAAGCTCCTGTTTCTGTACCAGCCAAGGAGGAGGGCCTAAAGTAACTGAGGGTGCGGATTTGGTGTTGACTGAAGTCTGTGATCAAGAAGGTCACTATTTTGTTGTGTCAGCACCTGGTGAGCAAGGAAAACTATTACTGCAAAAAATAGACAAAGCGATGTCCGAAGGGGTAGAAGAGAATAGTGCTGAAAGTGGTGCCGGGCCTAATCAATTTGATCATAGACATGTTCAAAAAGCAGAATCATTAGTTGCGAATAATGCTAGAAAAATGTCTAAGACTGACCTTGGGCATGCTAAAGATCTGCTTGCGGATAATTTAGAAAGTAGTGTTTGGGACCGAGTTGCTGAAACATGTTTGTCCTGTGCTAACTGCACCCTTGTTTGTCCAACCTGTTTTTGTACGACTGTTGAAGATACTACTGACTTATCCGGTGAGCATGCCCAGCGCTGGTTGAAATGGGATTCCTGCTTCAATGAAAATCACAGCTATCTTCATGGCGGCAGTGTCCGTCATAGTATTAGTGCTAGGTATCGCCAGTGGTTAACACATAAATTGAGTACTTGGCATGACCAGTTCGGTGAATCTGGTTGTGTTGGTTGTGGTCGATGCATTACATGGTGCCCTGTGGGCATTGACTTACGAGATGTGATCAACAGCATGCAAGACGAACACCGGCCGCCCAAAAACCGCATTCCAGTTATTAATCAAGATGATTCATGATAGATTCACCTCATTGGGTGCTCGTTGTCTGATGAAAACACT
>JAYPYM010000179.1:0-2060 GCA_038135915.1 Gammaproteobacteria bacterium
TCTAGATTAAAGTCGATACTTGCATTAACACCCAAAGGGCTGCTGACAGTATCAACGACAGTACTTCCTAATAACGTATCACCCAACCCAAAGGTACCATTCAGATCAACATCTTCGAACGCCAAAATTTGAAACGATGTGTCAACCACACCACCGCCAATATTTCTTATGTTACCTTCAAGATGACCAGCAACAGACAATGTTGCTTGATTATAAACGACCTGGCTATCATCTAAAGATAAGACCGTCAAATCGGGTAGATCTGACGCTTCAGCTTGCTGAACGCTATTCACAGCCGTGAAAAAAATCATCAAACAAAAAGTAAAAGCAGAGGTAACATTTTTAATAGCTAGTTTATATTCCATTACTAGACTCCTAGGTTATTAATTATTATGAGTTATAATTATTAATCAGTAATTAATGCGCTACTCCTTTATCTTTAACGCCGTAGCTGAGAGGCTCGCCGCCTCAACCAGGGCAATGCTCCCAACACTGCTAAATAAACATAAGCTGATGCAGGTTCGAAGACTGCTTGCATAGCGATAACTGTAATGGATCCAGGTAACACGCTATTGGCATCTAACGGAATTGGTGCACCAAATTCATCACCTAAATAAGCACCAGGCGAACCAAGAATATTAGGTGTCATGGTTAAATCGGTTGTTCCAAATGAAAGTGTGTCAAAGGTCAATGAAGCGATCAAAATTTCATCTAGTCCTCCCTGCAGTAGGTTTAAGTCAGAAAAGGAAAAGCCTGAAAGATCAACCCTACCATTCGAATTATCGATGGTCGCGCCTTCAAACGAGCCGAAAGGTCCACCAAAAGCGGTACCAAAATCAACAGCTGCTAAAGACACAATGCTCTGGTCATAATGTGCACTAAGTCCATAAGCACCGACTAGCTCACCATTGGTGTCCGAGAAGAAAACATCTACATTTGCTTGATCACCTAGTTCAACAGCTTGATTGCCAGGCCTAAACTCTAAAAAACCAGCATGTGCTTGCAGTGATACGAAAAATAATAATAGGGAAATAACTAAATTCTGGTTGGATTTGTGAATACTCATCTATGCCTCCACTTTTATAATAATGCTTTAAATTTCTCCGACAATCATTATACCGATCTCTATAAAAGTGGAAACATATTTATTAAAATAATGTGCTGTAAGTTACAGCCTTATATTATTTAATATTTTCGATAAACTTGTCTGCTTCTTGTATTGCATGTTGCATATCTTTAATTAAGAGGCCAACATTCGCTTTCACCTGGCCAACATCACTTTTCATTGCGGTTAAAGCCCGAGCATTCAGATTATGTTTTAAAAAAAGCACCCTATCATTAAACGCACTTAATACTGGCTGAATCCGTGCCTCAGAGCTTTTCATCGTAGAAAGCATTTGATGATACTTGCGTTTGGTTTGCTGCAAGTTCATTTCACTTTTTGCTTTGTAGCCTTGATCAACATACTCTTTTATCTCTTGCGCCCACTCTTTGAACAAAGCACCGCCAACGCTTTCTACTGCTTTTATTTTCGCGCTCACTAGCGCGGCTCTTTCCTCAGATTGATTGAGTTCTTTTTTTAGCTGCTTATACTGATCCTGAAGATCGCCTCCATCAAAGTTGGTTAACGCAGTAAACTCCGCCAGCGCAGATTCAAATTGTTCTGAAGCCTTGTGTTGCGCATCACGCGCTTCAGCCACTCGATCAACCAAAATGTCACGTTTTTCAATGCCAAACTTTTCCATTGCACTATAATAGGTCGACTGACAACCCACCAAGCAGTAGGATACCACCAAAATTAAGCCAGATATTCTAATGGAATTTAAAAAAGTTGGAGTCCGAATCATATTTCTACACCTTCATGTTTTATTTGCTGAAATGTCACTAACTAGTCGACTAGATCATACCTAGATAAATGGGGATTAGAAACCATTACGCCAACAAATGATCGCTTTTTAAACAGGTAAAATTATGCAGGGTTTAAAACTCAAACATCATTGTACTATGCCTACGCACAAACTCAGACTCACCCAGGTTACATTTGGTCTCTGTAAAAGTCA
>JAYPYM010000179.1:2132-4574 GCA_038135915.1 Gammaproteobacteria bacterium
TTATAGATAGTAATCTCTGTGGCATCTTCGAGATAAATTTCCGGTTGACATACTATGTGTAGGTTAAACCCACTAAGATCTGACTCTTGCATCAGATACTCAAATGGCGAACCATCACAACCAAAATCCGAATACAGATGATAGTTCATCCATTCAAAGCCAGCATGCACCGCTGCCTCGGCTCGAGCCGCCTGTATAGATGAAACTGATGAGGCATTTTGAAGACCCAATAGTGTATGCATAGAGACTGCAGCGCTACCAACAACAATGATCAAAAACAAGACTAACACCAAAGCAATACCTGAATCTTGCTTCAGACTATCACCCTTCCCTAACCAGACCCTAAGGTACATTATCGACCCTAACTTGTTTAATGAAACCTACAGTATTTTCTTTCCCCAACGTTAAATCTAGCGTAACAAACCCATTTCGTTGACTCGCATCAAGATAGTAATCAAAGTGGCAACGCTTAATTTGATCGGATAAAAGCGCTTGAGCACTCCCACTTGGTACGCTAGTAGAAGCTACCGAATTTGGATGATAGCCAGAGTAGCGAAAAAGTGTTCCTTCCATTGGGTCGCACCGATACATAACAGCTGCATCGGAAATATAGAATCGTTTTCTCAAAACACCTATGTCAATCGGATCAAACTCAAAAGGTTGGCTCAAAGTAATGTGATCACTACTCGCTAGGCTACTATGACCAACGGCAATATTCGAAGGCGTAATAAAACCTGCCGCGGGTTGATTAGCCGCAAAGTACAGTGTTTCTACATCTACCGGGTTAACAATCAACCTAGAAAATGAAGATGGAGAAGGAATATTACCCAGAACATCAAACTGATCATCTTGCTCTGTAGGTATAAGCGCTTCATCAACACCTGGTTGGCAGAAATATCGATATCTACCAGCACTCTCTTTGTACATCAGCTCAATGACTGAAATTGACCCCACACTTCGAACTCTAACGCTATTAGGAACAGCATTGGAGATGTCATGCTCCATACGACTCAATGCAGCATCAGTAGCAGCTAGAAGTTTAGTTTGTTGACTCACCAATGTGTGGCCTTCAAACGGCTTAACAAAAGCAACAGTTACGATTGCAGACAGCACACTCATTAGCGTTAGAACCATGATGAGTTCAATCAAGCTAAAACCAGCCGGAGGCATTATCTGATATTTGATTTTCGGGAACATACGACAATCAACCCTATATCACCCTTCATCAAAAAAATGGTGCGTTAGTCCGATACATACTAGCTCTGTACACTTGATTAGTTGGTCCTGTAACATCGATTTGGATAAGCACAGCGTCTTCTTCAGGTACGAGGCCACACGAAGGACCCAAAAGACCTGTTGCAGCAACCTGAATGCTGACCCCATACTCCTCCAATCCAGCAATTGGGTCTCCAAATAGGTCATCTATACCGGTTTGATTAATGTTTTTATAATGACAAATATGTGTGTAGTTAATTCTATTATTTGCTCCGGTGACAGCAGGGCAACCGGCCCCGGTACTGGTGCCTGCACTGCCTATAGTTGTAACTGTACCACTACACTGTGCCTTGCCGCCCCCCTTGCCGCCTCCCTTGCCGCCTCCCGCGCCTGTACACCCACTGCCTTTGCCTTTGCCTTTGCCTTTGCCCGTGCTTGTGCCTGTTCCTGCGGCCTCATGTGAAAACGTTTTTGTTTTCAGTTCATTCATAAACATTTCAGCAATATAAATACTTTGCTGCCTTAAAATCGGATCATTACTAGAAGCCATATAATGAGCGCTGGTTTTTATGATACCAACAAATATCACACTAGAGACAACCAAAGCCATAACAAGCTCCACTAGGGTGAAGCCAGCATCAACTCTATTACTAGCCCTCACGAACATAGCCTGTACCGCAAAAAATCTCTATTGTCCTGTTGGTCTGCCCAACCATATCTATGGTTAAGGTGGATAAACTATTTCCATCATCATGACACGCCCACCCCTGCGGAAAAAATATGACCTGTTCACTGGTAATAGATGTAATGGAACTCGGGAAAGCATGATTGCTATATGGCGTGTCAGTAAATGGTTTTAGAATAGGCGTATCAAACGCTGCCGCTAAGCCGTTAATACAATTTGAGTCTAGGTTAAGTTCATAATGACTAGTATCGATGAGAAACTGAGTATTGCACCCTGATCTCATTGCTGTTTCCTGCGCGTATAGCAGCCCAGTCACTACTTCGGTATAGAAATCTCTTTCTAGAAATGGGTCAGCGCTAAACCTAGCGCTGACATATATTGAAAAAACACTAATTAGAATTAAAACAAACAATAACTCAAGTAAGGTAAATCCCTGTTCCTCACTGGCAGGCACGTCCATGCACCTCTTAACATCATATTATGTATGCTTCAACACTACTCTAGGTACAATCTGTACCTGATCCGCTAAGTGTACCTAGGAC
>JAYPYM010000179.1:4584-9518 GCA_038135915.1 Gammaproteobacteria bacterium
GCCCGCACCTGATGATTCAGTGAATAAGATACAGGCATTCCCATCATCAGTAACATCTATTTTGCCATCTATCCCGATCACAATCTCATTTGTACCTACATCGATACAATCAAAGTCTTGATCACCATCGGTACCTTGTGCACCACATGTAAAACCAGCAGCTAACTCCACTTCGTCTCTATCGAGATAGCCATTAACAGTTGTAAAGAGCTGACCTTCAAGTGTTGGGTCAGATGAACCATTCGCTAAATAAGCGGCCCTAACAATACCATTCGCTGATTTAACGGAACCCAAAACACCATCTAGCGCAGCTGCTTCAGCATCACTACCCAGATCGGCAAATTTAGGTAGTGCAAATGCTGACAAAACCCCCAGAATAACAATAACCATGATGAGCTCTATCATGGTGAATCCACTTTGTTGCTGCTTAGTAATCATATATTTCAAACCTCTTTAATCTCATTCATCGGTCAAATACAACTATAGGCATTTTATTTCTAACGTCTAAATTGAATCCCACCTACATTAAGAACACATCCAAGCTTTTCAGCATCCCTTGTCAATTTGCCTTATATTCAGTGTAGTCACATGATCTCTGTCTGGACAAATTTGAATTACAAAATACGACTAACTTGCCACATTTTATATACATAAGCAGGCAATTCTTGTTAATACACATACTGACTATAACAATTGCAGCGAGCCTGTTCACAGGCTGTGCAAGCGCACCTAAAACTGAACAAGAGCAATTTCGAGAACTGAGAAGTAGCCTGAAATATAAATCCTACCGAAAAGTGGCAAAGGAAACAGTGGGTCCTTCCATCAAACTATACGAAAAATCAACTGGCAAAAAAGGCGATGTTACAGAAGCACAAGTACATACATTAATTGGATTAGCCTGGATTGCAATCAATAAGCCAAACTATGCACTTGCAAATGGGCGCCTAGCACAGAAGAACGCACGCAATGAAAAAGACCAATATCTTGCCGCAGCCTTGCTAGCAGCTAGCATGTACTCAAAAAAATGGTACAAAATGGCTAGTGATGAATCAACCCGTGCTGAAACAATCATTACTAATCATAACTTGAGTCAACGTTATAAAAACTCGCTTCAGCTGGTTTATTTAGCAAGCACCATGCTTGCGGTTAAAGAGAAAGATTTCAACCAGGCAGCCGTATCTTTTAGCAACTTTAGCGAGATTACTGGAAGAGAAGATTTAGCTGAACTATCTGGAGCAATATCCTCTATAAAAGCTGGTAACGTAGAATACGGTATCCGCATATTAAAGCGTTTTAGGGAAAGCAGAAATCTCTCATCAAAAGACAAAGACTATCTCAATAAACTGATTGACGGAGTACTTTCTGGAGACACTAATAAAAGCGCACTAAGTGCATTAGGGTTAGCTCACTTCGCAACATTTTACTATATAGAAACCCACCCCTTATTTATACTCGCAACAGAGAAACTACCAGGCCCTATTCGTAAACAATTGCGTTAGAGATATAGGATAGGTACTATTTTTTTAATGAATTACCAGAAGATAATGACCGTTATTTCAAACAAACGGCATTTTTCATTTCTCTTTCTAAGTGCAATCAGTACCTGATCCACTTAAGACACCTGTAGCCACCGATGAAGGACCAGTGCCCGCTGACTCAGTGTACTTAATACAGGCACTTCCATCATCAGCTGTATCTATTCTTCCATCTAAACCAATGACAATTGAATTCGCTCCAACCGTAAAACAGTCAAATTCTTGGTCATCATCAGTACCTGGAACACCACAAGTAAAGCCTGACACTAACGCTACGTCATCTCTATCTAAATAACCGTTAACTGTCGTAAATACCTGCCCCTCTAGTGTTGGATCAACGGAACCATTTGCCAAGTACACCGACCTAACAATACCACTTGCAGACTTAACTGCACCCAGCACCCCATCGAGCTTAGCTGCCTCATCATCGCTGCCAAGATTGGCAAATTTAGGCAATGCGAAGGCTGACAATACACCAATAATGAGAATAACCATGATGAGTTCTATTACAGTAAGACCACGTTGTTGCTGTCTTCTACTCATGTTTCTACCTCACTAACACTAAAGTGGTGATTCCTCACCAATCTGATTTACCCTTCAGTGTAGCCTGGCACTTAGCAATGACAAAATTAGAATTACAAATTGGGACTGAGGTTCCACATATGTACACATACTTTGGATGTTAAATCAGGTAACAAAGTATATACTTGTGTAATCAAAATAAAACAGATGTTATTTGCCTTGCGCAACACCACCCAAGTTCCACATTGGTAGAAAAATACCCAATGCGAGCGTCAGAACCATGAGCCCCATCACGACTAGTAGCATAGGTTCCAAATTATCTAGTAGACACTTTATTTCGTATTCAATTTCTTCTTCGTAAAACGACGCCACTTCTGTCAGCATTTCATCGATCTTACCCGTTTCTTCACCAACAGCAATCATCTGAATCACAAGCGGAGAAAAGATCCCAGCATTCTTTGCCACTTTCATGAATGACTCTCCCCGGCCAATGCCATGCTGCATTTCCAAGACTTTTTCAGTCATATGTAAATTCCCCATCGCCTGAGCGACATTTGACATAGCTTGGAGAATAGGAACACCTGCTGCAGACAACATAGAAAACACACTTGAAAACCTAGCCAAAGAAATTTTAGTCAGGATAGGGCCAAGTATTGGTATTCTGAGTTTTTCTCTATCCCAGCGCCTTCTTCCTTCTGTAGTGTTTAGATATTTCTTAATCCATAACACAGCTGCTACCAAACAGCCTAGGAGTAACCACCAATAATTAACTGTAAAATAAGATGTATTCAACAGAATTTTGGTAGCTAATGGAAGATCTGAACCAAATTGAGCAAACACTCTTGAAAACGCAGGAATGACGAAAACATTGATTAACACCATTGCGATAAAAATAGCGCCCACTACCATAGTTGGATAACGTGTCGCCTGCTTTACCTTTTTAAAGGTTTCTGCTTCAAATGCCAAGTAGAAACCTAACTGCTTAAACACTACATCAAGATTCCCGGTTTGCTCACCAACTCGAACCATAGATATAAATATAGCGTCAAATATTTCAGGGTGAGCTGACAGGGCTTCAGTTAGGGGAACACCTCCTTCAACGGCTTCCATTACAGTTTTTAGGGTATCAGATAGCTTTTTGTTAGTAGTTGATGCTGACAGCTCAGATAACGCATTTATAATTGGAACACCTGCTCGAGTCAAGGCAGATATTTGGCGACAAAACATAATCAACTCAGCTGCTGATATTTTTTGCTCAAACAAACTTTCAAAGTATTTTTCTATATTGACCGCGTCATCTGTTATTTCGTCAATCTCATCTGCGATAATGCCTCGTTGCATTAGCTCAAACCTTGCGACATCAACACTATCTGCTTTCAACTTACCAGAAACTGACTCACCAGACATTTTCCGCCCTTTATAGTAAAGCTTCATCTCTTAAAAGATCCTTACGAAGAATACTGAAAATTAGATACGGAAATTAATTTAAACACCTCACTCACACTAGTCACTCCTTTAACAGCATATTTCAACCCGGACATAGAAAGCGGCTCAAACCCAGGGTTGGAACTTGCGACCTCTGAAAATTCTGAAAATTCATTCTTTATTAAATGGTGCGTCAATCTATCGTTCATTTCCATTAGTTCATATACACCTATACGACCAGAGTAGCCTGTACCATGACAAGAACGACAACCAGAACCCTTCTTAAAGGTGGTTTCTTCAATATCTTTAATCCGACCAGAAGAAATATTTTTAACCCAACCCAAATCCGTCTCAGACAGCTTATCTTCAACCAAACAATTGAGACAGTTTTTACGAATTAATCGCTGAGCAACAACTGCCAGGATAGCTGAAGCAGCCATGTAAGAAGGCACACCCATATCCACTAAACGAGCCACAGAACTAATCGAATCATTGGTATGCAATGTAGACAAAACCAAATGGCCAGTCATTGCTGCCTTCATGGCTATCTCTGCAGTATCTTGGTCTCGTATCTCACCGATTAACACAACATCTGGATCTTGTCGTAACGCTGATCTAAGCACACCAGAAAATGTTAACCCAACCTTTGCATTTACCTGGACCTGTTGAACTCTAGAAATCTGATATTCCACTGGATCTTCAACAGTAATGATTTTCTTATCTGGTGCATTTAAAGAATTTAGAACAGAATACAGCGTCGTTGTCTTACCACTTCCCGTCGGGCCAGTCACAAGAATAATGCCATGTGGACGATTAATCATAAACTTAAATTTATCTAATATATTTTCCGGCATCCCAATATGGCTCAGGTCCATTTTCACCGAGGTAGCATCAAAAATACGCATAACGACAGACTCACCAAACTGCGTCGGCAAAGTCGACAACCTAACATCAATATTTTTTGTTTTCACTTCAATCTTGAACCGTCCATCCTGTGGCAATCTTTTCTCTGAGATATTTAGCTCGGCCATAATCTTCAAGCGCAATATCACGGCATGCGAGATACTTTTTTCCTTTATTGTTCGCTCATGCAGAATACCGTCAACACGAAACCTTAGTCGAATTAATTTTTCATCGGGCTCTATATGTATATCAGACGCTCGCAATACGATAGCCTCTTCGAAAATACGCTGTAAGAATTTCACGATCGGCGTATCGTTCGAACCATTATTAACTGCACTTAGTTCCACATCCAGATTTGGAATAAACCCAAGCTCACTTTCAAGTTCAGATGCCAAGGAAAACAGTTCTTCACCATCAAGGTAAACCCTATCTATAGCACTAGAAATTTCTTCTTTCTTTGCCAACCCCCATTTCACATTATCTCCAACAGATTCTTTAATCACATCCATACCGAATATATCTGTTGGATCAGACAATACCACAAGATAA
>JAYPYM010000180.1:0-3034 GCA_038135915.1 Gammaproteobacteria bacterium
GTTATACTCACGCGGGCAAACTTGTGTACTTGGACTTGATCATTATACCAAAGTGGCATTGGATATATTTGAACGTAAATAAACTTATGTTAGGTTCTTAGGTTCTTTCTAGATTTAACTGAAAATCCATCGGGCTTGTTGGCAATCCAGCCCACAAATTTCTTTACTTCGGGGTGTTCTTTCAGTTGGGAAATGGTATTAAATTGGCGTTCCATTTCTTTCTCTGAAATCACTGCGTGGATATGCTTATGGCAGGGCTTGCACAGTATCGCGATTCTTTCCTTAACATCAGCCCTATCAAAATCGCGTTTATTCTTTTTATTCTTGTGCCTGGTTTGAGGGATTAAGTGATGCCTTGTCAATGGCGTTATATGCAATTCCCGTTCGCATAATTCACAAGTGTTAACTTTCACTTATTGTTCCTTGCTTTTTTCGTCGAACAAAACCCGTACAGCTCAAATGCGATTTGAAACGTATTAGTGTACGCCTGAATTGTCGCGGATAATGGGTTACCATAACCTCCACCTAATACATGCACAATTGGGATGTTTGAAGAAATAGCGAATTCAAATACCAAACGATCTCTCGCTTGTAACCCTTGATGAGTTAATGACAGATACCCTAAAGTATCTTCATGAAGCGCATCCACACCTGCTTGGTACAATATAATTTCCGGTTTGAAACCGGCAACTCTCCTTAAGGCCTTTTCAAGTTGTTTGCAAAACTCACGATCTTCAGCACCATTTTCTAATGCAATGTCTAAATCAGAAGAGGGCTTACGAGAAGGATAATTTTTGGCGCCGTGCATACTAAATACGAAGGTATCCGGGTCCGAACTCATTAGGCTAGCATTTCCATCTCCATGGTGTACATCTAGGTCGATAATCGCAGCCTTTTTCACAAAGCCTTCTTTACGAAGCTTGGCGACTGTGACGGCAAAATCATTAAATACACAGTAGCCTGCACCAAAATCATAGTGGGCATGGTGAGTGCCACCTGCCAATTGTGCACCATATCCGTTCTTCAAGGCATCTAAAGCAGCGTGATAAGTGCCTCCAGTCGACGCCAAGCAACGCCTCACAAGCCCTGGAGACCAAGGAAAACCGATTCGTCTCTGCGCTGAGGCGTCAAGACTACCGTTAATCACAGCATCCACGTATTCCGTATCATGAACCAGAAGCAAGTCCTCTCTGGATGCTAAAGGGCTAGGTGAAAAGTCTTCATCTGTTAGGGATAAGTCTTTTTTTATTTTTTCTCTAGTCAGGCGATACTTGTCTGCAGGAAAGCTATGTTCTTTGGGTAGCGGTAATTCAATATAATCCGCATAGAACAAATTTGGTCGCATTTTTTGTCACCTTAGGCAAATTTACTGAATATTATTTCAATCTAAAGTTTGACACGTCAAGAGGAGAACCAACAGTACCTGCGAACGCTAGAAGTTGATACACATGAAGACCGAGTGTTCCATTCATAAATAGCCTTTAATCCAGAGAAAATATTTCAAAAAATTAATTGTAATCAGCTTTATCAATTTTATTAATGGCATCAAGGAATTCTTCAAAATGAAACATGTGTTTAAATTCCACCTTAAAGGTATTGTGAAACTGAACACGAATAGATACGTGTTGGTTGCTAAGAAAAAGATTGTGCCCATCCCAATCAGACTCTGCATATATGCCATCAAGCACATGCCCGTTGGACTGAACGCGACCAAATTTGGAAATTTTTGAATACACTTTTAAAAGTTGGTGTTTGTTTATTTTGTGTTCCACAATCGGTTACTCGATGGTGTGCTAGTTATTTAAAATGTGCATGATTCTGTCAAGGCGATCTTTGGTAGAGGTCAACTCTAGTAATTCTTGTGCGATAGGTGCTGGAAGTCGAAAAGAAGCTTGTAACTGGAAACTGAACTCTGATAAGGCTAAATCAAACCATTGCTGCCCTAAAAAGTTTTGTCCTAAGCCGGTTAAGTTAGCTGTAAGTGCTGCTAATCTGTGTAAAATCTTATCCCTCAACTGGTCACAATATTGTTCGTCTGATTCTGTTAAGGGTAAATCCTCAATACGGCTGCATTCGTATATGCTAAAAGGAAGGGTTTGTATCGCTTTTACAATCCTGAATCTTGATCTGATGTCGACATCCACGAGAAGCCTGCCATCTTCCTTAGTTTCAATCAGTTTGCAATATCCCGCAGAAAATACCGGTAGTGGTTTGTAAGTGGCTTGGTTGGTATTAAGTTTTTCTACTAAACTTTGGTCTTTCTTTGCCTCCTTGATTACTTTTTGGGTGAGGCCAATACCGAGCAGTCTATTCTCCTCAATTGCCTGTGTTACCATCTTCCGATATCTGGGCTCGAACACATGCAATGGGAATAGCATGCCAGGACAAGTGACAGAGCCGGGTATTGGAAACATGAAAACTTTTTCAGTTTGTTGTGCCTTATTCATTTCACTCCTTTATTACCACCTCGCTTTTTGTCGATGTAGAACCCAAACTTACCACTGTATGGTAACAATATCTACTATTGAAATAGACATAAATGAGCTGTAATGTAATTTATCGCATACAAATATAGACATTATCTAGGAGTTGGTATATTTCTTGAATCCTTGTCTAGGTTTGAAACTCTGAAGACGGTCAATTCAGATGGCTGGGGCGTGAGTGTGACGGTTTACCAAAAGATAAATAGGGGATAGGCTTCATGATCTAATACTGTCTGAAGCTCGTAGTATCTGTTACAGGTGCTTTCACAACTTTTATAGGATATGCGATTGTGTTGATGACTTTTTCACCCACAGAAACAATTCCAAAGCCATTCGAGATGCGAGTATCAAAGTTTCTGTCGGAATGGCGTGTGCTACCTACCATTCTGAGAAGCTGCGCGAAACTCACTTTTTCTCCGATTGCGCAAACGGTAAAAAAAGGCAGTACGTCAAATGAGCTCGTTCTACTGGTGCCAGGATTTGGTGTAGGCGAGCGGACACTGGAGCCTTTAAGGCGCTATTTACAAAACCGTGGAATACTAGCTGAGCAT
>JAYPYM010000180.1:3044-4113 GCA_038135915.1 Gammaproteobacteria bacterium
CAACTATAGTGTTTCCTTAATCGGTTGGAGCCTGGGTGGCGTGATCGCGCGAGAGGTAGCCCGCACCAGACCAGACCTTGTGAAGAAAGTGTTTACCCTTTGTACTCCAGTCATAGGCGGTCCCACTTACACACTTGCTGCTGGTTACTGGGGAAAGCAAGCCTGCCAAGATATTGCCGAAAAAGTTCGCACGCTTGATGAAAATACGCCAATCAAACAACCTGTGGTAGCTTTCTTCACAAAAAACGATGGCGTGGTATCTTGGCCTGCTTGTATTGACCAATATAGCGATGAGGTCACCCATTATGAAGTAAACTCATCCCATTCAGCGATCGGTTTTAACTGGCATGTATGGGAAAAGATTTATGAGATGATGTAAGAAATGCCCCAATGGCAACGCCTTTCGCTCACAAGCCCATGACTCACTTGCCAAGCGCGATCAAGATCAGGGTCAGAACAGTAAACACAACCAACCCAATCTGTAATGGTTTAGCAATACCTCCAAGGTCATTGCTGATTTTCTCGTAAAGATCAGGCCAAGTGTGAGCAACAAAGTCACCTTGAGACATGACGTTAATCAGTTTGCCGTGTTCGTCTACCACAGGTAAGTGTCTAAACCGTTGGTTGGACATGGTTTTCATCCAATCAACTAATTCATCATTAATGTTGGCCGTTTTTACATCGGTAGTCATGATCTCTGAAAGCTTAGTCTTAGCGGGGTCAAGTCCGGGTCCGAGTACTCGTATCATCATATCTCTTTCAGTGACAATACCTGCGACCATATTGTCAGGCGTAATAACAACAATTGAACCGACGTTTTTTTCACACATGATATCCAATGCTGTTCTAACGGAATCTTCTGGGTTAAACGTCAAGGGGTCTGGTTTGTTTTTAATATTAGGTTCATCTTTAATCTTCATCAGCAAGTACCTCACAATTCATTGATGGGAAGCATCCGAGCCCCAAGTTTACAGCGGGGTTCGGCTAAACACTTCTACTTTCTGAATTTTCAGTATATACTGAAAATTCAGAAAGTAGAACAAATAACAAGGAAACTACCATAATGACC
>JAYPYM010000180.1:4123-6058 GCA_038135915.1 Gammaproteobacteria bacterium
TGTTCGCTCTGTTGTACCTGTCAGAAAAACCACTCAATGCTGATCAAATAGTTGAAAAACTTGGGTTTTCGCGCTCCAGCGTTGCTATGGGAATCAAAGAGTTGCTATCCATGAACCTGATTCATCTCAAGCACTTACTGGATGACAGAAAAGATTACTACGCCACACATGATGATATCTGGGATGTATGTAGAACATTGGCTGAAGAACGAAGAAAACGTGAAATTGAGCCAACCCTTTCCCTTTTGAGATCCACGATTCTAGAACAGCCTATCTCAGAAGAAGAAATATACGCCAAAACCAAAATGAATGAGATGCATGACCTCATTGAAATGTTGACTGACTGGTACAAGGAAATACAGACCATTGATAACCAACGACTCATCAAGTTGATGAAACTCGGCGCTAAGGTTTACCAACTTTACAAGTTTAAGGACAAACTCTCTCCAAATCCGCCAGATCCAAATACTAGCCTGGAGTAGATTATGTTAGATGACCCCTTAATACTCTCTCGAATTCAATTTGCTGCTAACATTACTTTTCACATCATGTTCCCCTCCATCACCATTGCACTGGGATGGTTTTTACTTTTCTTCAAACTTCAATTCAACCGAACTGGTGATTCGGCTTGGATGCAATCTTACTTTTTCTTCACCAAAGTCTTTGCGCTAAGTTTTGCCATTGGCGTCGTCAGTGGCGTCACCATGTCTTTTCAATTCGGAACGAACTGGCCCGGATTCATGGAAACCGTAGGGAATGTCGCAGGCCCGCTATTAGCCTACGAGGTACTAACAGCCTTTTTCCTCGAAGCAACTTTTCTAGGAATTATGTTGTTCGGTTATAGAAGAGTACCGCCATGGCTACACACAACAGCAACAGCCTTGGTTGCACTAGGAACCACCTTATCAGCGTTTTGGATATTAGTGCTGAACAGCTGGATGCACACGCCTGCCGGTTTCGAGATGATAACGCTCGAGAACGGCCAACAACAGGCCCAAGTCACCAGCTGGTCCGAGATCATTCTTAATCCATCCATGCCCTACCGGCTAGCGCACATGCTATTAGCCTCTGGGCTGACCGCTGCTTTCTTAATTGCAGGGCTGTCAGCATACCGCTTATTAAAGGGTGATCAATCTGCATCTGTAAAAAAATCTTTAACTGCCGCCATTATCGCCGCGTCAATGCTGATCCCTTTACAGATTTTTGCAGGGCATGAGCATGGGCTCAACACGAAAGCCTATCAGCCTGCCAAACTAGCAGCCATGGAGGGTGCCTGGGAAACAAAGCAAGGGGCACCACTAGTACTCTTTGGCATTCCGAATGAGGAAGAAGAGAAGAATGATTTCTCGGTAGAAATTCCCTACTTGGCTAGCCTGATCGTCACGCACTCACTAGATGGTGAAATCAAAGGGCTTAAGGAATTTGAAGAACGACCGCCAGTGGCGCCGGTGTTTTTCAGCTTTAGGATCATGATAGGGGTTGGTATGCTCATGCTGCTCACCGCTTGGACGGGGAGCTACCTCATGTGGAGAAAGCAAGCTTTCCCTAAGCCCTTTCTATACTTATTGACTGGGATGAGTTTTTCAGGATGTGTAGCAACGATAGCTGGCTGGTACGTTACTGAAATCGGTCGACAGCCCTGGCTCGTTTATGGCGTACTGAGTGTTAATGATGCATTGGGGCCCGTAACCTCAGGAATGGTATTGCCCACACTCATTGGCTATTTGGCTGTTTACTTCTTCTTAACGGTGACCTATGTGCTCACCCTACTTCACCTAGCACGAAAAGCAGGTGATGGAAGCAGCATAGATCCAGAAAAACACATTGGCGATGGCGAGGAACGTCACACTGTCATCTTTGGACAAAAGCAACCCATTCATTAAGAGGTCTTGCATTTATGATAGATACAATCCTAATCGATGGGAGCTGGTTACC
>JAYPYM010000180.1:6068-9487 GCA_038135915.1 Gammaproteobacteria bacterium
TTGATTTACGCCATCTTGGATGGGTATGACCTCGGCGTTGGCATGCTAATCAAGAGTGCGAACTGGCACGAAAAAGACCTCATGATTGCATCCATAGGCCCTTTCTGGGACGCTAATGAAACCTGGCTAATTTTAGGGGTAGGGCTATTGCTGGTGGCTTTTCCAGCTGCCCACGGTCAAATTTTAACGGAATTATATTTCCCTGTAGCCATTATGTTATTTGGCTTAATTTTTCGAGGTGTCGCCTTCGATTTCAGAGCTAAAGTCCCATACCAACAAAAGTGGAGATGGAACAATAAATTCTACTTCGGTTCTTTACTCACCGCTCTTGCACAGGGCTACATGCTAGGAAGTTATATTATAGCCTTCGATAAATCATGGTCGGGCATGATGTTTTCAATGCTCATCGCCGTCGCCGTTGCTTCAGCCTACTGCCTAATGGGTGCTTGCTGGCTCATATGGAAATGTGAGGAAAGCTTGCAGGCAAAAGCGGTACACTGGGCTAAATTTCACCTCTTCAACTCTACCATTGGGTTGGTTGCCGTATCCGCCGCAACCCCATTAATCAGCAGCAGAATCTTTGACAAGTGGTTTAGCCTGCCCAATATGATTTATTTGGCACCTATCCCCATACTCACCGCTTGCATGATAGGTATGTTATATCGGGTTTTAAACCGAATGCCTCTCAATCATGATCGGTATGCATGGTTACCTCTGGTCATTACGGTCAATATTTTTATACTCAGTTTTGCAGGGTTGGCGTACAGCTTTTATCCTTACATTGTGCCCGAGAAAATGACGATTATTGATGCTGCAGCAGCACCAGGGTCCTTAAAAATCATGTTAGTAGGTGCTCTCATCGTATTCCCTATATTAATTGGTTATACGTTACTTGCATACTATGTATTCCGAGGGAAGGCCACCCATCTAAGCTATGACTAGAGGATATTTCGTACGATGTTTGATATCTTGTGACCTTAGAAGATCTGATTTACCAGCCAAGCTCGGTTCAAGGGGGTATTGCATATATGAAAATCGACGATTTAATTCAAACAATACAAAATGATGATGAACAAACACCGCTTGTCATTGGTCAGGACTGGGGTCAAGGAAAAACCACCTTTGGGGGCCTCAGTGTTGCGTTAGTCGTTTGCGCAATAAAAAAACGAATGTCCCAAGATTATCGATTGTATTCGCTCACATCTTCGTTCATTAATCCACTGCTACCAGATAAGGAGTTTAGTATTGAAACCAATGTCATCAAATCTGGTAAAACCATCGCTTATTTGGAAGGTAGGGTTATACAAGATGATCAGGTTATTCTAACCGTTTCGGCATGTTTTGGTATTCATCGTCAATCATCACTGCAGCTAACAGCAGAATCGAAACCAAATTTTACTGCACCTGATCAAGGCTGTCCTTTTCCTTATATTCCAAATGTTGCGCCTATATTTACAAAAAAAGTTGACTATCGATTAATGCAGGGAAAATTCCCTTTCCAAGGGTCGACTGAAACTGATATTGGCGGTTATATGAGGTTTAGGGATACGTCTGATTCATTTTCTGAAGCGCATCTCGTTGCCCTGATTGATGCTTGGCCCCCAAGCATGTTACCCATGCTGAAAAAACCCGCTGCAGCAAGCACTTTAAACTGGACAATTCAATTCACTCAAAATCAGTTACCCAAGAATACCCAGGCCTGGCTCTCTTACAGAGCCTCAACTAATCATATTGCAAACGGAATAGGGCATAGTACGTCAGAAGTCTGGAATGAAGAAGGCGACTTACTTGCGCTTAGTCATCAAACTGTAGTGATTTACGGATGAATTCGTAAATGCCCTAACACCAACGCACAAAACACTATTAATAGTGATTATAACCTTGTCAGAGTTTCTCCATTTGAACTTCTGCTCTTTTGCATTTTTCAGATCATGCCACCTTGCCGCTGTGGCTTTTTAATTTTCACTCATTCTTTAGTCTAAGGGTCAGCGTCTATCAGACCACACTAAATTAAGTTCAAAATATATTAGTGAGAATGTCCACGGATACAAAAATAGAAAAGCTAAGTTGGCTCCTGATAGAAGTATTCGCCTTTCGGGTGGTTATACAACTGGGTAGGATGGACTGCTAGGGCTAATACCTGGGTGGGAGAATGCACTATGGTTTGTACTGTCTTCACCAGTTTCCCTTTTAAATCCCATGTTTTCAGGTTACATGAGTATGTGAGAGAATTGTAGGCTTCACTGTTTCTGTTAGGTAAATGGGGGGGATTGAATACAATGAGCCAAATGATTAAGAAAGTGAGCTTTACTGCCTTGAACGAAGGGCCTAATTTATTAGTCTTAGGTGCAGTTCACGGTAACGAATATTGTGGCACGACTGCTATTAATCAAGTGATAGAACAATTTCAATCTGGAGACTATGAGCTGTTACGAGGTTCGGTAACATTTATTCCTATCTGTAATCCAAAAGCCTACGAGCTAAAACAACGGGAAGTTGAACGTAACCTAAACCGGCATCTGTACCCAAAATCCGTAAAAAAGTTTTATGAAGACCATATAGACCCAATTCTATGTTCTGAGTTAGAGAAAGCAGATTATCTATTGGATTTACATTCCTATCAATCTCAAGGTGGCCCTTTTGTATTTTTAAGTGGTGCGGATAAGATTGAAGAAGAGTTCGCGAGAAGCCTTGGAGTTGATCATTTCGTATGTGGTTGGAGTGAGGCTTTTGGTAGCGGCACGGAGAAGACTCAAGAGTCGGTGAATGCTTCTATGGGTACTACAGAATATGCGCGTCAATTCAAAGCAAAAGCGGTGACACTGGAGTGTGGTCATCACCATAATGATGACAACCCGGACATCGGAAAAAAAGCAATTATTAGTGCTTTGAAACATTTGTCATTGATAGGTGGAAAACCACTTATCAATTCTAATAATCAGCAGTATTGTGTACGCATGAGTAAAGTTTTTTATAAAGAGAAGCCTGGTAGCTGGACAAAGACTTGGCAAAATTTTGACAAGATAGAAAAAGGTGAAGATTTTATCGTGTATGATGATGGTACAAAAATTTGTGCTGATCAATCAGGCTACCTGATTTTACCAAAATCATTCGCTGAAGTTGGCCAGGACTGGGTGTACTTTGGTACGGATGACGGGTTTCCTAGCGACACATGAACATGTTGACTGAGATTTCCTTAAATTTGAACCTGAATTTTCCTTCCACTTGAAACGCCGCTGCGCGTTTCGTCACAGATGGAGGTGAAGCCGTTACCATGCTCGCACACATCTTCCACTAATCCAACAAGGTGAGGCATTGAGCGTCCAAGGCGATCTAATTGCCAAACAAGAAGGGTATCACCTTCTTCTAATTTAGAAGTTTACGCATCGAGGGCCTGGCGGTGGGCTTTCGCGGCGGAG
>JAYPYM010000181.1:0-3574 GCA_038135915.1 Gammaproteobacteria bacterium
ACTCTGAATCAGGCAACGGTCCAAAGGAGTCGGGTATTGGCGGCCCCCCCCTTGAGTCATTTCCATAACTGCGAGGTGGTGCTAAAGAGTCACTGTCAGAGCCGTATTCGGAGATGACACGGTCTAGGTCGTAATCTGAGTCTATACTGAAATCGTCATCAAGATCCCATGGTGTTGTGTCAGGCGTGTCGAAGTGCGGAATGTCGCCGAACTCATCAGTTACCTCAGAAACAGCATCCGAAACGGCATCCGAGGGAGGGGGTTTGTTAAACTTGTGGACATTCCCTTCCGAAATATATCCGTCTTTCTTAAGTCTTAGGTCGCCGTGCGAAAATATCCTTCTTGCAATTGTTTTTAGAAAACCTTTAAATTTAGGTTTGCTTTTCTTTGCAGTAGCTACCTGCAATTTGGTTTCACTCCGAGTTGCTATAAAGGTGTCGCCAGGTTTGAGGTTTTTTAAGAATTCTGTCAGCCCTGGCGCTTCTAGAAAGTCTTTGTAAGTGTTTTTAAAGGCCTTTAGTTCGTTCTCCAAATGATCTTCGTTCTTTATTTTATGGAGTGTTGAGGCACCAGATAATGTGACTTTGTTTTTCTCTGTATAGCTCGAAGGCTTTTGGCCTCCAATGCTTTTAGGGATACCAATGTCGGAACCAGGCACTGTTTAGACCTCAATGATGAATTAAATTTATTACTGAAATATTAAAACAATACTGTATGGCCGGGTATTGGTCTCTCTTTGCATTTTGTTATTTAAAGTAGCCCGTCAGTTTGCTTCTGTAATTGAAGTAGTGCTCTCAAATTGGAGAAATGGCAAATATAGGTTACACTGATTGCACTTGTTAGCTAGAATCGTTTACTAATTATTGTTGACTGGCTTAGTCTTGATATTGCTACGATATTTCAGACAGTCAAAGGAGTTGAGAGCCTATGAGCCAAGGATACCGAAGCCGCTTCTCGTATAACGCTCGGAAAATTGCATTTATTATGATGCCTTTGCTTTTTCTTAGTCTGCATATCAGCGGTTGTGTGCATGAAAGAAAGAGTAATCTCGTGGTTGATAAAGAACGGCGAGTGGATATCGCGATTAAGGCGGCTACGGAGTATCTCAGGTTGGGCGATCTAGATAGTGCTCATCGGCATCTAATTCGAGCGCTCGAAATAGAGCCTCGTAACGCGTCAGCCCACAATGTATTGGCCTTACTCTATTTGCAGGAAGGCGATGTGGAAAAAACTGAGAGAAATTACAAAAAAGCAATCAAATATGACAAAGCATTTGCACCTGCATTGAATAATTATGGTGCTTTCTTGTATAGTCAGGGTCGCTACGAAGAGGCGCTGCAATATTTAAACACTGCGGCAGTGGATGTTAGCTATGATAAGCGTCACCAGGCTTATCAAAACTTAGGGCTTGTGGCGTTAGAGCTTGGAGACGAAGAAACTGCGATAGATGCCTTTCAAAATGCACTGAGATTGGAAAACAAATCCTCTAAAGCCAGTTTGGAATTGGCATCTATTTACTTGAAGCGGAAAAAGTATAAGATAGCAAACAGGTACTACAAAGCTTTTTTGAATGAATCCAAGCAAAGCTCTAGGAGTCTATGGTTAGGTATACAGATTGCCCGAGGTATCGGTAATAAGGATGCAGAAGCAAGTTACGAGTTAGCGTTGAAAAATTTATTTCCTCGTTCTTTAGAGTTTAAACAATATAAGGATCACGACTCTCAATGAATTCGCCCGTTCGTTTGCCAAGCTCAGGGCTTAATGAGCTTAGACCGCTGGGATTAGAAGCCAGCAGAAAATTGATGTCGAATGCTGTAACAGCTGAACTCAGTCACCAGCACCAAGACGGGTATCATGAGTATAGAGATCAGGCTGCTCATCAACTCGTACCCAATGCCAGCTGTGTTGAAAGTAGTGTTCAGAATAATGGTGAGCAGCAGGGCAACACGCATGTCAGAGAGGCCTTTATTAATGAACCCTGTGTGAAAGAAAGGCAAGGACAGTCTTTAGAGGTGACAATATCTCCTGGTGATGTGCTGAGACAAAGGAGAGATCGTTTAGGTTGGTCGAAGGACGCTGTGGCTGAAAAATTAAAAATTCGTCCGTCATTCGTAACTGCATTAGAGTGGAACGATTTTGATGTATTACCAGATGGTCCCTACACACTTGGTTATTACCGAAACTACGCCAACTTGCTTGGCTTACCGGCAGACCCGATTGTTGCCGCCTTTCGATCCAAGAGAGAGCAGCAGTTTCAGCATCGTGTGAATGCTGAGCTACCAAAGAAAAAAGTGATGCAGCAACTTTGGTGGCAGGACCCGTATATACAAAAGTTGGGTGTGGCGCTGATTGTTAGCATTTTTTTTGTTTTGTCCCTCATTTTCTGGCCTAGCCTATCTGCGCGCTGGGCTAATGAGTTGCCCCCTGTAACCAAGCCTCCCGTGGACAACTTGAATATAGGTGCAATGAATGCCGACTTCTCAGATATTGGCAATCAAATATTAAATGATACAGTCATTGTAGATTCATCCTTTGGTGTGCCTATCATGGTTCAGGCTTTGGAAAATGGTGATGTGGTCTATACAGATAAGCAAAGCGTTCAAGCTGCTGAAAAGCAGCGAACGGGGTTTATCCCATTTTTGCAGCCTCAAGGTTAGGGTATAATAATTTAAGTCATTGATATAAATGGCTTTTTTTAATTTTGCCCTGTGAAGGCCGGAAGATCCAATATCTACGTAGAAAACTCAGATTATTCCATGTTAAGCTAGCGCCTGCGATTCAATGATAACCTTTTTTACGAAAGCTTCTTAACAGTGGTTATGGCCTTATTACTATGAAATCCGAAGACTTTTCTTTTTCTGACAAAGCCAATGATGTGAGTGTTGATAATCCAAGTTTGCCTGTGAAACGTCGAAAAAGCCGCAAAATTTGGGTGGGTGATGTGCCTGTTGGTGATGATTCACCTATTAGTGTACAGTCTATGACCAATACGGATACGCTTGATATTGATGCAACCGTTAAACAAATCCAAGACTTGGAGGCGGTTGGAGCAGATATCGTAAGAGTGTCTGTACCTACTCAAGAAGCAGCCATCGCGCTTTCTGAAATAAAAAAAAGAGTGAGTGTGCCGCTAGTGGCAGATATTCACTTCGATTACAAGATTGCTTTGACGGCAGCCGAAATGGGTGCTGACTGCCTGAGAATTAACCCAGGTAATATTGGCAGAGAAGATAGAGTAAAGGCAGTGATTCAAAGTGCTGCTGACAAGGGTATCCCGATAAGAATTGGCGTAAATGCTGGCTCCTTGGAGAAAGATTTACAGAAAAAATATGGTGAACCTAATGCGCAGGCGCTTGTAGAATCAGCAATGCGTCATATCGAAATATTGGATCGATATCAGTTTAAGGACTTCAAAGTCAGCTTAAAAGCGTCAAGCGTCGGTATGACCATTGATGCTTACCGACTGATTGCACCCATGATCGAGCAGCCGTTACATCTAGGTGTCACAGAAGCAGGGGTATTTCGTTCAGGCACTGTGAAAAGTGCAATTGCGCTAGGTGCGCTACTCTTGGAT
>JAYPYM010000181.1:3584-9465 GCA_038135915.1 Gammaproteobacteria bacterium
GGTATTGGCGATACCCTCAGAATTTCTCTGGCGGCTGACCCGGTGGAAGAAATAAAAGTAGGTTTCGATATTTTAAAAAGTTTAGGGCTGAGAAAAAAAGGTATTAACTTTATTGCCTGCCCCAGTTGCGCTAGACAAAATTTTGATGTGATTAAAACCATGAATGCTTTGGAAGCCAGGCTGGAGGACATCAACACGCCGCTTGATGTGGCTGTCATTGGTTGTGTAGTAAATGGGCCGGGCGAAGCGAGAGAAGCTGATATTGGGTTAACGGGAGGCGATCCGGCACATCTGATATTCAGGGAAGGAAAACCTAGCCATAAAGTAACAACAGAATACATGGTCGACGAGCTCGAGCGGCAAGTCAGAGAACGTGTAGCGCTCAAACAAGCAGCAAGTGACAATAAGGCGTCTCATCATCCTGAAGAAACCATCGAAGCTCAGGCTGCTGGTATCCCGGAAAAGGCTTGACAAAGAATGGCAAAAATAAGGCCCGTTAGTGGTTTTCCAGAATGGTTGCCAGCGCAGCGGCTGGCTGAACTGAAGATTCTCGATCAACTTAGGTCAGCTTTTGAGACATATGGTTTTGCACCCATCGAAACTCGTTCGATTGAACCGCTGTCGGTTCTCTTGAAAAAGGGCGATGACAAAGAAATTTATGTATTGAAAAGGCTGCATGAACCAGATCAAGACGGCGCCCAGGATGGTGCTGAATCTAGAAACGAAAAGAACCGAAAGAATAGCGAAGAGGGTTTGGGGTTGCACTTCGATCTAACGGTACCTTTTGCTCGTTATGTCCAAGAATTCCAAAACGAACTGGCTTTTCCATTTAAGCGATACCAAATTCAAAAGGTCTGGAGGGGTGAACGTAAGCAGGAGGGTCGGTATCGGGAGTTTTATCAGTGTGACATCGATGTAATTGGTGTTGGTCAACTGCCACTGTATTATGATGCAGAGTTTGCTCGACTCCTACTTGAAGTGATGTTGAAGCTGCCCATCCCGTCAATCTGTTTGAAAATTAATAATCGTAAGGTGCTTCAGGGTTTTTACCAAGGCTTGGGTATCCAAGATCCATCGGCAGCGCTAAGGATTTTAGACAAGCTTGCTAAAATTGGAGAGCAAGCAGTCTTGCAGCAGTTAACGGACGAATTAAGTTTGCCTAGTGCGACTGCGGAGCAATGCTTGCGCTTGGCGAAAATTAGAGGCCGAGATCTAAGCACTTTGGAACTCGTTAGAGACTTAGGCATCCAAAACCCAATACTAGAAGAAGGTTTAAGCGAGCTTGAGTATGTTATGAACTTTAACGCAGAGTTTATGTCTTCTGAAGATTCATACATCGAAGTAGACTTCAGTATCGCCAGAGGGCTTGATTATTATACTGGCACTGTTTACGAAGGGTATATGCTTGGTCATGAGCACATAGGTGCTGTTTGCTCCGGTGGTCGTTACGATAATCTCTGTGATGGCGGTAAACAGAAAATGCCTGGCTTGGGTGTTTCAATTGGCATTACCAGGGTGTTGGGTTATTTGTTTGGGCACGACTTGCTGGAAGTCAAGTCAGCTTCACCTGTTAAGGTGTTAGTCATCCTAAATGATGAAGATGGCAGATTGGCTGCTTTTAATGTGGCGCAAAAGTTAAGAGGAAGGGGTATTGCTACGGATGTGTACCATATGCCTCAACAATTTGGCAAACAAATGAAGGCTGCTGAAAAACGTGGTATACCGTACGTTTGTTTTATAATGGATGGTAGTTACCAAATAAAGGAGCTGGCAACAGGGATGCAGTCGGAAGTTGATCTGGAAATCTGGCAACCAAAAGCAGAATACCTTGGGATATCAATTCTAAGAAGATTTTAGTTTCCCCAGTTTTGGTAAACTAGGATGTTTATTGTGAATAAAAAATGTTGGATGGTTTAGAGATTATTAATTGGGAGTTCGCGTGGATATTTATCGTACGGAAGAAGAACAAATTGTAGCGATTCAAAACTGGTGGAAAAATTACGGATCAGCTATTGTCTGGGGTGTCATATTAAGCCTTGCATTGATAGCAGGTTGGCGAATGTACGCTGCGAAGTCGACTGAAGCCAGTGAAGCTGCCTTTACTGGCTTTATGAATGTGCAAGAAGCTTTTCAGGCGGCCATAGGCAAGGAAGAAGGCAGCACTGAAGATAAAACTGTGTTAACTGAAGCCCAGAAACTCTTCGATCAATATGATGATCATGCATATGCCCACTTAGCTGCGCTCATGCTCGCTAAGCATCATGTTAACCTCTCTCGTTGGGAAGAAGCTGCTCAGGTATTGCAAAGTACGCTTAGCTCAGACCCACCTGATTCCATTCGAATATTGGTCAAGAGCAGATTTGCTCGTATCCTAGCCTACCAAAAGAAGTACGACGAGGCAGTGGATATATTGCAGTCTGAGTCGGATTTGAATGATTTCACTGCCATTTACCAAGAGCTACTCGGAGATATTTACTTAGAACAGGGTGAAACGGAAAAAGCTCGAGCAGCTTATCAAAAAGCGCTGTTGGAAAGTGATGATGAAACCGGTGTGCTAAAAATGAAGCTAGATGATTTAGCGATTAGCACTGCTTCTTAGAGGTTATTTGTCATGCGATTATCAAAGCCCTTTAGTTTCGTGGTCACTGGGTGTTTAATCCTGTTTGCTGCTAATTTTCTGACTGGGTGTGCTTCTGATACTGAGCTCATTGAGCCCAAACCCTTGCCGGACATTAAGCGTCCACTTAAAGCTAAAAAGGCCTGGTCAAAAGATATTGGTGGCGAGCTAGCGGTAAGCAGAGGCAAGCTTAGAGCATTAGTGCTTGCCGATCGAGTAATTGGTGTTGATGCTAGGTCCAGAATCACTGCCCTTTCTTTGGAGAAAGGCAAAGAAATTTGGTCTTTGGAGCTCAATGCGGCGTTTGGTAGTGGCCTCGGTGGAGACAGTCAGCATTTAGTGTACGCAGGCCTAGATGGTCAAATCTATCTAATCGACGCTCAAAGTGGTGATCTCATTTGGCAGGCGCAAGCGTCTAGCGAAGTTCTATCCGTGCCCGCGATCAGTAGAAATAAAGTGATTGCTCAGTCAGTGGACGGTAGTGTGCAAGCTTTTCACAGAGACAGTGGGCAACTAGCTTGGCGATATCAAGTTAGTATACCTTTGCTTACTTTAAGAGGAACGTCTTCTCCGAAGATATGGAATAATAGAGTGCTTGCCGGATTTTCAAATGGAAAGCTGGTGTCGCTAGATATCGATAATGGAGAGCTGGTTTGGGAAAGAGAGCTGAGTGTTGCTAAGGGGCGAACTGAGCTAGAAAGGCTTGTTGATTTGGATGGCGATTTTTTGGTTAAGGATGATGTTGCTTACGCGCTTAACTTTCAAGGTAAAGTTGCAGCAATCGAGTTATATACAGGCAGAGAGCTTTGGTCGGAGCGTATTTCAAGTGTTTCGGGTCTATCAGAGTTTGCTGGCCAGCTTTTTGTTACGGACGATCAGGGGCATCTTTGGGCCCTAAATTCAAGAACTGGGAATACATTGTGGAGTACAAAACTCTTTGAAGCGCGAGACCTCTCAGCGCCTGTTGCTATGGGTACTTTTCTTGTTGTGTCGGACTACGAAGGCTATATCCATTGGCTCGACTTGGAATCGGGCGAAGTAAGGTCTCGTCAGAGGGCGGGTAAAGCGCCTATTAGTGTAACGCCGAGTTGGACTACTGATCAAATTATTACAATTTCAGCAGATGCAAAGGTGCTTGTTTTAGGCTTACCCAAATAGCTCACCTTATTTAAGTGACTAGGCTAAATCGTTTCAGTGGTTTGTATTTGCTGGCACCAATCATCTGCAGCTTTTTGATCATGTACCTTTGCTTCAACCCAATGACTGCTTCCGTCAGTTGATATTTCCTTTTTCCAGAAGGGGCCCTTTGTTTTGATCAAGTCCATCACGAATTCGCATGCTTTAAAAGCTTCCGTTCGGTGTGGGCTAAACACTTCAAGCCTGACTATCAGTTGATCAGGTTCGATATGACCAATACGGTGAAATACTCGTATATATTGTATGGGCCATTGATCAAATGCTAACGTTATAATTTCTTCGATACTAGGCAGCACCATTGCCGGGTAACATTCAAGAAACATCGAAGCCAGCTCAACATGTTGATTGTGCCACTTGCTTTGCCCCCGCATAAACCCCTCAAAGCAGACTTTTGCACCAACTGGTTCGCTGTGTCTGGTTTCCTGGATTTCGTTAACGAAGTCTAATGAATCGCTGATCCTGATGGAGTATCTGTCTGAGGTTATTTGCATTCAGTATTGCTTCAAGTAAATAGCAGAAATATGTAAATCTATTAAATCGATTTTCGAATAAAATTTCAACTGATGATGTTACAGCAAACCTCGCTAAACAATCCGAAGGTTCAGATCAGAGCTCTACCCGAACTTTGGGTACTCTAGATGATAAAACCACTAGAGAACCTCAGTTGGCTGTTTAAACAATTAGTAGAGAATGAATGAATTGTGGTTCGCCAAGCAAAGATGCTCGTTGTAGCACTAGATTCTACTTTGGAATAGTCGAAGATAGACAAAGGTATCTTATCTATTGTCTAATAGGACGAGCTGTATGAATAATATGCACCTGAATGCCTACCCAATACTCCAGGTAGTAGAAAATGAATAAGCTTATAAAGAATAGGAAGTGACTTAATGCTTTCGTCAGCAAATAATGAGCACAATAGAGGTTTTCGAGTCAATGCGGAGCAACGCCAATTACTCGAATCCTATAAAACAGAATTAGATGAAATTATTTCCCTAGATGACAGCCAAATGACAGAAGCTCATATGGATAAGGCAAATGATTTAATTCGGTCGATAAATCGAATTGCTGATCACCTTAACATCGATATGAGAGCTCTTCAGAGTAATGCAGCACAGGTGGTAACACGTACGTTTGATATTCATGATCAAATAGCAGGTTATGAGCGATATCAAGGCCTGATAGATCTTCATATGAGTGAAGTTGTTTTCATACATCCAGAAAGCCTGACACCCCGTGTTTCAGCGTGTGGGGCAGGCCCTTGTTTGCTGATGTCCGTAAGAGATAACGAAACAGGTCGAGGTTTTGTAACGCATATTTATTGTTCCCCTGAGATAGACCCATCATACCCAAGCGGAAGAAAACTGTTGAAAAATTTTCAGTCAATGCTGAATAGTGCCGATTCTGCCGCTTCGGATTCTTCTCAACCGAACAACCGAATCAAGCACATCACCGTACACCTTGCAGGAGGTTGGCGATGCTATTCAAATTATATGATCAAGTCGGCTCGTAGTTGGGTCACAGAAATGCAGCAACAAACTAACAGTCACGTGGAGCTGAATGAGTGCCTGCAAGGTAGTTTATGTACGAATGCTTTAGTTGATTTTACGACTGGTGAAGTATTCGAGCATGAAATTGGCAAAGATCTCAGGCAAAGGTATGAGCGTCGTGATGAGCCAGCTTTATCCGGATTCAAGAGCATGGCAAATTGGGCTCTGCCTTGTTTTTTTGGTCTGAAAACAATAGGTGACGGACCTATTCCAGCAAATCAATCTGATCACATGCATTACGATTAAGAGCATCAAAGTTGTCCTGCGACCTTAGCAAGCGCTGCTATTCGGGCCTGTGCAGGTGAACACTCGATTATTTGTTCTAGTTGAAATGATGGGGATCTGTGTGAATCCAGTGCGTGGTTCTGCTCTTATTTCGGTACAGGTGACGAGGGTTGCACCTGATGGAGAGCAGTCATCTAAAACGAGCCTATATTGTTCATGCCCGCTTTTCCCGCCAGCTAGTTGAATGGTAGAGCCATATTTTAAGTCAGTATAGCTAATTGTATAGTGCTTGTTG
>JAYPYM010000182.1:0-3017 GCA_038135915.1 Gammaproteobacteria bacterium
AGTGGCGCTTAATATACGACAGTCGATACTGATCTCTTTATTGGCTCCGATAGGCCTAACGGAGCGTTCTTGAATGGCTCTTAATAATTTGACTTGCATTGCTTTAGGTAGGTCTGCTACTTCATCTAGAAATAATGTCCCGCCCTGGGCGGCTTGAAATAAACCAACTTTATCCTGAGACGCACCAGTGAAACTCCCTTGTTTGTGACCAAAGAACTCACTTTCCATCAGTTCGGTTGGAATGGCGCCACAGTTTACCGCAATAAAAGGCGACTGATTTCTTGGGCTGTACCTATGTATCATCCTGGCAACCAACTCTTTTCCTGTTCCAGATTCTCCATGTATGAAAACAGGTGCTTGGCTACGTGAAACCTTTCTGATTTTATCTTTTAATTGAATGATGAGAGGAGATTTTCCCGCAATGGGGTCTTCTTCTTGTTGAGACTTGTCGGCTTGATTGTCTTTTAGTTTGATGACAGATTCGATCATTTTCCTAAAATGTTTTAAGTTTAGAGGTTTAGAAATAAAGTCAAATGCGCCACGTTTTAATGCTGAGACAGCGATATCCATATTACCAAATGCAGTGATCACTGCGATGGGAAGGTTGGGGTGTTCTTCCTGTACATGTGTCACAAGGTCTAAACCACTGCCATCAGGTAGTTTAAGATCTGTTAGACAGAAGCTATAGTCGTTTTCTTTCAGTAAATCTTTAGCAGCGTTAATATTCATGGCAAGGTCAGAATCGATATCCATTCTTTCCAGCGTAATCTGAATTAACTCTCTAATATCTGGCTCGTCATCTACGATTAATGCTTTTGCTTTATACACGCTACTTTCTCTTCGGTATGTCTATTTCTTTTGAATCATTCAATACATGCTGCGAAATATTTTTTTCATTATGGGCAAAATATATTCTAAAGCAGGCGCCTTTGGATTGCTCGGTAAAATAGTTGTCGAGGATATCTTGTATGTTGGGATCGCCTATATTTGTTGAGAGGATTCTTTCTTCTTGGTTAGTAATGTAGACCAACTGTGCATGGTTAATTTCGCACAGCTCTTTTGATAAATACAGTCCTAAACCAGTTCCTCGGTTTGAGGTAGTGAAAAAAGGCTCAAATAAAGCACTAATATTTTGATTTGAAATACCAGGTCCGTTGTCTTGGATATCTAGAATCGGTCGTCCAGACTTTTCGTCATTGATCATGATTAAAAAAAGTTCGGTGTTACCGGTTTTGTTCTTGCCATAATGAGTTGCGTTCTCGACCAGGTTTGTGAGTATCTGTTCTAAATGGGAGGTGTCGAACTGCATAGTCAATGGCGTTTTAACATAAATGTGTATGTTTGTATTGGATGTACAGTTTTCAGGTAATGACAAAGAAAACTTTTCTAACCAGTTTTCGCTCTCTAACAATTCTGGGTTTGCGTTCTTGCGTTTTGATAAGCCCAGCACGTTATCAACGATCTTATTCATTCTAATACAATGTCTTTGAATGATATCAAGTAACTTGGTGTCACTCTTAGGGATACTATTTGACTCGGAGAGTAGTTGAGCGGAATGACTAATAGCGCTAAGTGGGTTTCTGATTTCATGTGCTATGCTAGCTGCTAACCTACCGATTGAAGCTAATTTAATTGTTTGTGCTTCTTGATGGAGTTTGCTTGCATCATCGATGAACATGATTATATTCTTTGTCTCGCCCTGGTCTAAGAAAGTATAATTCACTGATAGATTTAATCCTGTTTTTTCAATCGTAATGTTTTTTTTTGATTGTTCTCTTTTGTGTAGCCAATTGTTGAAACTCTCGGCTAATGAATGACTCCATTCATTGATGTAACTGCTCTCTGAATCAGATGTCAGGCCGAGCAAGTGGTAAGCCGATTGGTTACTGATTATGATTTTTCCGTCCAAATCTAATAACATGATCCCAGTTCTCATACGTTGGATGATAAGCTCATTGAGATTTTTTAATCTCATGATATCGTTTTCTTGTTTTGAGGCACGCAGTTCGCTTTCTTGCAGTTTTTTTGAAAAGGCTTGTGAAAAGAGAGAGGTGATGAAGAAGGTTAGACCTAAAAAACCAGCAGGGATAGAGGATAAGTTAGAATCAGGTTGAGCATTTAGAACATGCAAAAAATGGCTAATTAGGATGCTAAGTGTTGATAAAGCAGCTATTAGTGTTCCAAAACGGCCAGAATAGATGATGCCGCCAGCTGCAACTACTACCACTAATAGAATCCCCAGATTATATTGAGATGAACTACCGTGAAAATTTAAGTATGAGATACAAACAATATCGATGCATAGCCCAATAAAAGTTAGAACGCTTACAGAGCGTTTGCTCATAATTAGCATGAAAAAGCTGAATAATACATAGAGTATACTTACTAGAAAATACTCGTTCCAAAAAAGGCTTTCGATATTGATAGTTTTCTGTGAAAAGAAAAACAGAATGAATATAATTGAACTGGTTAAGCTGCGGTATATATGGTAGACCAGAATGGTCTGGTACATAGTTTGGCTTTTGTTCTTGTCGTATTCAATGCCATCATTTTTTTTGAGTCTGTTGAAGTTGGAAATGATCATTTTTCATTTTCAATGGTTTTGGGTGTTTTGCACTTACCTATTAAAACGGTGCAAGTATAATTTCAGTATAGGGAACAAATGGTTACTTTGACTTAAGTTTGAGTATCTTTTGTGGGGTTGAGGTAATCTCAAAATGACTTATTCGCAAAATCCCCTGATCGTTCTAGAGTTTTAGTGAGGCATTCCGAAAAAACCGGCTGATGTTGATTTGTTATGTTTGATTGTGGTGATTAATAACTGGGTGGTCGAGCTGGTTGAGAAACCCGACAGTTCTAAAGTTCAGACATAGGGAAAATTTGGTAGGGATTTAGATTATGAGTGGTATATGTGGTTGGTTGTCAAAAGACGAAATCAGCGAGCAAGATGACCAGCAGCTAAAAGAAATGTTGTTTACGATAAAACACCGTGGGTTAGATAACGCTGGTACTTATCA
>JAYPYM010000182.1:3027-6147 GCA_038135915.1 Gammaproteobacteria bacterium
AAGCTACCCACGGCTTCAGACGACGGACGGTTTATTGTCGCATTCGACGGGTGCATAGCAAATCGGAAGGAGCTAGTCGAAAAATTAAGAAAAATTGGCAGTGAAATTCAAAGTGAAAATGACTCGAAAATTACCATTGAATTATACCGATATTTCGGACCGCAGGGTTTCTCTAAGATAATAGGAAGCTTTGCGCTTGTGCTTTGGGATGCTTTTGAGCAGGTTGCTCTGCTAGCCAGGGATGAGTATGGTTTTAAACCCTTATTCTATAAAATGGAGGGAAATCTTTTCCTTTTTGGTTCTGAAATCAAAGCAATTTTAGAGCGTTCTTCGAGAAAGCCTGAGTTAGATTTGAAAATAATGCACAATTTTTTGAATTTTCAATTCATTCCTGGCCCTGATAGCTTGTTTAAAGATGTCCTTCAGGTAAAACCTGGCACTGTTCTCATTTGGTCTAAAGAGGAAATAAAAAAGGAAAATCTAAAGGTTGTACATAAACCAGATTCAATCGATTTAGATGAAATTATTGTAAAGTCATTTGTTGAGAAGTATGACTATCCAAGTGAAACTGTTCATGTTTTTGAGTCTACACCACAAAGCTTAGTCCTTGCTTCAATTTTCTCGAAGGAAACGACTGCTGCTACTTACTTTTATCAATTGTCAGACGATCTCGCTACAGATAATGGTGATTTATTCAATGATATAAGGCAAGCGTCTGGGTTCAATGTTAGAAGTGAGCCTTTACCGGCTTTCACGGTAGATTTTTTTAATAAATTTATCTGGCATCTTGAGCTACCAATGCCAAGCGCCGTTCTGTCTTTTGCGCGTCACAAATCTATCAAAAGAAAGTTTAAAGTAGGTATTTCTGTCGATGGCTTTTCTGAGTTATTTCTCACTAATAGCGGGTTTTCGACGATCGATCGGTTAGAAAAATTCAATCGGGTGCCGCTGGAAAAAATCATGGATTGGGTGGCATCTCTTTATGAGTGGAAGATCAAAAAAGATCGACCAGACCCATGGGTTGGTTCTAATGCTCGCAGAAAACTAGAGCAATTGACGAATTTCGTAGATCCGCACTTGTACTATGCCATTTCAAGTGGTCTTTGGGATGATATGGAGGCGCGTAGAGAGATTTATGGAGAAGCAATGCTATCTAGGGGCTCCTCAATAGCTGACTCATTTGATCTGTTTGATCAGTTGTGGACTAAACGTCGAACAACGTTAGATCAATATAGAGATTTTGAGAGAAACGTGAGACTGAAGTATATGAAATCTTGGTCTGCGGATCGATGTGTATCCTCTGTTGGCGTGGAAGCAAGGTATCCTTTTGTCGATCGAAGGATCGTTAAACTGCTTCATAGATTGAAAACTAAAGAGATTAATACTGGAAAGCCAGGAGATGAGTTCATTCAAGAAACGTTCGGAAATTATCTGGATGCTAATGTTTGGGGTAAATTTGAACCGCAGGACTTGGACTACGGGTTGAATAGAGAGTCCATCGCTGAGGGCCTTCAGAGTATTTATGACGAGTCTCTGCGTGATAGTATGGTTGATAAATATAAATACTTTAATCCTAACTTTATAAAGGCTTTATCTTCGATTCCGCACGACGCCAGAAATCAATGGCAGCATCAAATGTTATTTATGATGGCTGGTATTCACGCTTTGTGTGAAACAATGATAAAGTAGTAGTCAAAAACACCAGGTTCGCTTCTATTGATGACCAGGTGTTTAAACTTTTTTAAGTCACATTTCTTCCTATACTGTTACACTGTTTACAGTGATAGCTTAAATAGTGCAGTTCAACGTCTTTAGATTTGAAACTTGATCAGATTTAAGCGGTCCAATCAACTTCAATTGCGAGGATTATTTTATGCAAATAAGGACAAAGCATTTGCCTGATGCTAATAATGTATCGGTATTAGAAGTTATTAACCCATCTACGGGAAAAATAGTTGAAAAGGTGGGTGTGTCAGATATACAGCATGTTGAATACGCATTATCTTCTGCGTTAAGCATATACAATGATCGATCAAGATGGCTTCCACTTGTGCGTCGGGTAGAAATATTGGAAAAGCTGTCCCAGCTTATGACAGTCAAAACTGAGGTATTAGCTGAAACTATTGCGTTAGAAGGCGGTAAACCCATTACTGATGCTTTAGTTGAAACCCGCCGAGCAATTCAGGGTGTAAAAAAGTGTATTGAAGCGATTAGTAGTGATGCTGGAGCTGTGGTGCCGATGGGCATCTATCCGAATAGTTCCAAGCGTCTAGCTTTTACCCAAAAAGAACCTATTGGTGTTGTATTGGCGATTAGTGCTTTTAATCACCCTTTAAACCTGATTGTGCATCAGGTTGGTGCAGCTGTGGCTGCGGGTTGTCCTTGTGTCGTCAAACCGGCTCCAGATACGCCTTTATCTTGTTTGAATTTTTATGATCTAATTTTAGAAGCAGGTCTTCCAAGAGATTATCTGCATCTCATATTAACTGATGATATTAAACTTGCAAGCAAACTGGTCTGTAGTGAAAAGATTCACTTTTTATCTTTTATCGGTAGTGCGAGAGTGGGTTGGATGCTTCGACAGCAAGTACAACCAGGGGTTCGTTGTGCACTAGAGCATGGGGGAGCAGCACCTGCGTTCGTTACTAAGCATGCTGATCTGGAAAAAGCAGCCTTATCTATCCTTAAAGGAGGGTTCTATCATGCTGGGCAAGTGTGCGTATCTACGCAGCGAGTGTTTATAGATGATCAAATTGCGACATCCTTTACTGATCTTTTAAAGGAAAAAGTAGAGCAGCTTCATGTGGGAGATGCCAGTTTGTTAGACACACAAGTCGGACCCTTAATTAGAGTGGGTGAGGTAGATCGAGTGGAAAGCTGGGTGAATGAGGCTATTGAAGATGGCGCCACCTTGGTTTGTGGCGGAGAAAGGGTGAATGACCGTTTCTATATGCCGACATTATTACTCAACCCGAGCGATACTGCAAAAGTTTCTTGCCAAGAAATTTTCGGTCCTGTTGTTTGTTTGTACGAATATGATTGTGTAGAAGAAGCAATAGATCAAGCGAATAGTTTGGATGTTGCTTTTCAGGCTGCCGTATTTAGCCAGGACCTAGACGA
>JAYPYM010000182.1:6157-9465 GCA_038135915.1 Gammaproteobacteria bacterium
GTGTCTCCGTTTATATCAGGCCTTAAGGGCTTCTGCAGTTATGATTAATGATCATACAGCATTTCGTGAAGATGGGATGCCTTTCGCGGGATTAAAACAATCAGGTTTAGCAGTGGGAGGGATACACCATACCATTCGAGATATGCAAGTCGAAAAGCTCATGGTGGTGCACTCTTCCAGCCTTGATTAATCAGCCATGAATGAGTTTAACTATTTATTCAGTTAGGGGAAAAGAAATGAAAGCTTCAGATTTATTTGTCAAATGCTTAGAAGAAGAAAATATTCAATATATATTTGGCGTCCCTGGTGAGGAAAATGCTGATTTTATGATGTCTTTAGAAGATTCAGGTAAAATTAGGTTTATATTAACTCGGCATGAGCAGGGTGCGGCTTTTATGGCAGAGATTTATGGTCGACTAACAGGGCATACTGCAGGCTGTTTAGGTACATTGGGCCCTGGGGCTACAAATTTGATTACAGGGGTGGCTGATTCAAATATGGATAGAGCACCAATGTTAGTCTTGACCGGGCAGGGTTCTACCGACCGGTTGCATAAGGAATCTCATCAAATTATGGATGTGGTTAAAATGTTTGAGCCGGTCACGAAATGGGCAACTACAATTTATAATGCAGACACGATTCCTGAAATTATCAGAAAAGCAGTCCGCATAGCTCGTAGTGAAAAGCCTGGGGCTGTATTGGTAGAGTTACCAGAGGATGTTGCATGCCATGAAAGTGAGCAACAGCCGATGAAGCCGATTCGTTTTAGGCGAGCTGTACCGGATTCAGGTTTGATCAAGCAAGCGGCAAAAATAATACAGTCGGCACGGCGCCCTTTAATTCTAGCTGGTAACGGTTGTGTTCGTAAGCGTACTAGTCAAGAATTAACGACATTTTGTGATAAAACGGGTATTGGTGTATTAAATACTTTTATGGCGAAAGGTTGTGTTGATTTCGAGAAGCCCTATTCTCTTTTTACTATTGGCCTTGGTTCTAAAGATATTGTCACTTGTGCGATTGACGCCGCAGATTTGGTGATATGTGTTGGATTCGATATGGTAGAGTATCATCCACAGTTATGGAATCCAGATGGTAGTAAGAAAATTCTTCATTTTGATTTTGAAGCAGCCGAAATCGATAGGTTTTACCACCCTGAATTGGAGGTGGTTGGTGACATTGCTTCGGGCTTACATGAACTAAATCAATATTTTGAGGAAGGTGCTGATTACGATTTTAATCTTCAGCAGCAGAGTAGTACTAAAGCTGCTATGAAAGCTGAACTTGATCGGTATGCAAATGATCAGACTTCAGGATCGATTAAACCGCAGAAAGTACTGTATGATGTTCGCCAAGTGCTTGATCGTCAAGATATCCTGCTGTCAGATGTAGGCGCACATAAAATGTGGATAGCTCGTCATTATCAGTGCTACGAGCCAAATACTTGTCTCATTCCAAATGGGTTTTGTTCTATGGGGTTTGCTTTACCTGGTGCGATAGCTGCAAGCTTGGTATACCCTGAAAGGCGTATTCTGGCCATTTGCGGTGACGCAGGCTTTATGATGAATGTTCAAGAAATGGAAACAGCGAAGCGGTTGAACAGCAATATTGTTGTGATGGTTTGGGAAGATAATGCCTATGGGCTGATTGCTTGGAAACAGTGGGCCCATTTTGGGAAACATACAGATCTTGCATTTAATAATCCCAACTGGAAACAGTTAGCGGATGCGTTTCAGTGGACCAGCCATCTGGTTGAAAATAGCGTTGACTTAAAAGGTTCTCTAGAAGGTGCTTTTAAAGAAGAGGGGCCTAGCTTGGTGGTGTTGCCGATTGACTATAGAGAAAATAAAAAGTTAACTGAAGAGCTAGGTGAGTTGACTTGTGTTATATAGAATCTGTTCCTAACTAAAACTACTGCGACCAAAATGAACATGACAAAAGTAATTATCATTGGTGGTGGATTTGGTGGTGTTTTCACCGCCAAGTTTTTGCAGAAAAAAAATAAGTTAAATTTTGATATAGAGTTAATCTGCGATAAAAATTATTTTGTATTTCAGCCTTTGTTACCTGAAGTGGCTGCGGGAACCATTAATTCTCAAGATGCAGTTACCCCGATCAGGCAGTTATTGCCCGAAGTTTCTGTGCGTTTAGCAACAGTAGAGGATATTAATACTGAAGCAAAAACAGTGACTATTTTGCAGGGGCGCAAAAGAATATTGCAGAATATAAAATATGACCAATTAGTGGTTGCTACAGGTCAAGTAACAGATTTAAGTTTGTTCCCAGGTTTTTTGCAGCATAGTTTAAAGATGAAAGATCTTTCAGATGCGTATTATCTACGGAATCATATTGTTCAATGTTTCGAATTGGCTGATACAACGAAACTACCTGACGTCAAGAAAATGGCGTTAACCTTCGTAGTGGCTGGTGGAGGGTTCTCTGGCGTAGAGACGCTGGGGGAGATTTTAGAAATGACTCATAGAATCTGTAAATACTACCCAAATATTGAGAAAGAAGAAATTCGAGCGATCATCATTCAGCGCGGAGATAATCTATTACAGGAAATGCCGGTTTCACTCGGTATCTATGCCGCTGAACAGCTTAGAAAAAGGGGGGCGACTGTTCGATTAAAGGTTGGTATTGAATCAGCAAGTGCAACGACTGTTACCACAACTTCTGGTGAAGTCATAGATACGATGACTATTGTGACTACGATTGGAAACGCAGCATCAGAGTTCATAAAAAAGCTCCCATTTGAACTTCATCGAGGTAAGATTCTAGTAAATTCTAACTTAAAGGTGAAAGGGTTTGATGATATATGGGCTGTTGGTGATGCAGCTTCCATTCCAATGAAGTCACATGGAAGCCACGATGTTTGCTATGCACCGCCAACTGCGCAGTTTGCAGTACAGGAATCTAAATTATTGGCATCTAACTTAGTGAAGCACATCGATGGCCTCCCGCTGGAAGAATTTAGCTATCAGCCTAAAGGAATGCTTGCATCTTTGGGTGCTTATAAAGGTGTCGCTCAGATTGGAAGTATACAATTGACTGGGTTGCCTGCATGGTTTATCTGGCGTTTTCTTTATATTGGCATGTTACCTGGTTTTTCCACCAGAGTAAGGGTTGCGCTTAATTGGCTATTCGATTATTTTATGCCAAGAACCATTGTTCAGATGGCTCATCCTCGTACACCAGCGGTCACTAAGGTTTATTATCGGGCTGGAGAACTGGTCTATGATCGTGGGGAGCTGATTCCAGGTTTCTTTATCGTAGCAAAAGGTAGGTTTAAGTTTAGTTATCCTGAAATC
>JAYPYM010000183.1:0-3845 GCA_038135915.1 Gammaproteobacteria bacterium
CTAAATGAAATCAAAAATTTAGGAATTCCTTTTGGTTTTAAACTTAATGCATTTATTAAAACTAATCCAAAGCCAAATTATACTGGTGCTTACAATAAAAGCAAAACAGGTAACCCGAACGAATTTTTGGGTCAAAGAAAAGACGTACCCACACTGTTAGGTCAAACCAAAGTATTTGTGCTGACCTCACGCTGGGAGGGCGTCTCCATTGCCATGCTGGAAGCCATGGGGCTGGGCGCCGTTCCAGTCGTCAGTGATGTAGGAGACCTTCGCGACTATGCTAAAAATGACGAAACCGGCTATATCATCCAGGAAGATGACCTTGAAACATTCTCAGAAAAGATCCTATATTTACTTGAACATGAAGACCAGAGAGCTCAGCTCTCTAACAATGCGCAAGCACTGATTATGGCACACTGTGAGCGCAAGCAAGTCTCAAAAAAATGGAAATCTGTACTGGATCAAACGGTTGACCATTAACAATTGGACTATTGACCAAGGAAAGATGCATTCAAATGCAAGAAGACTACCCAGCATTTATCACTGATTGCAAATTCATTGCTATGGATTCCTCAATCTCAGAAACTGAGCAGCTCAAGGCGATGCTGAGCAATATTACTCGCATCCACAGCCTAACATCGAAAAAACACCAAGACTTTTCCGCACTCATCAATGAGTACCTAAAAACTGGCATAGACATTTTTAATATGGAAACGGGCATCGTCAGCGAAATTACTGACGAAACTTATACCATCTGCGATGTCATTAGCCCTTTCCCTGCGTTAGAAAAATCAATGCAATTCGCTTTGAATGACACCTACTGCCGGGAAGTCGTTAAAACACAACGCACCCTAGGCATCCCAGAAGTTGGCAAGTTAGATGCATTACGCTGTCACCCGGTTTATCAAAACCTAAATTTAGAGGCCTATTTATCATCACCCATTTATGTTGACAGGAAGTTATTTGGCACGCTTAATTTTACCTCTACGCATAAGCGCACCTTTGGCTTCTCGGAAAACGAGTACAATATGATCAACATGATGGCTAACGCTATCGGCAATTACATCTCCTTGAGAAGTAAAGAAGACAGCCTGATCCACATGAATGAAAAAATGAAGGTCTTTGTAGGCCACGTTTCTCATGATTTAAGGGGCCCGATAGGCGCCATTATGAACTTAGCTAAGCTATGCCAGAAACCAAACCTACCCAAAGATCGCGCCATTACCATGCTGGGTCGAATCGAAAAGGCAGCAATCAACGCCTTAGAAATGGTCTCATCTATACTCGATCAAGCAGCCTTAAGTACCGGAAAAATTCACCTTAACCTAGAAAAGATGAACTTACTACAGCTCATAGAAGAAAGCAGGGAAGCTATAAGTGATTTTGCCAACGAGTCATCCCACAAAATTGTACTCGATATTGACAAAAGCACCTCAGTGCTGTGTGACCCTCACAGAATGTCTCAATGTCTCAATAATCTGATCATCAACGCGATCAGGTATTCCCCTCCGAATACAGATATTCTAATTCACAGCGAAGCAGACCAAGAAAGCTGTAACATAGTCATCAAAAACCAGCTGTTCAAGCTTGGAGAAACACCCGATACCAAGTCTGAAACACACCAGTCATTTGGCTTTGGTCTAGATATCGTTGAAACCGTACTGCAAGCACATGAAAGTAAATTAAGTATCTTTAGAAATGAAGCAGCACACACAGCCGCTTTTCGTCTTGATATGGCAAAATAACCAACACATCGAAAAAACATATGTCCACCCCAGGAGTTAAAAAACCATTTCGCACACTCGTCCTCTATTCTGCTGGACACCTGGGCAGTGCCGTTATCTTAAATCAACTCATATCATCACCAGAATACGAAGTTGTTGGCGTTGCCAGAGCCAAAGCTGTCACCTTCTCAAGGAAAGGGCTCAAGCGGCTTCGAAAACACCTAATATCCATTGGTTGGCGATTCGGATGGCTGCTACTCTGGCAACAGCTCATCCAAACGCTCTCTTACCTGTTTACTGGTTTGTTTCGCGGCGAAAGACAAGGCTTGAAGCCAACTTGGCGCTTAGCGCTTAGCCATAACTTACCCGTATTCCAATGTGAGGACATCAACAGCAAAGAGGCGCTAGATTTTATTTGTCGTTTACAGCCTGACATCATTATTTCAGCTTACTTCACCCAAATATTGAAAAAAGACATCATTGAACTGCCAAACATTGGCATATTAAACGTACATCCAGGTTGGCTACCGGCATACAAGGGGGCCATGGCTTACTTTTGGGTATTGAAAAACGGTGGCGATCAAGCTGGCGTTACCGTGCATTGGATTGACGAAGGCATTGATACTGGGACCATCTTACGCAGGCATGCATTTGAGATTACACCAGGCATGACCCAACAAAACGTGCTTGAGCAAACAGCGATCATTGGCGCCGAATTATTAACGGATATCGGCCATGAACTGGCAACTCAGGGTAAGGCGACGCCTGCACCGCTTGATGAACAAGAACCAGACCAATACTACCCAATGCCAGGCAGCGAAGCCTTTGATAGTTATTTCAAGCAGCGACGCTTCTTTCGTATTCGAGATATTTTTCACTTAATTCAACAAAGAAAACGTCGCAAACACAACAAAAACTTAAAAAATCATTAAATTTCAACACACTAAAGCAAACCCAATTTTAAGCATTTTTTCCAAGGAAATTCATCCAGATTGCGTCTAATATGTATTGGCGCAATTTATCTGCTAAAGAAACGATCAGCCATAAGGCCAAATACTGAATGCAAACAGCAGAAGAATCCCTGATTCGAGAGGCGCAATCCGGCTCGGCGGCCGCATTCGAACAGCTGCTCTCTCAATACTATTCGCTGCTATTCAAGGCCGCATACAAATGGTGTGGTCACAAAGAAGACGCGGAGGAAATTGCACAAGAAGCCTGTATTAAAATAGGTCGAAACCTCCATACATTTAGGCATGAATCGGCTTTTTCCAGCTGGGTATATCGCATCGTGGTAAACCTGAGCAAAGACAAACTAAGACAAAAAAAGCCAAAAGAACCCTTGGATGAACAAACCCTAATAGCAGAAAAGACGAAAGGCCCTGACGAAGACATTTACAATAGCCAAGTGTGGAGAGCAGTACAACAGTTGCCAGAGAAACAACGAGATGCCGTCTTATTAGTTTATGGTGAAGGGCTTACTCACGCGGAGGCGGCAAACATTCTAGAAGCCGCAGAAGGTACCATTTCCTGGTATATCACAGAAGCAAAAAAAAGCTTAGGTCGGAGGATGCAAGCATGATTGACGAAGAAAAACTCAATCAATTATCAAGATTGTCCACACCAGATCTAGATAGCGGCAAGCAGCATCAGGCAATTCAGGCTGGTTTAGCAGCTTTTAAGTCTGCACAAAGCAACAGCATTCAAGAAAACGAAGATAGTCAAGACAGAGCCAATCAAACAAGCGACACAAAAACCGTTACAAAAGATTACCAAGGGAAAGCTAAGCTGACACGTCTCATGAGTGGTTTTATCGATTCAATTGGAGAAGCACTCATGAAAAATCAACTCATCACCAGCACCGTCGCCGCTAGCTGTTTAGTACTCGCGGTGATGATCCACCATGTTACTGACAAGCCTGCACTTATAAACCCTATGACAGCCCAGCCAGAACCTGACTTTGATGCACCTCAAGAAAGTGCCAAATTAGCTGAAAACGAATTACCTGAAAACATATTATCTGTAAACAAGCCAACTGAAAAAACAATGGTAGAAGCCAAGAAGAAAGACCGGGCCCTACCTTCAACCATCAAAGAAATTTATGCCGATCGCCCTGCTGATGAC
>JAYPYM010000183.1:3855-9461 GCA_038135915.1 Gammaproteobacteria bacterium
AAGCCGATATTGTCCAATTGAGCAAGACCGATAGCCTAAGCAATACAATCTCGCAACCAGCACCGAGACGGCAATTGGCAGATCAAAAAAGCGAACAATTTTCGGCAGAACCCATCACACCATCCACCGTCACACCATCTAGCTTATACGCTAAGCCCGTACCCGCTAAGCCTACCACAGGTGATCGTTTTGAATCCTTCGAAAGCAATAGCCTAACACGAGTCAAGGATGCTCGGGTTTCCACTTTCTCTCTCGATGTAGACACAGCTTCTTATTCATTCATGAGGCGAGCACTCAACCAAGGTAGGCTACCCAACCCAGATGCGATCAGGGTAGAAGAGCTCATCAATTATTTTGATTACCAGTATGCCGTGCCAAATGATGTAACAGAACCTTTCAAACCAACGCTTGCTGTTTATCAAACGCCCTGGAATGCGAATACCAAACTGATACACATCGGTATCAAAGGGTACGAAATGACCGCAAACCCATTGCCAGCAAAAAACCTTGTTTTTTTACTCGATGTTTCCGGCTCAATGCACAGCCCGGATAAACTACCCCTGTTACAAGCCGCATTTAAAATGATGGTTAGCCAACTGACTGATAAAGATAGCGTCTCAATCGTTACCTACGCGGGCAACGCTGGTACGGTATTGCAACCCACCAGTGGGGACAAACAATCAGTGATCAAAGCAGCCATTGATCAACTGCAAGCAGGCGGCGGCACTGCTGGTCACCAAGGTATTATTCAAGCCTACGCGCTAGCCAAGCAGTCTTTCAAACCTAATGGCATCAACAGAATATTCGTTGCGACTGATGGAGACTTTAACGTCGGCATCCATGATCCCGAACAGCTAAAGTCTTTTATTAGCAAGCAGAAAGAAACAGGTATTTACCTCTCTGTACTCGGATTTGGTCAAGGCAATTATAACGACGCCTTGATGCAAGCATTGGCACAAAACGGCAATGGCAATGCGGCTTACATCGACAATTTAAATGAAGCACAAAAAGTATTGGTGGAAGAAGCAAACGCAACTCTGTACCCAATCGCCAATGATGTAAAAATTCAAGTGGAGTTTAACCCAGAAAAGGTCGCTGAATACCGACTGATCGGCTACGAAACGCGCAGCCTCAAGCGTGAAGACTTCAATAACGACAAAGTGGATGCAGGTGATATCGGTGCAGGTCACTCAGTCACTGCCATCTATGAAATCACACCAGTGGGCAGTGCACAGTCAATAGACCCGCTTCGATACCAGACAACGACACCAAAGGATATCAATGAATCAAACAATAACCGCTTTGCGTCAGAATACGCTTTCCTGAAGATACGCTACAAACAGCCAGGAGACAGTAACAGCAAACTGATTCAAACACCTATCACTTCAATAGATGAAACTCAAACTGTTAAGCAGCAAGCACCAGATATTCAATTTGCAGCTGCAGTTGCAGGCTTTGGCCAGCTACTGAGAAACGACCTAGACCAAGATGCAATGACCTATAAGCAAGTCACAAACTTGGCCAATAGCGGTAAAGGACAAGATGAATTCGGCTATCGAAGTGAATTTATCCGCTTGGTCAAGCTAGCATCATCACTAGACAACCGATAGTGCGATAGCGATCTAAATGAGACGCCTAACCTAAGAGCCTGAAAAGGGGGTAGGCGCCTCCCACTCCCCAATCAATCAATCAAGCAAAACGATCTTCAAAATCATACAAAGCCTAATAATAGTATTTGCTCACACAGCATCCAATTCCTTTAGGAGCTATTTAACAAGGCTACCACTTGAGACTTATCTTTTTCTTCACAATATAAATAGCCGGTGGTGATCCCATTACCGCCATATATGTTTATTTTAAAGCCCGCGTCAGTTTCCAACTGAATACGTACCGTACCAGGAGAAAATTTGTGCCGGCAATTATTAGATGCACCCAGCACAATCTTTTTTACGATATGATGTTTCTTTAACCGAGTTAAAGAGCGTTTACAGGCTGGGCAAACTGACGTATGGCGACCGCTCTTCATTAACTGCCTCTCTTGTACTGATTGATCGACCACGTTGGGTTTTCATTGTTCCTTCAGTATCAGCGATATAGCCTCAAAAATATAGCGCTGAAGCAGGCCATTATAGCTATCGATAAAAGCTTAAAGCCATTATAGCCCCTAATGATCAAAACACCGCTGTGAAATACTGCACAGAAGGTTGTTATGATGGTAGATGTAGGTTAATCTAGGGCCTCACAGAATTTGAATGTATTTTGATATCAAATTAGGACTTATTGGTTTTTCAGTTATGGGCGAAGTTTACGAAAAAAGAGCAAAACAAGACAACTCAGATGACACCGTCATCGACACCCGAGCAAGCGTAAAGAACATTCCGCTTTTTCGTTGTGAAGCACCAACTCATCTGGAAACTTGGCCAGCCAACAAGCGCGATAAGAAAAAGCTGGTTTACCCTGAGATGAAAAACAGGGACATACTAAATATGTTCCGAAACCTGCGAACAAAACTCATGACCGCAGCAAAAGACAAGAATTTCTCTTTGTTAATTAGCTCTGCAGTGCCTGGTGGCGGCGCGAGCTTCATCGCAAGCAATATCGCTAGCGTCATTGCCATGCAACGCGCTAAGTCTGCCATCTTAATTGATGCTAATCTTTATAACCCAGATATTACCAAACTCTTCGAACTTGAAGGCAAACCTGGCCTTAGTGAATACCTAGCTGGTGATATGGGTGCGGATCAAGCCGTCCTTTATCCAACAGGAGTACCGAACCTCTACGTGATGCCAGCGGGTAACGTTGTGGAAGAAGGCCTTGAGCTCTTTACCGGCGACAGAATGAAAAGGCTGATTAAAAACATGACTGACCGATTACCTAGAGTCTATGTCGTGCTGGATGTACCCTCATTGAACGACTCTGCGGACACCCCCATACTCCTTCAGTCTTGCCAAAAATCGATGCTAGTACTGCCTAGCGAAGGGGTTCATCAAGAAAAGTTAGAAGCTTCAATAGAGTCCATGAAATTAGCCGAATTTGTTGGTGCTGTATACAATAATAATCGCCTTTAAAAAAAATTTGGTCCGCAAGTGATTGATATTTTAGCCTCTGCAAGCTTAAATATGATCTGCTATGCAACCTAATTGCGGACAATTCGAATGGCTGAGAAAGACTTAATCCAACGCATTGAGAAAAAAAGGCCGAACTAGACGCCAGTCGCCCTCTAGATCAAGATGCGCTTCGCAAACTTGAAGCTTGGTATGATGTCGAACTTACGTATTCATCCAATGCACTCGAAGGTAATACACTCACTCGATCAGAAACCGCCATCGTCATCGAAAAAGGCATCACTGTTCGTGGCAAAGCGCTTAAAGACCATGAAGAAGCTGTCGACCATTATGAAGCAATCAAATTTGTAAGACATTTAGTTCAAGACCAAAGACCTATTTCTGAAAGAGATATTTGCGACATCCACCGCCTAGTGGTAGCTAAGACTCAGAGCAATGAAGCTGGCCAATATTCTAAATTTGAACGACGTATTGCTGGCTCAACAGTTAAGCTAGCAAGCTCTGAAGCAATGCCGGCTTTAATGGGTGACTTTGGGCAATGGCTGCGCCAAGCGAATTTCACAACAGTCGATGCGATTGAAGCACACCTTAGGCTGGTTACGATTCACCCTTTTTCCGATGGTAATGGGCGTACGGCAAGGCTACTAATGAACCTAGTGCTGATGCGTGGCGGTTATCCACCTGTTATCATTCACCCGGAACACCGCCCAGACTATATAGACAGCCTAGAAAAAGCCCAACTGTCAGGGGACACAGCTGACTTTAAGCACTTCCTACTTAACAGGCTCGAAGACTCATTAAATGAGTATCTAGACTTTTTCCAAAAGAAAAAGCCTTGAGACCTACTATCGCCTCTACTAGCAGCTTTGAACTCATGGATATGCAGGGCGTCCAGATTAATATATTTACCCACCGATTTTCAGGTAATAGCGCGTACTTTTTAACTCACCAGTCTTCACAAGCACACCTTTATTCACGAGATCCGCCAAATCTCTCGTTGCCGTCGCTCTAGAGGTCTTAGTTATGCTGAGATAATTCTCAGCACTTAAACCGCCTTTAAACCCATCAACGCCTTCTCGAAATATTCTATCTAATACCTTTTTTTGCCGATCATTAATTTGCATATTAATGCGATCATAAAGCTTAGTTTTTTCAATGATAAAATCGACCATCTTTTGTGTATGCTGCTGCGCTTCTAAAACAATGTTAGCAAAGTATACTAACCAGTCTGTTATTTCATTTGTCTTATTATTTCTCTCAAGGGCTGAATAATAAGCTTTTCGATTACGCTGAATCGTTTGAGAAAGCGCAATCATAGAGGGGACACCTTGGTACTCTGCCAAAGACTTTTCGGATAACGCTCGACCTATTCGCCCATTACCATCTTCGAAGGGGTGTATGCATACAAAATATAAATGCGATATACCGGCACGCGTCAGCGCGCCAAGCGACTGTTCACCTTGAATTGAAGTGGTTTTCCACCAGTTCAAAAACGCATCCATTTCTTTAGCGACCTTAGAAGATGGCGGGGCCTCGAAGTGTATGCGAGGCTTATCCAACCTACCGGATATCACCTGCATCTGTTCCATATGAGTTCGATAGCTACCAATGTCTTGTAAGTCTCTTCGACCACTCATGAGCATTTGGTGCCACTTAAAAAGTGTGTCATGCGATAACACGCATGAAAAATGATGATATAAATCGGTCATCATATCAGCAACACCACGCTCAGCAGGGTTTACGCGCCTATTGTCGGTGTTTAGTCCAAAGTTTCGTAACACAGAGGATTGAACACTATCCCGATTCAAGTATTCACCTTCAATTTCTGAAGTTTTAATGGCTTCGGTGGTTATGAGCTCAACAATGAAGTTTTGTTTGGTGGGCTCATCAAAGTGCTTCGTAGATCCAACCAACACGCCGGAGCCCTCAAGAAATCTAGATTCAAAGCCATCTAAAGCGCCCTTATCCCATCGAAAAGATGGCCAAGTGTCTTTTTGCCAATTCCAAGTCATGAGTAATACCTAAACAGGTTATAACTCAAAAATAGCACTAATATGAGTTATAAATCCAGTATTTATTGCTCAATAGCATTTTCGGAAATTGAACAACATTAGCCAATTTGGCTCGAATGCGACATTTATAAAGAGTCTGTGGCAATGCTTGAATAATCAACCTTTGCTGAAAATCTCTGGCGGCAGAAAAGCTTTGAGAAAATCCTTCGCAACAGCTGGATTTTTGAGGTTTTGTTTGAAAAAACTATCGTGTGAATGCAACAGATAACAGTTTTTGATACGAAAAACGCAGGTAATAATCCTAGTCAGCCAACCAATCCTGAGCTGTTTGCACATCCAGTAAGCGGTCAAATAATCGGTCCAGCTCAGTCATCGAAGCCGTTTCTATATGGCTGACGACAGACGCGGGTAGCACACCAAATCGCTTATTAGCGAGCTTCAGTAAATTTCTTTGCGCATTCTCTTCGCCTATATTGATACCTTCCAGCCTACCTTTTTCTATCCCTTTTTCAATACCCTGCTCTATTCC
>JAYPYM010000184.1:0-9452 GCA_038135915.1 Gammaproteobacteria bacterium
CGGATATTCGAAAGCATTGGAATTGGTTAATGTTCGAAATGAGATTGAAGGCAGAAAATTATTTGCTGTATATAAGTTCGACTATCTAAGTATGATTGCCGTTGTTAACAAGGAAGCATTTGTTAGCCATTTAAGAGAACAGGGAGTGATAGATAAAAAGGATAATATGGATTTTGAAAGTGCCTTGGAAGGTTTACTCGGCCAAGGCTACATGCAATTAGAGTATAATTTTTACTTAACGAAGTGGATTAATCTCGCTGCTGGTAGAGATAAAACTGGTGCTGTTTTAGGAGCAGTAAAGGATAATTTATCAGGAGCAAATAAATTAGTTCTTGCGCCAGAAGTATTTCTAACTAACATGGCTATTGAGGAAGAGCTGCTTAAAGGTGGTGCATTATCAGATAGCAGTTATATTCCCTTTAGCGATTGGGATCCAACAACAATCGTAGACGATAAGTTCCCTTCTCACTTGGCTTCAGAAGCGCAGCAAAAATTTGATCGCCTTGTAGATATATTGAACCAGGTGTTTGTAGTGGATCAGCAATTTGGTATTAATGATAAACAAGATTTGGTTGTACGCAATAAAGATTTTTTTAGTTTCGACGCCGCTCTGTTTGGAAAGAATAGGCATAAATATTGTAAACACTTGCTTAGCTTTATAAGTTTGCAGGCTCAAACTAAACAACTGGATGTAGATTATAAAGAGTTGGAAGAGCTGCTAAGGCAAGTATTTATCACCCAATATTATATAAGATACTTTTTAAATGCCGATAAACCTAGTGGGTCTTCTTTAGATGAGAGGCCGTTTGTAACCACTGGAGATCTCCAACGCGCTAGGTATCAAGCTCAACTGATGAAGGATAGTACAATCTGATAATAGGTATGGCTATTAACCTTTTTTTTCTTCAGATAGTTTATATAAAAATGACAATACTGTCTGTAACGATTTTTTTTTCAATCATTACCTCGACGTTGTCGAAGTCTTTCGCGATATTTACCCTTTGCTAGCGCCTGCATATCTGCAACTGTATCCGTTTCGTCTACGATTTCTCTACCAAGCAAGGTTTCGAGGGCATCTTCCAAAGTAACAATTCCTGTAGTTTGCCCGAATTCGTCTTCGACCAGGAACATATGTAAATGACGTTTTATAAACTGGTCCAGTAACTGTGATACAGGCAGTTTCTCTGAAACTCGAAACAGTTCTTGCAAGAGGGTATCCACCTGTAGGTCGCCTTTACCATTGAGCTGTGCATCATACAAATCTCTGAGTATCACTTTCCCCAATACATTGTCTGTATTATCCTTGTATACGGGTATTCTACTGAAGGATCTCGTTTTTTCTTGGCTTAGCGCCTCTTTGATGGTTATGTCGTTTGCCAGCATATGTACGACACTTCTAGGGGTGCAAATCTCTTCTGCTTTCACTTCACGAAGAGATAATACATTCTCTAGATATTGATTTTCGCTTGATTCAATCGCTCCTCCTTTATGTCCCATATAGGCTAGTGCAATTAACTGCTCACGGGTTACTTCGCTCTCTTTACTCTTTCCAAACAAACTTGTTAATCGCGCGGAGATCCATACTAAGGGGTAGACTATTTTGACTAACCAGGAAATGAGATAACATGCAGAAGGTGCTAACTTTGACCACAGCTTGGCCCCTAGGGTCTTAGGAATAATTTCAGAAATGTACAATATCACCAGTGTTAATATAATGGCGATCAGTGTTTCCCATTCTTCTCCAAATATTTTTATCGCTTGTGAACCAACGCCGACTGCACCGACTGTATGAGCGAAAGTGTTTAATATCAAAATACTTGATATTGACTCATCAAGTCTTTGCCTAACATCAGTAATGACCCGACCTACTTTTGGTCGCTTTTGAATCATTTCTTGTACGTATAGCGGGGTGATTGACAGTAGAACTGCTTCTAAGATTGAGCACATAAATGACACACCTATCGCAAGAAATAGATATAATGCCAGTAATGTCATAATTGCTTCCTTGGTGGGTTAGGTTGAATCATCAGGGCAGGGTTAGCCTTTATTCGACATAATAATATCAGTCTAGCCTGAACTCCAGAAAATTCTCTCATTGGTGTTTTTCTAATTTGCTTATTATGTGAAGCCTTATTCACCTCAAAAAAATATGATTAGGATCTATTGGAAACTATGTGGAAGTTAATATACAAAATGCAATTATAGTGGTAACCTCGGAACGCAAGCTCAATAATAAGCTAAATTATAGTTCATTACGAAAGGCAACTTAATTTCATGGTTGTACAAACCAAGCGCTCACCATTCAATCTAAGAAGCATGTGTAAATTAGCACTAGCAACGTCTGGTGCTTCTAGCCTTGCCGTGCATAGTGATGATTTACAAAGTGCCCAGTTGTCAAAGAAAGCTAAATATTTAAGGGGCAGTGTTCTACCATACACCAAAGATATGTCGAACACGGATAGAAGCGTTGATTTAAAAACTATTGGCCCATTAGTAAGTAATGAAGAAGCATTTTATGGGTTATTTAGCGAGGAAGATATTCAATTGCCAAGCGAAAGGTTAGGCGACGACGCATTGGAATCCGGATCTACACAAAACGGTGAGTATGAAGATTCAGCTAAGGGCGCTTCAATTCAAGCATTGATCGAAATGGTAAAGCAAACATTATTGCCTGCTATAATGTTGTTTACCCTCGTTTACAGAACAAATCGCTCAACCAAACATTTAGTGGTGAATGAATCAATACCTAAGCAAGAACACTTAACATTCAGTTCGCTGTTTGACATGGATGTTTTTATGAAGCTTAGCTCCACTCACTTACCAAGTGATATTAGCAATCAAATTAGACCGATAGATTTGAATACTGTAATCGTGATACCGGAAAACCATACGCTTAAACATGTTCAAAGGGTTCGGGATTATATGATGTATCAATATCCGGTTACCCGATCCAAGGATATGCGACATTCAGTTGCGTGTGAAACAAACCCAAGTGATATTGCGAGATACACTCAGGTGTTTTTTGAGGGTGTGTCTGATCGCGTCGATGATTCTGATCCAGGTATTTGGATTAGGTCAATGGATAATGACAATATCAAGATACTCTCTGCATTACTAGATATCTTATCCACAAGCATCGAGATTCAACCAAAGTTTACAGCACTCGAACAGCGTTACTTAATGTCTAGCAGGTTCTTTAATTTAATGACGGGCGCTCATCTTTCAAATCAACAAATACGTGTAGCAAGAAATGCAGCTCAGGATTTTATGCTAAGCATTAATCAGCCACAGAAGGGTGAAGCTCAGTCTGAGATGAACTATTGGCTAAAAAATATGGCGACTTACCTGCGTGATATTTTATCTTGTGCATCGGACATAGAGAATGATGGTGCAGCTAGAGCAATCCTAGAAAAATACAGTAAAGGTTGGGAAAACCTAAAAGCACTAGCCCAACAGAAAGTCATTGATCCATTAGAGGTAGCTAATAAGCTATTTGTTTCTAATAGTGAAGCAGAGGAATTTCAGGCTATCATAAAAGCACTTGCTATTTTTAAGTATCATCAAATATTAGATCAAAATCCAAGCTTGATACCAAATAAAATAACATCTAAATTTTTTGGAACCCTTATGTCTGGAAATCTCGAGGAGCTAGAAAAGATAGAATCGGAATTTTCAGATATTCGATCAGTGCACATGGCTAAGCGTGTTGCTGATATATATCTTCGAAAACGAAGTCCTGATACCCGGTATATTGCAATTATGGGCGCATCCCATGTCCAGATATTCCGAGAAGAGCTTGAACGACTGGTTTCTCAGGTAAAAGGAGAAAGCTTGAACAATGACAGATCGATCGTTTAAATCGGTTCAATTATAGGTTGAAAACATAACTCGATGTTACTGAAAAGGATTATCTGTTTTAACTGTAAAATAGTCACCGGTATTCATCTTAACCAACCCCTTTCTTTGGTCACAATATATCGTGATGGCCTCAGCTGCTTTTGGAACAACAAACACCTCTTGCCCTTTAGAGGCAAATGGCAAATCAAAGGTCTCACTGACTTCTTTCAGCTGGTTGCGTAACAAAGCAAGGTGTTCCTCGGAAAAGTCGGTATTCGAATATAAGGGCTGAACTAGCATTAAGGGCTTGATCACGCCAGCTTCCTTATAAGCATTGGCATCAAAAACAACGTCTACTGCCACACGTCCATACCAGTGCCCTGATTCTTCATTATACACAGCAAATACCATTCTTGTTAGGTCTTGGAGTGTTCCAGCAATACCCTCATTGACGCCCGCGTTATCGTAAATAGTCTGACAGCTTTTTTGAACCAATGTTCCAAAGAGCGCTAAGCCTGTAAAATCATTGACATGACGTACGCATACCCGCTCATTATCAGGAGATCTAGTGAAAAATTTGTTTCTGCCCTGAGCGTCCATCTCGTTTAATGTTTGGATGAAATCAGGACAATGCGTGTGCAAAATATCTAAATGTAGATTTTGCAGCCTGTTCTCTCGCCGAGCTGAAAAATCATGATCAATAAACTCAGATTTGATTAGATTTAGCCACGCATCCTTCACTGGGCCTGATCTCATGCGACTAAGATAGCTGATGAACCCAGCTGCTTTTTCTTCACCCGAAAACAGTGGGTGATCACTGTTAGTCTTGTTCAGGGTAAACTGGAACTGAAAAGCATTTGCTGCCAATTGTGCAAGAAGAGCTGATTGCTTCTCATGTTCAGGTGAAACTGCTAAGATGGTCCTTCCTGGCCGAAATTTTGTCTGGCGTAGTAAGACTCTGTAAATACTGGATAGGAAACAAAGCTTGGATGCCTTTTTTCTTGCAGAAATCTTCTCAAGCAATACGGGGAAATGTAATAGAGAATCTTTAGTGTATTCAGAGCTGACATTAAATAAGTGAAAATCATGTAGCAATCCAATTATTTCATGGGTTCTATCTAACGAGACTTTTTTTAAATTGAAAGCCTGTAATAGATCTTTGAAATTTTGTTCCGAAAGGTAAATGTTTCTATTCAGTGTCAATAGAATTATGGCAAACCCGAAGCATCGGTTTGCTGGTTTCATGGTTTCAAATACAGTCTCTATACGATCTAAACTATGAAAAAATTCCGTGGTACCATAGATTTTGTTCAGTTCGCTAAAAATAAGACCGGTATGATTCATATGCCATTGATTTTGAATTCTGAATATTTCATCAATCATTTTGGGAATTAGCCGGTCAAGTTTTTCTACTTCTCCTTGTTTATAACCCTTAGAAAATTTTGAAGACATCTGGTGTGAGCGTAAGCCATTTGCAATGTTAATCATCGCATGTAGCTGTGCAGAGTTGATCTCCCTATACTCACCATCTTTTTTCAATCCACTAGGTATATCTCTTAAGGCCCTTACTGCGATCATACATTTTTCTCTATCAGAGAATTCTTCTACCAAGTTAAAGGGAATCAATCTAAACAGGTGGTTGGGGTAATGTTCAGCAATTAAAGCTATAATTTCAAAATTGTACTGCTTGGGTAGCTTGAGCTCTGGCAATTTGCTTAAAACTGTTTTTGGTACTCTAGTAGCTAGCTCCTTTAATAGAGTTAGTTGTTTTCCCTCCTCAATACAAATGTTACTAAGGTTATTAGCTACCATGTCTGGGACTTGGTTTACAAGCGACTTCAGGGTTTTTTCTGCAATGCGGGGACGTAGTTTCAGTTGGTTAAATGCATGCAATAGCTTATTAGGCGTGTTGGATAATAAAATGTCTATGGCTCGGTGCTGATCACTAAAAGGTAGCCAATTTTCTTTCAATTGTTTGAGTAATGCCTCCGTGTCTTTGTGCTTAATAAAGGATTCAAACTGATCAGATTCTGATGTGGTAGATAAGCTTCGCGACGTTTGCCTATTTGTGAATGGCTCCTGCTGTAACTTTAAACCTGTGGTCAAAGTGGCGCCAATCGGAACAGCCTGCTGTGAAGGAGAGCGTCGGCTTGGGGTGCTACTCACGTTCGTAATTGACCCTAACAGTGGTCTTTGCTGTTGTGGAATTGTTGTAGAGAAGAGTCTATGACGACCAAGGTTTGAGCATGCTTCACTGAGTTTTTTGAACATATTGAAAAGAGTACCTTAACTTTTAACTTCTAACTTTTCACTAAGTGATTTACGTTGCTTGAGCAAACATTTTTGAATAGTTTGCAATAAACTGCTTTTTCGCAAGTTTTAGTTCATCATCTCCATCAGAGAACCACTCAGTGAATAGTAATTGTCGTAGACCATCAAATGCTGGTTGGTTTTCTGTGGTAGGAACTATGTCCCCGTAAATTGGGTGATTAAGTATCTTGAGTTCTACCAGGGCGCGTTGAAGATCTCTGTCATTGTCAACGGATGCTTTATCGCGATCTGCATTACCTGGTCTGACGATATCACCTGAACGATTGCATAGAAAGACTGAATACTTTGAGTTTGGTGGTGAATCCGTCTCAAACTCTTCAAGTTTTCCCATAAAATACTCGGCATCTTTCGTCGACAGTGCGATGTATCTGCTTTCTCTTGGTGGTTGTTTGGCTAATTCCTCTTCTTCAAAAGGTCCTGTCGTGGTCATAGTTGGTTCGTCTACTACTTTTGGCTCAATGACTAACATAAAATAGATGGGTTTTTGAAAATCACTTCGTTTTTCCACTTTAGATAAATCTAACCCTTCGGAGGTGAGCGTTTTCAATCCATTGGATGTACCATAAAAATCTGGCGAAAAAAATCTTTGTGTAATAATATTTTCCAACGAATATAGTTCGCTTTCTTCTCGATCTCCATCTTCTGAGAATGCACTTTTATATAACGAGCTCATCCCATTGTGTGTAATATCTTCAAGTGATTGCTTCCAAATTTTTGGTTTAATCGCCCTGATGGTGTCGTCCTGTAAACGCTCCTGGTTTACATTCGTTTGGGTGGCGATATTGGTATTGGTTTCGGTCATCGTATGGGTGCCAAGGCCCTCTGAAGTGGGACTTCTAGTCATTCTCGGAAGTTTTCCTAAGCGTTTGAGAATTGTAGCTAGGGTGTCTGGATCACCTAGTCTTCGACGTGCTTCAGTAAGCGCGGTTTTTGCTCTATCGACAACGGTACTCATATCCTGGTCATCCCCAGTATCGGGTAGACCTTCCATTAATTCCTCTATGTTCTGGATTAATCCTTGTAAATACTCTTCAAATAATTGTTGCGTGGGAATTTCCCTGCTTTCACCAAAATCCTTTAACGGAGAATCAGAGGCAAATTCCACCAATAAGGGTTCAAAGTAGCGAAATAATTCGAGACGTTCATTGATTGGAGAGTCATCCAATTCCTTTCCAATCAGGTACTTCATGAGCACCCTGGTGACTTGATTTTTCAGCATATGCTGGCCGGTGCGTACTTTATCTAAAGCGAGACGTTCTGCCTGTTGCTTAACAACAAAAGAGTAGATTTGCTCAATTCTAGGTTTATCCCCTGTTCTTATACCCAATAATTTTTTCATTGAATTGGGTACGACTAAATCAATTTTCTGCGTAGTTGCCAACTGGCGCATCCGCAATACACCTTGTTCTAAATCCCGTAGCGTAACATTCTCACCCAAGGTTGCCGTTGCTCTCGCATTAGGGATTTGTTTGATGTCCGTTCCTGTTGTGTGCGCCTGATCATAATAAGTAAAGACGGCTTCAGGACTGATGCCATGTGCTCGTAAAGTTTCTGGGTCGGTGTTTTCTAATTGAACAATAGTGCCATCTAGTTTTTTTAAGAATAAATGGTTGCTGTATTCATCGAAAAAAAGTACCCCATGTTTGTTCTTGCCTGGGTTAGTTCTGAAATGTTCAAGTAGGATGTCTGCCACACCCTCATTGCTAATACCCCGAAATACGGCGCCTATATCGATGATTGCTTCGTTCAGTCGGTCTGATTTTGACAGTTCTTCGATGATCTTTTCCGGTTTGGAAGCTGCAAGTGAACCCAATTTGGTTCTAGCCTTATTGAATAGAATATTTGATACGATTCCGTGGGTTTCAGGTGAGGGTATAGGCGTCAATTCGGAATGATAGGTTGTGTGGTTCCACAAGGTTCCAGTGAACCCTTGTGCGGTTGCTAAGAGCTCAACGAAATCCTGCGCGTTACTACTGATTTTTGCGGGGAATACCTGGATACGATCTAATACAAAGGTTCGGGCATAACGTAATCGAGCACTTGGGCTTGCTTTAATGGTATCAAGTAGTGCTTGAAAACTGTCATCACGTTCTTCATCATACTTCCCAAGATCTGTTTCAAGATCTTGACCTGAAGAACGAACATAGGCAGCAAATCGTTTTGCTGCGTCTGTATCACCGATATCAATACCTTTTTTAATGACTTCATTTGCCGCTTCATTCTTTAGTTTAACAACAATGTCCTTGAGTGATTGAATGGTTATACACTCTTCCTCTCCCATATCATCATGCAAATACATCTGTAGTGTATAGTTGAGGGTCTCATATTTATTTCCAAATTGTGACCCTTTTTGAGGCGCTCTTTGTGAGTAGGGGATAGCTGGTGCATTAGGCTGTTTCTGCATGTTATCATTCACTGCCTGACCATAGTCCACGCCGCCGTTTTTATTGAGCGTGACTGCTAATAAGGTGTTAAGCTCTTCCTTCAACAGCGCGATGAGCTCTCCCACCTCGTGTGCTGGGTCTGTTAATCTTGATTTTTCAAGGTGTTTTAGTAACGGTGGTTTTTTAGCGTTTTCCCCGCATAGATATGCCATTAGGTTACGACGGTTTTTTCGACTAACATGTATTGTGCCGTCACGAAAGCATTTAAAACACTCAAAATGATCTAGCGCATGTCTTGCTAGCTTCCTCTTCATCTGACGTAATTCTTTTTCTGTAACAGTTCCTTGCTTGTTTTGACTGAGTTTTATTTTGCTAGAAAAATCAGTTTCGGTGGCCAAAGCTTCATATAGGTCTGTGACCATATCCAGTCTTTCAGCACGAATACTATAAGGTGTCCCCAAGGAAAAGTTCACTTCCTTACGGGAATCAAGTGCTCCATCAACTTCGTCAATATGTGCTTGTGCGACTTCACCAATCCGTGTCAGGATCCTGGAAATGATATCTGTTTGCTTCTGCCATAACTCAAATTGTTCTTTTGATGCACTTTCATGGTTACTTTGATATAGCAAATCCAATAATTTTAGTTTAAGAGATTGAATGGACTGGCTTGTGGTAACCATATACTTACGGTCGCGTATTGCTCTTTCTTGACGTTTATCAAGATCGATCAATGCCTCTATGGTAATATCGCTCTTGCGTTCAAACTTAAATTCGTAACCCATTTGACCAAAAGCTAACGATGTTTGCTGGAGATCACCGGCATTCACTTTTAACAGTTCTTTGGGCACCACAACAGTAGACAGATTCTTACCGTCTGCTTTACCTAGTGCAAGTAGAGGC
>JAYPYM010000185.1:0-4164 GCA_038135915.1 Gammaproteobacteria bacterium
ATCTATGATATTAACATGAACGAAGATAACAGACATTTGTAACCCACTTCACGCAAACCAGTTTGAACAGGAACTACAAAGTTGATCGGCTATTTTGATTTATATTAAATAGGCGTACCTATAACTTTAACTTGGGTCATATCATTCAATTCTGGTAACATTGCGACTGCATAAACCAAACAGCGAACCTATATAAAACCTGATTAACAAGTCAATATTATTGTATCGAGGCTTAAATTGAAAATTGAACTTCCTCTTAGTCAAGTAGATCAAGCAAAGCGTCAAGGCAAGTCAAAGCCTGTAAAATTAGCTACGATACTGCTCATGTTATTCACTTATAAGCAACCTACAACAACTAAAGGGTTTACACCCCGACTCACTTCACACCGGGGCTTGCGTGATTCTACAACATGTTTGAAGATGCAATTTTCTGACAGTGGCGATTTTAGAGCAATAGATAGAAAATACGGTTTAATCGCTAAAGAGTGGGTTAAGAAACTGGCAACAGAACTGGATAAGTTTAACAATGAAAACCTTTCAAAACCGGATGTCACTTTGGTTTGGGATGATGAGCATGGCTCTGGTGAACTTGTACTGAAAGGCTCACGTTATCATGAACCAGCTTCCTTACGATTTTTAGTAAAAAACTTAACCACTATTTACGGCAACTTTTTTAGTAAAAACCCAGAGGACTATACGCTTGAGCTTTCGAACAAGCCTAACCTTGATAATGATTACTACATAGATTTTGTACATATATGTGATGATCAAGTCTACGCCAATGAGAAACGCAAGGCTAACTTTAATCAAGATAAACTCAGAATAGAGGGCATCTTCAACCAAAGCCAGAGTGATCAAAACATGACGGATGATTTCTCAGACGGATTTCAATAAAGTATGTTTAAGTAAGGTTCAGTGGACAGCAAACTTTAGTTAATTCTATATACCCTCACAGGATCACCCAATGAGCTATTTACACCCAGCGCTCTCAATCATCTAATCGCTTCACGAACTTTAATCTGAGTTAAATTTTTTCAGTGGACAGATATATCAGGAACACAATAAAATATGTTCCGTTATCGATCAATCAGAATCCTGAAATAGGGCAACACTAAAGGAATAATGAAAACATGTATAAGCAAATTAAACATTTAATATTTTTAATGGGATTAGCCATCTACTCACAAGCGGCCTATAGCCATTGCCAAGTACCGTGCGGCATTTATGATGATCATGCCCGCGTTAAAACAATGTTAGAAGATGCAGCCACCGCCAGAAAAGCAGCCGGGCAAATAGCCGAACTCTCAGGAAAAAAAGATCCGCAGTCAAATAATCAGCTAGTACGCTGGGTAATGAACAAAGAAAAGCACGCGCAAAATATTATCGCGACAATCAGCGATTATTTTTTAACACAACGCGTAAAATCTAAGCAAAAAGATTATGTTGAACGTTTGCAAAAACATCATGCCATCATCGTTAATGCGATGAAAGTTAAACAAAATGCTGATGTGAAGTACGTCGAAGCTTTAGAAACTAGTATCAAGGAAATACTGGCCTACTACCCTGAGCATAAGCACTAGCACTCAACCGAATAGATTCATTCCTCTAGCATTGCGTGCTTGTAGTTTAGGCAAGCACGCAATACCAAAAGAGACCAACTTAACCACTATATTCTTACATTGAAAAAAGAATCTACTACGCCGTGAAGATAAATAGAATCACCTTCGTCTGGCATGCTGATTTTAATTTGTCAGGCGGGCTTAACGCAATCAAAGAAGTGTGGAATAACCAACACTCATGCCCACTGTGTGAAATAGCATATAACCGTTTTACACAAACCAAAGAATGGAAAGCATATAAAAAACAACTCGCCAAACGTTTTAAAACCGAAATACGTCAGCCATGCAGAAATCAACTTTCCGATGCAGAGCAAAAAACAACACAAGGTATTTCCCCAGTTGTATTAGCACACACCATCGAAGGCATACAAATACTACTAGATGATAAGGAAATTGGAAGTTGCCTCGGTAACTTCCAACAATTTAAGCAAAAACTAAATGTTAAAATTGAGAAGATCACCACACACCATAAATCACAAACAATGAACGAATAAAAAAGGAAAACCCAGTGAAGAAAAAGCTTAAAATACTACTGTTAATCACACACTTTGTGACCGCTGTTGTTGGTTTTGCCCTTGGTATTTATGCATTGCCTATTCTAATTGCACCAACATCACCCACTGAGTCCGAAATTAACGAGATGTCCTCGTCTGCCATCTATTCAGCCACCTTTAAGAAAGATCTGAAAGATAGCGACTTGCTCCATTGGGGAGAAGGGACAATATCAATCGGCAATGACTTTATCGCTTTTATGGGAAAGATTTCACCCGGCCCTGATTTTAAACTGTATCTCTCACCTGAATTCGTAGAAACTGAAGTTGATTTCAATCGGCTGAAACATAGCATGGAGCAAGTAAGCGATATCAAAACATTTAATAACTTCTTAGTTCGTTTACCAAAGCATATCAACCCTTCCGCGTATAAAGCAGTCATCATATGGTGCGAAACATTTGGAGAGTTCATAACCGCAGCACAATACCAATGAAGTACCTAGGATATAGCCGCCAAAATCTGCCGATTTTCTCTTGTCTTCTATTTCAAATCCAAACCAATTAGAAACTTAACTTGTTAACACCTAAGCACCAAAAAGAGAGTTTCTTGCACTGTCACAAATAGCTGCCACAGCAGGATGCCTAACTTTTCGTTCAGCGGAGATTGCATAATAGCGCTGCTTAATACCTTCGGTTTTCCCGATGACCTTCACATTAAAGTTATTACAAATTTCCTCCTCTATTGTTGACGACATAAAAAACAACCCCATGGCTGCCTGCCCAAAAGATTTCATCAATGCGCTGTCATCGAATTGTCCACAAACTATTGGATGAACATTGTTGTGATACAGCCAACTATCTAGTAACTGACGTAACGCGTACTGAGTCGTGGGCAGGAGCACTGGCGCATTGTCTAAAGACTGTGGGAAATTTTTTTGGTACTTTTTAGCCAACTTTGGTGCAGCAAAACAGCTCAAATCACTTTCACCTAACAAATGGTTGAAAGCTTTAACACTAATAGCACTCGTAACTGGCGTATCGCTTAAAACCAAATCAACCTTGTGTATCGCTAGATCGGCCAGCATGGCTTCCACTGAACCCTCTCGACTAGTTAAACTGATTTCATGCGGCATATGTAACGCTGGCTCTATAATCTTATATACAATCGTCTTGGGTAACGCACTTGCTGCACCAACTATAAATTCAGCGGGCCCTACCGCAGGCGCCCCACGCAATACATCATTTAGCTCCCGCCCTAGCTCAAATATTTCGTCGGCATAGCGAAGTACCAAGCGCCCAGACTCTGTCAATTGGAGCCCACGACCCACCTTGTCGAACAAAGCGTTACCAAAACGATCTTCTAGCAAAGAAAGCTGACCACTGATTGTTTGCGGAGTGACATGTAATTTATCACTGGCTCTAGCAATACTGCCTTCATGAGCCACCATCCAAAAGTAATGAAGATGTTTATAGTTGATATTATCCGTCATTTGGCATCCTTACCTTAAAGGCGTGATGTTCAGATTAATCATTCGATTTTAACTGATATTTCGGCTAAGAATAATCGATTTAACCAATCTATTATATCTTGTTAGTCTTCAATGAGAAGTAACAACAGAAAAGCGTTGGTTTGCTGACCGTTTTATTATAGAGTTACGAATACTCAATCGTAGCGGTAGTAGGAGAAAGAAATACCAAGGAAATAGAAAAGGAGCATAAGATATGCGTGTAAAAATACACAATACGGACTTCTCATTATCAAACTCTTTAAACGACTATATCAACACAAAAATTAGACTAGTCTTAGGCCCTTATGTAAATAAAGTCTCACAAGTGGACGTCTTCCTAAGTGACGAAGATAGCCCTAAAGGCGGCATTGATTTGAGTTGTAAAATCAATGCCAGCCTCGAAGGCTTACCACCTATTTTCGCGCAAGTGACAACGGCTGATATATATGATGCCATTAACCTTTGCTTACACAAAGTGAAACGCGCTACTGAACGTTCTTTCAAACGCACCCAACAATATAGGAGATCAAAAGAGACATCATTCGT
>JAYPYM010000185.1:4174-8519 GCA_038135915.1 Gammaproteobacteria bacterium
TGAACACAACCAACCTCAGCCTCAACACTAGTCTTTACTGGCCCACTATGAAATCTCAGAGGCCCACCCTGAACGGCGTTCACTAGCCGGGATTCTATATCCCTAAAAACACCTACCCTTTCATCCAATCTGCCGGAATGATCATAGAGCCTGGCCAACTCGATATAGTCCATAAAATGCCGGCTCTCTGATTTCAGCAAAAATCGATAATAGCCTGACAATGCTTTCATTGAATCTGGAGCATTATCTCTGTTGTCAATTTCTTCTGCCAATGCATAAAATCGCTCGCATGAGCGGGCTTCAATAAAAGCGCCAATAATCAATGTATCTATTAACCGATGCGGTTCTTCTCGACGAATATGTTGGTGTAAACCAGCCGCATAGTTTGAAGCAGACAAATGTCTATATTGAACATTCCTTTCCTGCATCAAAGCTAATACCTGTTCAAAGTGAAGTAGCTCTTCTCTCGCTAGTTGCGACATTTTATTCAATAGTTCTACCTTTTCGACATAACGAAACATTAAATTTAATGCAGTACCAGCCGCCTTTTTTTCACAATTAGCATGGTCAATCAACAGAACTGGTATCTGATCCAGTGCTTGATAAACCCAATCAACCGGGGTCAAAGCACCCAAAAAATTAAATACTGGTTTCATATTTACCATGAAAATCCTCTGCTGATGCTGTTTGCTGTCTTTCAAAGTAGGAAGTTTTAGAGTTAAAAAAACTGATTTCTAGCCCTAAGGTGATGCCAATTCATTGATATTTCTGATCTATCAATGTTAAATACCGGTAATCTTCGGTACTGATGCCAGCGGTGACATGAATTTAACATTTATCAAAGATATTTCAAGTTTTAAAGAGCGTGCAGCAGCCAAGCTACTCACCCTATTAGGCCAGCTGACCATACCCAAAGCACAGTCTATTGGCCAGCTATTTGGTAACACTCTCTGGTTAATACCCACTCCTTTACATCAAACCATCAAGAAAAACATTCGCGCTTGTTTCCCTAACTTAAGCACGAGAGAGCAAAATCAACTCATCAAAAAAAGCTTTATCAACACATTAGTCACCGCATTAGAAGCTGGGCCTATCTGGCTACGACCAATTGAACATGGTCAAAAACATATCAAAAAAATTTCGGGTGAAGCACTACTCGACGAGGCCCTTGCCCAAAAGGCTGGCGTATTACTCATTCTACCTCACCTGGGTAACTGGGAAATGACCAATCAATATATTGTAGGAAAAACAAAGATTACAGCCATGTATAAGCCGGCAAAAATTCAAGCCTTAGAAGATATCGTTTACCAAGCTCGAACTCGAGCAGGCGTTACCATGGTGCCAGCTAACAGAGTGGGCGTCAGCAAAACCTATAAATGCTTAAAATCCGGCGGAGCAACCATCATATTGCCAGATCAAGAGCCAGACAATGGTAAAGGTACCTTTGCTCCTTTCTTTGGTCTAGAGGCTTTGACTGGCGGCTTAGTGCCACGCTTGATTCAAGAAACAAAAGCAACCCCCCTTTTGATTTTTTGTAAACGCCTAGCAACAGATCAATCGAAAACATCAATCAATCCGGGTGGATTCGAGATATGCGTTCGTAAGGTGAATAAAGCTATATCTGATAACAACTTGAGCGTTGCTACAGCTGCGATGAATCAAAGCATTGAGAGCGCTGTGATGGAATGCCCAGAACAATATCAATGGAGCTACAAACGCTTTAAAACTAGGCCAAAAACAAATCATTCGCAAGAGATCGTTAAACCATTCTACAGATAACAACCAACTCGATCACCAGCATCACATGCCTTAGAGTAACTTCACGCTATCTTTTTATCTTGATTACAATGTCTCAATGACGCAGAAAACTGGAATCTTGCCCCCTGCCCTAGCTTACTTTTTACGCTAATATTTCCACCCATTAGCTGGCAAATATGCTTGCAGATGGTTAACCCTACACCCGTACCAGCGTACTATTTAGTGTTTGATGAATCAGCTTGAGCGAATTGCTCGAATAAACGATCTTGGATAGACTCATCTATCCCAATACCAGTGTCCGTTACTGAACAAGCCAATATAACCCCTCGCGCTCCCATATCTTGTAAATGTGCGCTAATCGTTATCTCCCCTTCAGGAGTAAATTTAATAGCATTGTCCACTAATCTTGTTAACACCTGGGTAATTAAATCGGGGTCCCCATTCAATAAAAGGTTGTGCTCTACTTCACCAACATCAGTATTGAGTTTTAAACCCTTTTCTTCAATTCGAGGGAGTATTCTGTTTGTAACATCCTCCAACAGGACCCTAACATCGAAATCTACATCTTTAATCCCTAGCTTTCCAGCATTGATCTTTGAAAGGTCTAGTATATCTTTAATGATTTTGAGCAGTGCATCTGCATTTTCTTGAGCTAAGTTCAAATAACGCACCTGTGCATCAGCTAAATTCGATTTACCCAATATTTTCAACATACCAAGTACACCGTGCATAGGTGTCAGTATTTCATGACTCATGTTGGCTACAAACTCACTTTTTGCCTTAACAGAGCTTTCAGCCGTTCGTCGCTTCTGCTCCAGACTTTCCACTAATGTTGCTATCTTTCGTTCCAATGGTCTAAATATAATCAGCAATTCAGCGATCAACAAACACATGATCATTATCCATAAGACAATTTCTGAACGCGATAAAAATGTAACACGACGCCTGGCTTCGGTTTCAAACTGCTCAACTACTTTATTAAGATCTACTAGTAATTCATTGGTAAACCTTGACTCATTAAACATCCCTTGAGAAATACTGCCTTCGGACAGAAACATTTCTGCCTGTTCTGCATAAATTAAAACGCGTTGGTGTAATGAAGGGTTGCCAGAAAAATATAATGCTTGTAGTTCCGATGACAAATGATGTGATTTACCTTGTATTGGTTCATGCTGAATCAAGGCATAATGGTTTTCCTTAAATTTCTTTACTGACTGAGCGAGGTCTTCCCGCTCAATTTCATTTCTGTCACCTTGGACAAATATTCTAGTCACATGTAAAGCAATTTTTTGGGACAGCATCCTTTGTTGACCGGAAAGATTAATGACCTTCGCATCCAGTTGCTGCGTATTAAGAATATTCTGAATCAAGAGTGCGGATATACTCACCAGCACCGCAATCAGTATATGTGCAGTTTGATACCTAACACGTATAGATTCATCAAGACTCGGCATAAGCACCCTAGTTGCGGTAACAAAAAATGGCAATTCTCGAGACATAGCCATCAAAAAAATAAAGTAGACTTACACTTTCACGTAAGCCAACATATATCAGTAATATATATAAATGGCATTATAGAAACTATAGACTAAAGAACTCTCTTCGTTGTAGATAAGCTATTAAAATAATTAATTTTTCTGTGATATGGGGGTGAATTTATAGAATCAGTGTAGACTCGAACGGATATCAGTAGTGACTGAAAACTTGGGTAAATAGCTGAACAACAATAAGCTAATATTTTTCGCCTAAAAAATCATATTGACACCAACCATAGCAGTCAAATGGCTTCCAATTCTGGAATTTAAAAATAAGACAGAAGAAAATTATTTAAGATCACCCCATAACGAAAAAGACCAGCTTTAAGCGCATAGTTTAAAGACAAATATGGACTTTTACTTAGCCGATGTGACTAGCAAGATTTTTGACTTCTTCCTGAATCACTAAATCTCCTGCAGAGTAGGCGTTCACCAACACATTGATTGCAGCAATTCGCCACAAACCAACCGATGGTTTGTGAGTCATTGGCTGGGTAGCTTTTCCTTCTAGCCTTTGAACAAGACCAGCATGAAGTTGTAAAACAGTCGTTCCAACAGCAATCACACTCATAGCAACTAGGAAGTCAACCTTCCAGTCAAGTTTGCCCTTTTCATCCAATAATGTTGTTAACCCACCCTGCTCATCTCTCATAGAACTGGGGACGCTATTCTTTATAAAATCTGGAATAGTGTCTTCTTTTATCGCTTTTTCTAGATGATCGGCCGCTGGTTTGTATAGCCTATCACTTGCGCCAAGCAACAACCTAAGTCCGCCTGCATATAGTGCTTTTCCTTGAACAAGCATTGCAGGGTTGTGTTTCAATACTTTGAGTACGGTGTTTAACTCTGAAGACCACTTACATGAACGAACAGGGGGCAAGTCATCTACTTTCGCTCGCATACCATCATTCATAAAAAATAAAAATGACGAAGGATAGATAGCCGCAGCACCTGCAAAACCAGAAGCCCCATATTTGCAATAGGCCTCGAAGCTACCGGCTTCAGCCTCCTTTGCACCTGACGCAGAAACTAAAGCAGTAGTGATAAATAAC
>JAYPYM010000185.1:8529-9395 GCA_038135915.1 Gammaproteobacteria bacterium
TGGGCTGTTGCTCCCACCACCATTCCTGGTGCAACCTTTAGAAAAGGCAGCTTAGGGTCTGGATTCGCTTCTTGCCCTCTCAGCGCTAAATATATCGGGTAATTTGTCACAAGCTTACCGACAGCTCCGCCGAGCGCTCCTCCAATAGTAGATTTTATTTCAGACAAAAAATCAGAGTTTGGATTTTTTGGTGGAGGCTGAGGGCCAGCCATGCTTTGATTTTGGAGGCTACTACCGGTAATCATATAAACACCAAGATTACGTAAAGAATAAGAGTCAAGAATTATAATGTCGGCCATCATGAATATCAATCATTAAATTAACCCTAATAAGCCTCTATACCAGGCATATTTTCAGCTCTATCAATTTTTATTTTTATTTTTATTTTTATTTCAACTCTCCCAATCTCATATTCAGTTTATTCCGACTGAAACGCAATACTATGATGTGGTCAGATTTGAAGGCGAAACGAGTGTTAATCCAAACGAAATCTTGTCGTATTTTAACTGCATTTATAACATATAATGCAGTGGCTACTTCCATAAAAAGGGCTAACACCTTATTATAATATTTCTTGGATCACCTAATTACGGGTACGAAAAAACCTAGGCTAAGGGTGGTTTATCGTCACAAAATATCAATGAACGGGCTTTTTCAATTGTGACCCATCATTCTAAATCAACTAAAAAATCTTGTGTGAATACCTTTGATGAATTTTTGAAATTGGTAGATTATTCTTTTATGGATAATTTGAATGCCGATCCTAGTGCCAATAGTGATGGTGATAACCACCAGGCTCGCCAAGTTTTTTCTGGTCATTTTGTTCCCGTATCACCCTCACCACTTAAAGAGCCAGAGTATATCAC
>JAYPYM010000186.1:0-345 GCA_038135915.1 Gammaproteobacteria bacterium
TACACTTTTCTTCTTTTATGGTGTGATACTTGCCGTCGGTGGACTGGGTTTTATCGGCTATCTTGGATTGGCTTCAAACCTGATGTATGGTGAATTAGGGCCTACGGGAGCAAATATCCTGGTAGGTATCTTGTCGGCCATTGTAGATAACATTCCTGTGATGTTCGCTGTGTTGACTATGAACCCTGATATGTCTCATATGCAATGGTTGTTGGTGACTCTAACAGCTGGTGTAGGAGGCAGTCTTTTATCGATAGGCTCTGCCGCAGGTGTTGCTTTAATGGGTCAGGCTCGCGGACAATACACATTTTTTAGTCACCTTAAATGGACTCCGGTTATCGCGTT
>JAYPYM010000186.1:459-9383 GCA_038135915.1 Gammaproteobacteria bacterium
GGGCAAGTATTCTCGTGCATATGCTCTTAAATGGGTAGATTGATCTATGTCTTTTCTTCAGAACAATTACAGCAATAACAACCAGACCCATTTAGATCAACAGCGAATCTTCTACTGGCTACTGACCTGTTCTTTTCTTATATTTGCGATGATTGTATTGGGAGGCGTAACACGTTTGACCCACTCTGGCCTATCCATGGTCGAGTGGAATCCAATTATGGGGGCCATTCCTCCATTGAATCATCAGGATTGGGTTACAGTCTTTAATAAATATCAGCAATCACCTGAATTCAAGATCATTAACAATTCAATGACTCTTCAGGAATTTAAGACGATATTTTTCTTTGAGTATTTTCATCGGCTTTTAGGCCGTGTAACGGGAATCGTATTTATCTTACCATTCATGTATTTTTGGAAGAAAGGGAAACTAACAAATAGAATGGTAGTTAATCTGACAGCCGTTTTTATTTTAGGCGCTACCCAGGGTTTGTTAGGCTGGTTTATGGTTAAAAGTGGTTTAGTAGACGAGCCCCGCGTAAGTCATTATAGACTTACTGCTCATTTAGGGCTTGCTGTGTTTTTATATGGAGTGATCATATGGACTGCGATGAACTTTTACTACAAGTCAGGCAACGATCCTGCTGCACCTCTAAAATCAAAGGTGGTTTTTACTTTAGCTCTTGCGCTTCCCGCCATTATTTATTTCATGATACTCTCTGGTGCCCTGGTTGCTGGCCTCAAAGCCGGTTGGATTTGGAATACATTCCCTCTCATGGGGGATAGTTTAATTCCCCATGCAGTATATAGTACCAAGCCGATATGGATGGCGGCGCTCAGTGATCCGACAACAGTACAGTTTAATCATCGAACTCTTGCCTACACTATATTCGTAATCACTGCATTTTTAGCATTTTTTATATTTAGATTTCAAGCAAGCGTAGTGCTAAAAAAATGGGTTGTTATTTTAGGTATTGCCGTATGTTTTCAAATAGCTCTTGGTGTATCGGTATTATTGTTATTTGTACCGACATTACTGGCTTCAGTTCACCAAGCTACAGCAATCTTAGTTTTTACCTTTTCAATAATACTTGCTTTTTTTGCATTTAAAACCCATACCGGATAAATGCTTTTTCTTGCGTATTGGTTAAATGTTAAATCAATCCAGGTGACGGAGGGAAATTCACTTTATTTGTTGGTTGCTCTCTCTACCACAAACATACCCAGTATCATAAAGAACACAAATCCAAATACCTTAGGCTGTAAAGATGACAAAGAGGCAACCGCTGGACCTGGGCAGAGCCCCAATATACCCCAGCCTGTTCCAAAAAGAACAGCGCCAATAATAAGCTTCTTATCAATACTCTTATTGGCGGGCAAATGAAATTCTCTATCACATAGAGGCTGCTGCCGCTTCAAAACGAAACGATATCCAATAAATGTGACTGGTACAGCACTTGCCATGACAAAAATTAATGCTGGGTTCCAGCTTCCAAAAAGATCTAGGAAGCCTAAGACAACCTGTGGATCTGTCATCCCCGAAAGGGAGAGGCCAATACCAAATAAAAGACCACAAGCAAGAGAAAATAAGTTCTGCATCGTAGTTCTCCTGTTAAAATACATGCCTGACTAGATATACCGTAATGATACCGGACAGCATAAATGTTATCGTTGCTGCAACTGAGCGAACGGAAAGTCTCGCCATTCCACATACGCCATGCCCGCTGATGCAACCGCTGCCTAATTTAGTGCCAACACCAACCAATAACCCTGAAACGATGACCAGAGCCCAGCTTGCATCAATCGCTGAGGGTTTATCAACCGAAAGGAGTTGGTGTGTAATAAGCGGCCCAATTATCAAGCCCAATAAAAACAGCCAACGCCAAGTATGATCGCTAGCACCTTCAAGACGATCCATCAGCAGATTCTTAGTAGCGCCACCCAATATTCCACTGATGCCGCAGATTCGACCTATCGCAAACATCATCAACACAGCCGCCAAACCAATAAGAACTCCACCAATTGCAGGATTTATAATAGACATTTATTGCCCCTCCGCTTTCTTACCACATTTGAGGTTTGCTGGAACCGAAACATCCATAAATTTAGGATCTGGTAAATTTAAGTTGTTCATATGAGTAACGAATGCATCTTTACAATTTAGGTTTAAGCGTGGATTGTGGTTGCGTTCCTCAATAACTGTAGAACTCAACCAACCTTTGTAGTCATGCCCAGGGTACACAATAGTTTCATCTGGCAGTGTGAGAATTTTTTGGTGGAGACTCTCGTAGAGTTGGCTTGGGTCTCCATTCTGAAAATCAGTACGACCACAACCTCGTATTAAAAGCGTATCCCCAGTAAAAATCATATGTTGGCCGCTCTCTTCTAACAACAAACAGTAAGAGTCGTCTGTATGACCGGGCGTATAAATAGCTTTTAAGCTTAGGTTTCCAACCTGAATAACTTTTTCGTCATGCAATCCATCTGTGGCACAGCTGACTTGATCAGGCTTTCCGACTAAGGTTTTACAGTCGAGTTTATCTCGAAGTGAACCCAGCGCAGTTATGTGATCCGCGTGAATGTGGGTATCGATGGCGTAATCCAAAGTAAGCTCTAGCTCATTTAAAAACCTAACATACTGTTCGGTTTGCTCCACAACCGGATCGATGATACAGGATGCGCGAGTGGATGAATCATGAATAATATAGGTGTAGGTGTAACTCGTATAATCGAAAAACTGTCTAACAGGCATTAAAACCTCCTTAGCTCTTGAGTATTGAAGCAACGGTCACGATAGCGATCATCAGCATTAGAACCGAGAATATTTTTTGCAGTTTTGGCCCTGCTATATATTGGCTTGCAAATATGCCGATTGTCATCCCAGTGAGTCCACCCAAAGCAACCTGTACAAGTATTGCCATTTCCAGTGGATCTCCAAGCATCAAATAGCTGATGAATCCTGACCCAGAAACAGCGCTGATGACAACGAGTGAGGTTGCTACGGCTTGCTGCATTGAAATGCTCGTCAAAAATATCAATGTTGGCACTATCATAAATCCACCACCCACGCCAAAAAGACCCGATAAAATCCCTGTTGCCATGGCGCTTAAACAAATTCCGATCATGCAGCGCGGCCCAACTTTAAAAGGTTTGCCTTGATTGATTATACAAATGGCCTCTTTGTTCTCATCTGCAGAAGAACTGCCAGATCGAACATGGTGGGTTTGTTCCGGGTGGGTCGATGCCTGCTTCCATAATTTAAGCGCTACCAGCACCACTAGAATACTAAAGCCTATAAGCAATGCTGTTTCATTGGTTTGCCGATTTAACCAGGTACCTAATGGTGAAAAGATAGAACCGACAAAAAGAAAGGCAAGAGCGGGTAGCCATTGAATATGACCACTTCGGAGTTTTGTGAAGACACCAAACAAGGCGCTAATAGCAACAGCCCCTAATGAAATGCCCATGGCCTGCTGAGCGCTCATGCTGAGTAGGGCCATTAATAGAGGAACCGCGAAGACCGAGCCGCCTGCTCCCGTTAATCCTAAAACAGCCCCTATTACTAGGCCAACAATATAGGTCAATTTTTACCCTATTTGGTGTCAGTGATGTGAGCATACCAGCCAGCTCATGCGGCAAGCACAGGTCTGACTAATTTATCTTTACCATAACTATATATTAGCATATACTAATATATAGTCAAAGCCTAAACATGAGAGATATTAATGAACTTCGATCAAATGCAGGACAACGCAAAAAAAGCAGAATCGATGCTAAAAATGCTAGCAAATTCAAACAGGCTATTGATTCTGTGTAACTTGGTTCAAAATGAAAAAACAGTCAATGAACTGGTAGAAATAGTCGGATTATCGCAATCAGCCATTTCTCAGCACTTGGCTAAATTGCGTAATGAAAGCATTGTAGAATGCGAAAAACGTGGTCAGCTCGTCTATTACCGAATCTGTAGCCCAGAAGTGAGCGCGGTACTGTCGACGCTTTATTTGATTTACTGCAGAGATTAATATTAGAGATATCTAATTAATCTATCGTCAAACGATGGGCGAATAAATGTAAAAACCAGCTGAAGTCCGTAACCCTCTCATTATTTTGATCCAAGCATTAACGCTCAATGTGAAAATCAAGGTACAGCTTGTAATGTGTAGGCCTATCGACCCCCTAAAATTGCTTTGATTTCATTCATATCGTATCATCTCTCAATTCGACTTCTGAAATATTGATAACCCACTGATCAAGGCTATGTATGTTAAATGAGCGCACCACTTCATTCTCTTTTGGGTCATTCAGACAACTTTTTCAGATAATCTTATTAGCTCTTATAACGGGATGCGGAGGCGGTTCAAGCGGTAGCGATGATGAGTCTGAGAATACTGATAATACGGGCTTTTTAATCATCGATGATCCAGCAGTTGAAGACCCAGACCTGGAAGACCCTGTTGACGATATTCCAAACGTGCCTGAAGACTACATAGACCCAAATGCCAAAGCCAGCTCTTTGGTGGGCAATTTACCCAGCAGTGTGACTTCCTACAGCCTCACTCTTAACAATGAAGATGTATTAAATACACCGGTATCTGATTTACCAACATCACAGACGCAACCTGTCTTGGCGTTTACAGAAGACGATCAGCTACTGTACTGGGGCAGTGGTAAAACCCTATCTGTAACTGGCCACCTGGCCGATGCAAAATCAACGGCGATCATGATTATCTACTCCTTTTTAATGCCATACGAGGGTGACTCTGAAACCGAAACCAGTATTCTAAACGCGATTGATCAACACGCTGAAATAGATCAATTATCCCAGGCAATAGAGGCTATTGTTCAATACAAAGGCTTCTTTGATTTTGAAGCCCTCACCACTGAGGATGCAGAGCTTGCAGCACGCATTCTTTCTGACGTGTCCACTACGCTACAGAGTATTGCCACAGTATCCGCAAAAAGCATTGAGTATGACGAAGCCCGAGTGTATCCGCGTAAAGTCGGTGCTGTGCCCTACTCTGATGGAACAGAAGAACCCTTGAAAGTTTCATTTCTTGGTTTCAGCCAGCCTGAAGAACACTCAGATATTGAAGTAAATTTAAAAATGAACAACGCTGGTCGGCTGTTCTACGACACATACCTGATCTATGATGAGCAAGAAATCATGACAGAGCCATTGGCAGGTGTCTTACCCGCCAAAGAGTTCACCTACACAGATTTCGCAAAAAGTGTTTCAGCCTTTCTTGGTATTGGTAGTGATCCATTCGCAATTACCGACATATCTCGAAGCACCAACTCAGACATTACCATCTCAGTGCCTGTCGAGTGGAGCTTTGAGGGGTCGGGCGGGTTTTTGCTTGTTGCCGACCCGGTTGGTACCTCATATGGCAAGCTTATTAATTTACTCAATATAATGGGGCCTATCATCACCTATGTGACGGGCGTTAAGTGGGACGTTTCCAAGCTTGCCTCCTCCTCAACAGACTTAGCATTAAATCTCGCCCAAGTTGCATCAGCCAGAGAAAATGATCTCAATGGGTTGCTGAATGGCGTTGATGTGAAATTGGCCTACGAAATTGCTGTTTATGCTATTTCATCGGTTTATGTGGATAATGCCACGGTTGCAAGCAGTAAAAACTGGGGTCGTCTTGTTAGAGTTGGTGCGGGTCTGTTTAATTTTGCAAGCCAAGTTAAAACCACCGTCAATGCGTACGAGTTGATTGAGGCGCTGACAGAGCGAGAGCGAAAATTCTTTGAGATTAGGCCCATCCCTATCGAAATTACTGCCATATCTGCTGATTCGGATCAAAGGTACGATCTAACCTTTAAAGTATGGGGAAATGATAATGCACCGCTGCTTGGGGATGAGAACACCTCCATCAATTTATATATTCATGAATCTAATGACAGTTCAAGTCTGATTGAGGATATTGTCTACAGCTACCCAGATCAAGCAATACCACCTTACCTTTACTACGGCTCACTAGTTAAATCTATTGATCTCACAAATTATGACGGCGAATCCATTACAACCGCTTTACCCATTGATATAGAGCCTCCATTCTGGGTTATGTTGTTACCTGGAGCAGATAATGTCTGCGACAACTGCAACAATGTATTTCCAAGTCGGCCTTATAATGACCCACCCATTCACCAACAGGGCCAATATGATCGACCCCTCTTTGCGCTTGGTAAGAATTTGGCTTTTGTAGGTGCTGCTTACTGTCAGGTACCTGAAGAGGTTTTGGAAGAGTTCCCAGGCATCGAAGACCAGTTTAGTTATGGCTACAATAACTTCGGGCAGTGGCCAATCGCACAATCTAAAGAAGGGCGTCAATTTGAAAAATTATTTGATCGGCTACCACATCCTATGTGGGATGATTATGGTCCCTCTGAAAAGGCGGGTGAATCAGCAATGCCTGATTTAAAAACTTATCTTTCATCTGAACTTCGCACTGATGTCTATGACATAGATGCCGGTCCAGCACAACATAAACTCACCATCACATGTGATTCTGATAAATCCCGACCTTACCCCCTAGAAGTAGATATTTTAAACAGTGAAAAACAGTTTAATCTAAGTCGACGGCATTGGACCGAAAACAAAGCACTGATCACGATACCCTATGATAGAGGAACCCAAAAAGGACCCATCACTGCGCACTACCCTTCTGATGACAACTTATCAGACCCAAAATTGTGGGTCACCTTTGAAATGGAAAATGACTATACAACTGGGGATGCATATGGATATCTACCAAGTGGGATTACATTTTTTGAGCAAAGGCGAGATGAAAAAGGATGTCTTGAGTTCAGTCAATTTTGGATGTTAGAAAAACCAGAATGGACTGAAGAAGTTAAACATTGGGACTGTTCACAAATAGATGAATTTGGTAACGGACTGCGTATAAATACATGGATTGATAATCATAATGGATTCGGGAAAGACGGTGTTATTTATGGACGAAAAATAACGGAGTCAGATTACATCGATGGTGTGCTGAGAGAATCAAGGCATTACACTGGTTTAGGACCTGGTAACAATTATTTTTATAATGATTATGTTTGGAGGCATTATTTTTATAACGAGAACGGGGTGCCTATAAATTATTTTCGTATCGACAAAGATGGTTGTTACGAGTGGGAAATGGTATACAACACAAGCATTGAGGACTTTGAAAAGGGAAGAGATTTTCAAGATCAAGAATGTTATCGACCCCCTTCATAATGGCAAGGCGGGGTTAACTTCCGCTGGGATTAAAAAAGGCACGAAAGAAGAGATTCAATTATGTTTACCATATCCGATACTGAGAAAAAAATTAAAAGCAGGATTAGCAGCTATAAATCTGCTATGAAAAAAGAGAAGAAGCTTCACGGCTTTATTAGTGACGGTGCCGGTAAAAGATACCTACTGTTTTGGCTCTATCTCGCATTGAATGATTTAGATAAATTCGCCGAATACGTTGATTGGTACAACGAAGAGTTTTCAGATGACATCGGTGAACCAGGACAAATACTTTGCTGTGCAGTTGGATTAAACCGATTGAATAGAGCCAGTGCGGCGAAAAATGCATTAGCAAATCTTATGACAACCAACCTATATTTAATTCCACAGCTGCTTGGTGATAGCCCCTCAAAAATAGATATTTGGCACTCATCAAACTACGCAGACATCAGCTACTTTGATGAACTGCCAGAGGATTTAATTTCGCTGATAACAGACCAGGATCTCGCCTGGATTAAAGAGTGCCATGATTCATTTGAATTTCGTAGAATTCGAGATCGCTACATTGAAATTTATAGGGCACTAGATAATGAGCGAGATATTGAATCGAGAAAAAAGCTTCTGAATGAGTCAAGATCGCTGCTGGATAGCATGAGTTGATATGGAATAAAAATGGATTGGAAAATATTTTTAACCGTATTCGTCTCGGTGTTTATTGCAGAACTTGGCGATAAAACGCAAATCGCAACCATGCTATTCGCTTCAGATAAGGAGGTCGGGAAGTTAACGGTATTTCTTGCGGCCTCCTTGGCGCTCATCGTGGCCACTGCAATTGGTGTCATGGCTGGATCAATCTTATCTGACTACATCAATGAAAAATACCTTCACTACCTAGCTGGCGTGGGTTTTATCTTAATAGGTGCAGTGACACTGTACCAAGCATAGAGCTTGACCAACATGGAAGCTAAAGCCTATGTGGTGACGGAGTGTTCAGGTTCAAGTGATTTCTTGCCCTGCCCTTTACTGTCACCTATAAGGCCCCGAGTTATAAAATTTAGACAGTTGCATATCAAATTTATATAATTGCTCGATTCTTTTAAATAGTGAATGTAGGAGTGAAAAATGGGCTCATTTATAAGTTTATTAGTTAAGGCTTCCACGCTGTTTATGTTTGTGTCATTAAGCCAGTCCGCATTGGCTGAAGATTATAGAAACTACGGTGGCGGGTATCAGGACTTTGGTGGGGGATCTAGCAATTCTGCATGGTCATCTTTACCCTCTGGCCCTAGCGGATGGGAAAAGATCTCTGAACCGTCATCAAATTCGAGTGTTGGTGAGACGAGTGAAACTCCTCCTACACACATTAATAACGGGAAGAGGGATACAATACCAACCAAAAAATGCGATGGTTGTAGAAGTATTGAGAAGTAGATACAAAATATTTAAACATGCATATATAGAGTAAATACGGGAGTGAAAAAATGAATCTTTTAAAAAGCTTAACAAGTAAAGTTTCAATCTTGGCCACTTTGGTGGTTTTGAGCCAACCATCAATAGCTGAAGATTATAGAAATTATGGCGGCGCATACCAACCTTTTGGAGAAGCAAATAATTCTGGATGGCCTACCCTCCCTTCAGATAAAAAGGCAAGTAATCCGCAACCTACGAATAAAGTTGGCGAAATGAAATCGACCTCCTCCAC
>JAYPYM010000187.1:0-2781 GCA_038135915.1 Gammaproteobacteria bacterium
ACACCTTCTAATTTCCTTTTCTAAACCCTCATACACAACTTTCGTTCATAACTCTAGAACACAGGGGCAGCCACGCATCTCTGCAAATTGAATAAAATCTTTTTGATGTCCATCAGGGTGATCTACAATTTGGATCTGATCAAAAAAGGACTTCACTTTAGTCGCTAAATAAGCGCGTGCATACCGCTGAAGGAATACAGCGGGAGTATGGTGATGATTTGTTTCTATTTCGGTTTTCTCTGTATCTAGTTCTGCAGCACTATTATTATTGTAGGGTTTTTCGGTAGTTGATAGCATTAGTAACACTCAAATACAACAAGTTGATTGTATTATGAACAAAACAAATCTTCTTTACAATGAGTGTATGGGTTCTTTGTGAGTATTGGCGATAGTTGGCTCTTTCTGTGCGAAAGTATCGGTTGATTAATCAGTATCTACTAACTTTAGGGAGACTAATGTGTTACCTTCAAACATCAATCGGTAATAACTACGCCTAAGTTTATAAATCCACTCTTCAGTGTTTGCTACTTTGATTCGATCATTTTTAATTTTTTTATCAATATAACCCGTTTGTTCGATTGAAATAGGCTCACCGCACTTCTTTCGTATTTGATATTTTAGATCACCCTCTTTTACAATATCAGTGCCGCAACGTACTGCAAAAACAGGTGATGAATAGGCTAACATGCTCATTAAAGAGATTAGGAATATGAGGAATTGTCTAGACATTATTTTAGCTCGCACGGGATACAATTAGCTTTTCTGCTTTATATGACAAGCAACTCTAATAAAAGTTTATATTCATCTGTTGCAGTATGTAACATGAAAAACTTGCTGTGGTCCACTGCTTTATTGGGTTCATATTAGAATTTTAATTCTAATATGAACCCCTTAACTTGCTGCGTACTGAAGTAGCTCCGTAGTATCTTGTTCTGTTATCTTTTCGCGAAAGGTCAGTTCGAATAACGTATCGATAAAATGTTTGCCTTGTTCGCTTTGTGTAAACGCACGAAAAGCCATTTTCTCTGGTTTCAGGCCTACCGCTTTCATGGTAGCCCTTGCTTTCAATGCTTGTTTGCCCGCTTCTGCTATCGGTTTAGATGCCATCTTAGCGCCTCCTTTAGCTCCTCCCTTGAAAAACGATAAAATTCCTGATGATGCAACCAAAAGCCCAACATCAAGGCCGAGATCTAACACTGCTGCATACCCTTTCTTTCTTGCTTGGTTTAGGGCTTCTTCATCACCATCATTCTTTGCTTGTTTCCACTCATTTCTAGCAGTTACAAATCCCTTGGCGCCTTGTGCGATTGGTATGAAGGAAAGAAGCAAGTCAGTAGCCTTATTTGTTTTCTTATTAGCTGATAATTTTGGTGCTGGTTGATGCGTAACAGCGCTCACTTTTTTACTAATATTCTGAGATGTCGACACAACTTTGAGTCCTTGTTTTAAACCCTTTAGGTTCTGTGAGTCAGGAGTAGTGCTAGTATAATTTTTGCCTGAATTATTTACCGAGTTAGGCCCAGTCGTTGTGCTTGATGCGGGAGTTTTTTTGCCAAATATTTTCAAAATCTTGTTCTCCAAGCAGGTCTGTATTTATAGCCCTTTCAAATGAGTCTGTTCGTATGAGTGAATGAAAAGCTATTTTTTGAGCTCACAAAGTTACCATGCTGCGCAAATGATATCAAATTGATTTTTTGGCTGTTCTGTTCGTTCATTATTATCTGCTAAGCAGCCTCTGTTTATTTGCTCTTCTAGAGCTGAATTAGGATATAGCGAGATAGATCTTTTCTATACTTTTATAAGGAATAAAAGGTTTATGCTGTTTGCCTGCTGTTATCAAAGAGGAATAGAGGTTTGAGTGCGTGCTCTATCATGGCCATTGCGTCAGTAAATCCGGTTGCTGCTGCAGTCATTGCAGGCAGTTATGCTGCGGTATTGATGGCGGAATATAGGACTGATGCAAGGCGATCCTCCGAGCGTTATATGCAGTTTTATGAAGAATGGCTAACAAAATTGGATGACATTCAAGATCAGGTAGCAAACCTTCAGCCAGCTATTTCAGAAGCGCCTCTGGAAGTAGAACGCTTGTGTAAAAAACTTCAGTCTATCCAATTGAAAGCCGATGAGGAAAGTGGTACCTCATCGATTCAAGATAAGCCGACCTTTTCGGGGTTTATATCTAACCCTGTAGATCAGAGGCTAGAAGCGTGTCGAGATCTATTAGTGCAACTCGAACAAGATCAGGCTGATTTAATGAGCTTTTTTGATCAGCATGCTGGGTTAAAGCGGGAAAACCAAGCATTAATAGAGCGCTGTAAATTGGCTGAAGTTGTAAGTGAAGAGCAGATTCTGGCGCACGTGAATCAAGTTGAATCTGAAATACGGCGAGCAGGGGAGCGACGCAGTCTCTGCTTGATCGAGCGTAGAGAGTTGTTGAAAGGTGCTCAAATATTAATTGATCAGGTATTACAGTTAAGTGCCTTAAATAGATACCTGCTCGAGTCAAACGGAGATTCTACTCTAACAGAACGCTTGATGAGTTATGGAAAGCAGTTGGATACCCTAAAGCATAATTTAGCTAACATAGTCAGTACTCAAAAACCAGAACAAGATGCGATTGGTTTAATGAACCAATTATATTTACAGCTAAAAGAGAAAGTTAACCAGTCAATGGAGCTAGCTGGGTTGAAAAAAAATATACTTTCCAGGGTTCATCATCATCTTTCCGAGATGAACTATCAAAGAGTTTTCCTGAAAAATGAAAGTGAGCAATTAAATGAA
>JAYPYM010000187.1:2791-9350 GCA_038135915.1 Gammaproteobacteria bacterium
GTTAATAGGTGGCAGATTCCCGGTGGTGAGCAAGTTGAATTACAGATTGATGATCGGTTGCAGGTTAGATTTGAAGTAAAGCATGAGCAGTCCCAGCAGGGTCTCAGTCAGCCTACAGGTGAGCAGTTAGATAACGAAGCGGTTAGTTTTTTTAAGCAGCAAGAAAAAAGGTGGTGCGAGGATTTTAGGTCATTACTGAGATGCTTAAATGAAGATGGGTTTCAATTTCGTATTGCTGAGGAGTCTTCTGTAGATATTGACCATATAGCAACTGTGGTTGTTGAAGATGTTTCAGACTGGTCTACGGAGCATAAAAAGAAAAAGGAACCAAAACAGAGGTACCTAGATGATTGATATCAGTAATGCGCCTCGATGGATTAAAGAAATCTACCAGTTTTATCAAGTGAAGCATTTGATATTTCTTCAGGGAAATTGCCTAGATATGGTGTATTATGGCATTCAAACGGGTGAGCATCAATATTGGACAGAGAGCCACCTGACTGATTTCTTAAATCGTTTTTTCATAGAGCAAAGCTACGAGATTATCATAAATCTGGATTTTTTAAATGGTATTAGCTTTCCGTCACAAACAGCTCGAGAGCGTTTTGAGGCGGTTCAAAAAGAACAACGGAATAAGCCTTTTCCGTTTAATGGCGCTTCAAATAAAGGTCGTCGTCAATCCCAAGATGCAGCCGGTGAGTTGCTGACATTAATGGATCAAGTCGTGCCTGTACTCTATAACAATGAGCACCCCAGTGTTGTGATACTTGGAGACTGCTCTCGATGGATTAGTGATCCGCAGCATTTACAGCCAAGTGAACAGGCTTTGTTTACGATGATACAGCGGACATCTCTTCATGCGCCAGAAGTCATTCTAGAAAATAAGCGTTTCAGAAACCTTATCATTATGACATGTGATAAATTAAATGACCTTCCGCCATTTCTTTATTTAAAGAACCCAAGGTCGAGAGCGATTACAATAGACAAGCCAGGTAATAACGAACGTATTCGTTTTATACAAGAAAGGTATGGGCAATTTTATCAATTAGCGGAGACTGAAGAGCCTGATGATTCATTCTGTGGACACTTTAGCGCCCTGACAGATGGTTTGACACACTATGAGTTGTTAAGTTTGATTAGTTTGTCTCATGTCGAAAAATTACCCCTGTCTAAGATTGAAAGTATATGTGAACGCTTCAAATATGGAATCAAAGAAAGTGAGTGGGAGCATCTCAACCAAGCCCGTCTTGAGTCGGCCGAATCGTTAATGCGTTCTAAAGTTAAAGGTCAGGATGAAGCAATACACAAAACGTTGGAAGTCATTAAGCGAGCAAGAGTTGGTTTAGAGTCTGGTAGTGTCAAGTCTAGCTTGCGACCGAGAGGTGTACTATTTTTCGCTGGACCGACAGGTGTTGGTAAAACCGAGTTGGCTAAAACCCTTGCGGAGATTATATTCGGTGACCGCGAAAGATTATGTCGGTTCGATATGAGTGAGTATGCGCAGCCTCATTCAGACCAAAAACTCATGGGGGCACCACCAGGTTATGTGGGGTTTGAAGATGGCGGTAAACTAACAAATTCGGTAAAAAGTCAGCCTTTTTCAGTATTATTGTTTGATGAAATAGAAAAAGCGCACCCCAGTATTTTTGATAAATTTTTGCAAATCCTGGATGATGGACGACTCACTGACGGTAAAGGCGACACGGTGTATTTTTCAGAGTGTTTGTTAATTTTTACTAGCAACTTAGGTGCTATGAAAGTTAATGAAAGGACACGGCAGCGTGAAATGCTGATTGACCCAGCTATGCCATATCGAGATGTAAAATCAATTATTTTATCTAGTATACATGATTATTTTGCAATCGACCTTGGAAGACCAGAGATTTTAAATCGATTTGGTGACAACTTTGTTGTGTTTGACTTTATTCGCAGCCCGGTTGATCGAATGATTTTAGAATATTTCATCCAGCAGTTAAAAGAAGCTATGAAGCAACGTAATCAGGTTGAGCTTGAGGTAGAGTCGGCCTGTCTCGATGCATTTTTGAAATTGTTTGATAGTCGACGTGCTTTTGGAGGGCGAGGCATACGTAATTTAGTTGAGTCGGCATTGATTAATCCAATTTCTGAGCTGATCTTTTCTCAAGCCGTATCCGCAGGTAATAAGCTAATTGTGTCAAATCTACTGATATCCAGTGCTGAAACTAAAGGTGTTGATAAACAAGTCACTTCTAATTCCTACGTGAATACGGAAACAGAACTCAAATGGCGCGTGGAGGAAGGGTGAGGCAGATTAGATTAAGTAAAATCGCTTTTCCAGTAACGGCGCTCGGGCCTGGGCATAGAATTGCACTATGGGTGGCAGGTTGTAGTATCGGTTGCAAGGGTTGTATGACGCCAGAGTTATGGTCAGCGAACAGTGGTACACTCGTGGATCACGATGATGTTTTGGAACGCTTATCAAACATCTCTATGGAAATTGATGGCCTGAGTATTACCGGTGGAGAGCCTTTTGAGCAAGCTGAAGAAGTGGCTGCTTTGTTAATGTTAATTAAGGAACGTTATCCAACATGGACGGTCATTTTATTTACCGGATATCACTTCGAGGAGTTAACTCAACGCTTTAAAAGTGCAGACATTCTGATTGGCTTGGTGGATGTGATGGTGGCGGGGCCATTCCAAATTGGATTATCCAGCAAAAAGCCTTTGATTGCTTCATCAAATCAGTCCTTGATTGCTTGCAGCCAGCTTGGCCAAATCATGATTGAGGAGATTAAACGGCAGCGGAAACCTATCGCGAATCTTGGCATAGGGCAAGAAGGAGAAGACTGGTTAATAGGCATTGTACATGCTGATCAACGTAGGAATCTACAAGCATCTTTGAGAAACCTGGAGCGATGAATGTTTGTAAAAGTCTGCCCGAAATGTACTCATACTAACCCTGAATATCTTAGCCAATGTGAGCGGTGTCAGCTGTTGATTGCTCATGTTGCCGCGATACCTGAAAGCGGTGGTGAGATAGCGGATGAAGCGCATGTAACAAAAGACTCTGATATTGCTACGGTAAGACAGGAGTCAATTGATTCTACTGAATTAGAGTTGAAATCAAAAAATGAACTAATGTCGGCGCATTTTTATTTGGCGATGACTAAGCATAAAGAGATTTACACCATCTATCATGAGTCATTTCTGGGGTTGGAAAATCCTATTCCAAATGAAATATTGGGCGCTGAGTATTGTCACCAAAAGCACTGTCAATTTATTCTAAAGGGTAAATGTTGGTTTGTAGTTGCGGTAAGCCAAGAAACATTTGGTGGAGACTTTACTAATCCGAGTTATTTGAACCAAAAGCGTTTACCGCTTGACACGCCTTATCCAATTGTGAATGGTGATAACCTATCGCTTTGTGATATCGCTTTTAAAGTGAAAGTTGTTGCAACATGAATAATCCTACAAAAGCATACTTTAAAGATGTATATTACCATGCTAAGACGGTTGCGACAGAAGATAATCCAACAGTTGGGGATGTGTTGCTGAATCGCTATGAAGTGCTTGCATGTCCGAAGGCTGATGCTCAAAACGATTATTATTTGTTTGTCTGTCAAGATCAACTCATAGATAAAAAAGTTGTGCTAAAGCGCGATCAGCAAGCTTGCCAAAAGCGTGAAGAAATATTGCAATATCTCGTTTCTTTAAAGCACCCGCATATTTTGGATGTATATGACTACAAGGTGTCGAGTGGGCAGCGCTATGAAGTGCTAGAGTTTTGTCAAGGTGGATCTTTATCTGAGCGAATACCCTTGCCTGAAGTGATGATGACACCCTATTTACAACAGATCATTGACGCTTTGCAATATTTTCATGCCCAGAAGTTTGTTCACGGGGCTATTACGCCTACAAATTTATTGCTAAAAGATAAAGAAGCGAGCCATCTAGTGATGGGCGGTCTTAGTAGTTTGTCATTTATTGGAGAAGATGAGCATGTCCGGATGGTGCCACCAGAACAGGCTTCTAAGTTATGCTACATCGCACCTGAGATCATAGAGTATCAGCGAGCAACAATAGAATCAGATTTTTATGCCTTGGGTATCAGTTTGATCGAATTGTTAACGGGTGAATCCCCATTCGAAGGGTTAAACCAAAGCGAAATTCTTGTTTGCCATTTGAGGGGGCGAATTCCCTTAGATGACAGGGTATCTGAAAGGTACCAGCAGTTGATCAAAGGTTTAACTGAAGTTGATCCTGAAAAACGTTGGGGGGCAGAAGATATATCTGTTTGGATCAATCAGAAGGATTTAGCTGTAGTTGATTTTACTGCCATTGGTTGTCAGGTCAGCAGCAATGAAGTGCCTTTTCCAGGGTATCCAATGGCGAGAACACCTGAGCAACTTGCTCAGGTGCTTGATCAATTTGATGCGTTTAATTGCCTAAAACAAGGAGACATACGGCGTTGGTTATTTGACTATTTTGATGTGCAAAAAGCAAATAAAGTGGATCATATTGCTTCAACCTATGGTGACACGAAAGAAATCGCTCTCTTGCATCTAAAGTATATTTTGGATGGAGGGCTGCCGATTTTGATTAAGGATAAAGAGGTTGATACTTTGAGCGATCTCTATGATTTGCTACAACGGGTGATCGGCGATAAAAGAGATCCTTACATACTGGCTTGTGCAGAATTGCTTAACCAAGGGGTGTTTGAAACCTGGGCGTTAGCCCATCGGGTAGCTGGTTCGCAAAGCGATGCCTTCGTGGTCAAGGTTCATCAAACCTGCCGTAATCAGGAGCCGCACCTGTCGATGTTTTTACTGAAACAAACCATAGATCCGACAGCTGGTGTGCAGATCAGTGACAACTTAACGTTTCATACGCCTCAAGAATATGCAGCGCTTTACTTTGAAATGCCTAGATCTCGGCAGCTATTAATGCGCTTTATGTACGATGGTTATTTGGAAGAGTGGCTACAACTGCTTGCGTTCGATGGCTGGTCGAACCTAGTCAGCTTTATCCGTAAGTCAAAATCAGTTTATATTGAAACGCCCCATGTTGGCTGTTTATGTGTGTGTTATCGTATTGATCCCAGTCGTCCGATACACTTTTTCGGTCAAGATTATCTGTGTCCGAAAGAGCTGGCTCGTGCTGTAGACCAGTCAGATGTTCATAAAGACAAGTTTATAGGCCTTTTGAATTCGGGCTTGCTAAGAGCCTGGTTGTTAGGCGCGAAGGTGTCTGAAGAAGATAGTGACCTGGATTTGATATTTTTTGGTTTAGACATGAGTGATGATACGCGTGTAGAGATGCTGCTTAAAGTCATGGACCCTTCTCTGCCTGACCCTGTTATGGATGCATTACCTGATCAAGTTCATGTTGGCAATATTCAGAAAGGTAGACAATTACAAGTTACGCTAACGGTAGTAAAACATGGTCGAGGGCATTTATATGGACGATTTGAGCCAGAGCTAGTAGGAAAAGGTGTCACACTTGATCAGTATCTTATCGAGGGAAGCCCTGCAGTGTGCCATATCGTTATAGATACTGCATCGCTTCAGCCTGCTACTTACAATAATGCTATTTTGGTTAAAACGAACGGTGGCGACAAGTCTATTCCAATCTCTTTTACAGTGATGGCGCCGCGAAAAGCATCCAGTAAAATGTGGGACTTTTAACACGCTAATAGATTGCTTTAAGCGGTTCTGCCTTAACTGGAAATGGAATCCCGTATTTTTTGGTAACTCTTTTTTAGGTCGTCTCCCATATGCTTAATGGAGTTTGCCGCATCTTCTGACATTTCTTCAGCGTTGCTAAACACTCGTTTCATCTGAGATAGGAAATCCTCCCATTTTTCTTCAACTATAGCCAGATCTTCTTTTGCCTCCATGCTGGCGAGATTGAGCTGTACTCTAAGTTCGTCTTTTTGTTGAACGATATGTTCTTTAAGTGCCTTTAAGTCATTTTTGATTTCACTCATTGCGCGTTCGTTCATTGATGTATCCTCGTTGGTTTGAAAATAATGTGATTTTTACAGCCTGACATAGTATCGAGAGAAAAGAATTCAGGGATTCTACGTATGTTTTTGGAGAGCACTTATATGATCCTACTTAAGCAGCTATCTAGGTAGAAATACTTACTTCTAGCTTCGCTGATTAAAATAGATGCACTAAAGGTTGCAGCGGTGCTCATGCAGCAGCGCTAAGGTAAACATTTGCGACCAAAATACTTGTTGCGTTATACTCGAGCGACGTCTATCAAAGGCTTGTATTCGTCGGTTTTCTCGTTTGATTTTGTGTGTTATCCGTTTTGACATGCTGTTGGCCTTGTTTATATTTTGACAAAAGGGAGTCATTATTATGCGTCACGCTTACTTTTTTTGTATATTGCTCTTTACGCTAACATCAATTAATGCATTTGCAAGCGCTGAGCGAGAATCAGATCATCAGGCATTAAGAGATATTCTAAAAAAAGCTGCAGAAGCGATGAATAGCAGGAATTTGGAGTTGTTAAAGCCTCTGATATCGGATAAATACTTTAGCATAGTGACCGTTGATAGTCGGAAGTTTGATTC
>JAYPYM010000188.1:0-3458 GCA_038135915.1 Gammaproteobacteria bacterium
CTAAGACAGCTGTGTCCTCTCCACCCCCACTTATCTCTGAAGATGAAAACGGAAATATCATTGTTGAATTTCCACCTGCAGTAGCAGGCTCTGGTATTCAGGCTGCGGTTAGCACACCAGGCCGAGCCCCTGGCAGCGTCTTCTTATTTGCATGGAATGGAAAGGTAGATGCGGGCGATGCTGGTATTTCTTCTGCTGGCGATGTATTCATCTCGGCTCAAGAGGTATTGGGTGCAGATAATATTGATGTTGGTGGTATATCGATTGGAGTGCCAACCTCGACTGCGGTTTCAGTGGGTGTGGCAGATCTAGGTAGCGCTGCTTCTAGTGCCACAGAAGCTGCGACTCAAGCGGCTGTTGGCAATGCTGAAGGTGGCGATGAACAAGGTCAGGCAGCCTTTTTAACGGTTGAAATTATTGGCTTGGGCGATGATTAGAGATCAAAAGATAAGAGAAAAAGGTTAAGTAAAAAAGGAGAGGCGTGTGAAGATAAACGATTGTTTCAAGCTAATACTTGTTTTGGTCGTCAGTTTACCGAGCTTAAGCATGGCCTGGTGGAATGACCAGTGGAACTATCGTGTACCCATTAGTTTAGATGCTTCACCGCAAGGCGCGAACATTTCGGAGAATTTAACAAATGTTTCTTTGCTTGTTCGGCTGCACGCAGGCAATTTTCAGGATTTCTTTTTGTTGAAAGAAGACTTAGCAGATCTTCGTTTTATTGCTATGGACGATAAAACGCCACTTAAGCATCATGTAGAACACTGGGATTTGATCAATCAAATGCTGTTTGTTTGGGTGAAAGTACCACAGTTAACGGGTGGTATTAGTACAGAGAAATTCTGGATGTATTATGGTAACGCCAGTGCGGTTGCTAACGAAGATGCAGCCGGAAGTTTCAGTGTCGATCAATCATTGGCCGTACACTTTAAAGCGAATGATGCTACGCCTATGGATGAAACCGCTTATAAAAATGTGATAGTTGGCAGCACAGTCAGTTTACAGCCAGCCTCTATTATCGCTGGTGGTGCTTATTTGGATGGTAGTTCAAATATACATATTGCCGATAACCCAGCATTGACTATATCACCGGACACTGGGTGGACCTTCTCAACATGGATCAAGCCATCCGGAGCACAGAAAGATACCTTGATTTTTAAGAAAGGAGCCGGTAATCAACACTTGCTGTTAGGGATGGACGGGCAGTATGTCTATGCTAAGTTGGCTACTTCAGATGGCGTCTATGAAACACCTAAGTCTTTCTCGATGGGCATTGATGTTTGGCAGCACCTAGCCCTGGTGGTTAAACAGAATGAGATGCTGATATTCGTTAACGGTCATTCTGTAATTACGTTACCAATTAAACTGGCGTCAATAGAGGGTGATCTATGGGTGGGTTCAAATGAACTAGCTTCCAACGGGTTTGTTGGCGAGTTAGATGAAATAGGCGTATTCAAAGTTTCACAATCAGATGTTGTTATGCAGCTGGTGAATGCTAACCAGGCTCCTCAAGATCGATTGCTCTCAGTGCAGTCGGGAGAGCAATTGGGCGATGCAGGCGGCAGTGATTCAGGGTTTTTCCAAGTCATTGCTAGCAGTACCACGGAAAGTGGTTGGACGATTATTGCCATGCTTGGTGTCATGGGTGGCCTTAGTTGGTTGGTGATGATTGGCAAATTTATTTATCTTCGTTACGCAGTGAAAGAAAATCGATCGTTTCTTAAGGCCTATCATAAACTAGGTAGTAAGGACCCAGCAATGTTGGACCAAGAGACTTCAGCAGAAGATGAAGTGTTAGAGGACTCGCCTATTGCCTCAGCGATTTTTGGTAAACATGATCACTTCCAAAGCTCACCTGTTTATCACTTGTATCATCGAGGAGTGCAGGAGCTGCGTTCAAGGATCAGTCCATCTGTTGGAGCTAAGGGTGTACTCAATCAGCGTGGAATTGACGCTATAAGGGCAGCACTAGATGCCGATATGACGCGTGAGGCCCAAAAGTTAAATGGTCAAATGGTCCTGTTGACCATTGCAATTAGTGGTGGTCCTTTTCTCGGTCTATTGGGAACTGTGGTGGGTGTCATGATCACTTTTGCTGCGATAGCTGCGACGGGTGATGTGAACATCGCAGCTATCGCGCCTGGTGTTGCAGCTGCTTTGCTAACCACTGTAGCCGGTTTGTTTGTCGCGATACCAGCATTATTTGGTTATAACTATTTGTCTGCCCGGATTAAAGAAACAATGGTAGACATGCGTGTTTTTTGTGATGAGTTTGTAACTAGGCTTGCTGAGTATCATGCTAGTTAATGACAACAAATGACCGACTTAAAGAAACCCTAAGAGGACTAGGATATGAGTTCAACAAGATCTATAGATGAAATGGATGTTTATGACGACATTAATGTAACGCCTATGTTGGATTTGTCTTATGTTTTGCTAATTATTTTTATTATCATGACCACTGCAACTGTACAAGGCATAACCGTGAATTTACCAAAGGCGAGTACGACGCCTAGCTTGTCCAAGCCTAAAACAAAAGCAGTCACTATCACACAGGACGGTACGATTTATCTGGACACTTATCCGGTTACCCTGCAAGAGCTTGAGTCTTTACTTACCCAGTACAAGGGTGTCGATCCTGACTTGCCTGTAGTGATCAAAGCGGACGCCACCATTCAGTACCAAAATGTTGTTGATGTGCTGGATCTGATGGGTAAGTTAGAGATAAACCAAATCGGGTTGGTCACTAAGAAGCTGGTAAAGTAGGCTGTGACAGAGCAAATTGGAGTAACATTGAAGCAAAAAGTACTCAAGCACATGCCGATCATTTTAGGCATGTTTGCTTTGGCGCTCGTTGTATTGCTCACAGTAATGCTCATTCAGCATTTTTCTGAAGATCAGCCAAAGCCCAAAAAAGTAATTCAGCAAATTACCCTAATAGCGCCACCGCCGCCACCTCCACCACCACCTCAAGAAAAGCCGCCCGAGCCAGAGATACAAGAAGAAATCGTTGAAGAAGAGATGGATGAGGCGATGCCAGAGGATCTCGGTGATGAAATTGCCAGTGAAGATTTGGGTATTGATGCTGATGGTGCTGCTGGTAGCGACTCTTTTGGTTTGATAGGCCGTAAAGGCGGGAGAGGCTTCTTAGGTGGTACCAGTCCTTATGCAGTCCAAGTGCAGACTTTAATTAACGACCTTTTATCGGGAAATGAAAAGCTAAAGTATATGGCTTATTCAGCTACTTTAAAACTTTGGATCACTGAGTCAGGTTTGCTGGAAAGGTATGAGCTTGATCAAAGATCTGGGGATCCGGAAGCGAAAATCTGGTTAGAGAAAGCTTTGGCTGATTTAAGCTCACTGAATTCTCCGCCTTTAGAAATGCCGCAACCGATAAAATTACGTCTGCGATCTGAATTATGAATATGTTGAGTTTAGAACTTTTTTAAGGTTAAGGC
>JAYPYM010000188.1:3468-9242 GCA_038135915.1 Gammaproteobacteria bacterium
TGGATGGTTAAGCGTAACGGTCATAAGACTGTCATCTTAATCCTAGAATCTATGTGGTTTATGACACTTTTGTTAAATAAGGTGTTCTAAGGGGGATTTCAATTGAAAAAAAGATTAAGTTGTTTGTATTTGCTGATAAGCACTCTATGCTTAACTCAAGTTGGGCTAAGTGCTGATGGTGATGATTCAAGCGCTAATACAGGCGGTCAACACTCAAAGAAAAAGTCAATGATTCAAGAGCCCGATCAACTTCCCCCCATTAGTATGGAGGATCTGTTGAACTTGTTGTTAAAGCAGGGTGTGATCGATGAAAAGCAGTTTGAGCAAATCATTCGTCAAGCGAAAGACATTCATCGTGCTGAGTTTGAAGCTGCAGTAGAGTATGTTCCCGAAGAAAAATTAGAAGAAAAGCCAGTCGCTAAAGGTGGTGTGGTACGTGTTCCCTATATCCCTGATTATGTCAGAGATCAAATTCGTGATAAAGTAAAATTAGAGCTACAAGAAGATGTGGTGGCAGCCGTTATGAAGCAAGCAGAAACGGAGCGTTGGGGGATCCCTGGTACGACGCCTGAATGGTCTCAACGTATTAGCTTTAAGGGTGATGTTAGATTGCGTGCTGAGTATCTTGGGTTTTCCGATGATAATGCGGATGCACCTCAGCGACAGATTGATATTGGTGCTGTTAATAATGCTGGTGGTATCCTAGCCGCAGGCGAAGATGCATTTTTGAATGTCACTGAAGATCGGGAACGGCTTCGTATTCGTGCACGTTTGGCGATGAAGGCCAAAGTAACACCTGGTCTAATAGCTGGCCTTCGGCTTGTGACAGGAAATGCATCGGACCCCGTCTCTAGTAACGAAACATTAGGCGACTATGGCGATAATTTATCTGTTAGTATTGATCGAGCATTTATTGAGTACGAAACACCGGAAGAGAAGTGGTGGTTTTCAGGTGGTCGAATGAAGAACCCCTTTTTACACACTGCTTTGGTTTGGGACAGTGATTTTCATTTTGATGGCGTTGCCGCGCGGTGGAATTTCTTAAGGGGTGGTAACAACCTAGGCGTGGATGAGCTCACTTTTGATCCTTTTGTTACCCTTGGCCTTTTCCCAATACAGGAAGAGGCATTGTCTAGCAGAGACAAATGGTTATATGCTGCCCAGTTTGGGTTCGATTATTTCTCGTACAATCAAAATCGTTTTTCAATAGGCTTAGCACTTTACTTTTATGAAAATATCCATGGTCGTAGAAATGATCTGAATTCAGTTGAGTATGACTTTACCGCGCCAGAATTTGTGCAGAAAGGTAACTCCGTATTTAACATTCGTAATTCCAGTGATCCAGATGATCAGTTATTTGCACTAGCATCAGACTACGATTTAGTGAACTTAACGCTTACCTATGATATGGCAAACTTTGCCCCCTACCATTTAATTCTTACGTTTGATTATGTGGAAAATATTGGCTTTGATACCGGTGAGGTTGAAAGGCGGACTAACCAAGCTGACATCGATGCATTTACTCAAGGCTATTCGCTTGGCATGGTTTTTGGTTGGCCAATTGTACGAGAGAGGGGGAGTTGGCATTTAGGCTTGGAATATCGGTACCTAGAATCTGATGCGGTAGTGGACGCTTATACTGATTCTGACTTCCATTTAGGTGGCACTGATGGTAAAGGCTTTATGCTGCACGGCAAATATGCATTAACAGAAGACACTTGGGTTCAGCTTAAGTGGGTAAGCACAGATGAAGTGGATGGACAAATAGTGGGAGATACAGAAAAGGTTTCGTTACCCTTGGGTACTGATTTGTTTCAATTGGATTTAAACACTAGATTCTAGGAGATAAGAGAATGAATAAAGCACTGTTAATTTTGATCATTGCGATGGTTGGCTCGTCTCAAGTTCATGCCAATACTGACAAAAATCTCCAAAATGCCCTCGCGAAAGCTCAGTTTATGCTGCGACAGTTGCAATCTGAAAAGTTAACTATTCAGAAAGAGAGAGATGCGCTTAAGCTTGAATTGGCGGAATTGCAAAAACAAAATGCGAGAAACATCGCCAAAGGGGATAAAAAAGAAAAGAAATACCAAAACCAGCTTTCCTCTTACCGAGATCAATATGGTGAGCTTAAAGATCGGTTTATTGAGTTAAGAGCGCTTTACCGAAGCTCACTGATTGAAAATAAAAAAGTTAATGCAGTACTCATGCAAAAAACCGATAATTTCAAGCTTTGCTTTGATAATAACCAAAAGCTCTTTGAGGTGAATCAGGAAATTCTTGGTAAATACGAAAATAAAGGTTTTTGGGATATCATGAAAAAACGTGAGCCAGTATTAGGCTTCAAGCAAGTGGAGTTAGAGAATTTGGTGCAAGAATATCAGTACAAAAATGAAGACTTGTTGCTGAGCGATACAAATCTAGTGCGTGAATAGATTCTTAATTTATTAGAGATAGTACCCATGAGAAGTATTGTATATAAGCGGTGAATCGAACGGAGCGTAGAATAATATTATTCTACGCTTTATTTCTTCTGAGTAGAGATCTTTTCAGCTGTAAATTCCTAGCCAGATTTCTCGAAAAACGCTATCAATTCAGTAGTATCAAAATATTAAACAAGCCACTAGCATTTCTCCTGCCTAAAGCTGAAATAGCGATACAGTTTAACGCATTATTTAGCGCGTTAACGCTGATGCTTGAGTGTGAATAATTCACATTGTAATTGGTTTATCGTGCATTATCACAATAAAATTGCGATAATTCAGTTTATTGAATCTAATAAAATGTCATATTAATGAAGCAAAGAATGAATACCATTAGACTCAGCTTGAACCTTAAAGTTCAAGTTAACCTAAATAAAATTGTATCCATTATTCTAAAAAAAGCATGTTACAAATGAATTGTATATGTTTTGAACATTAATGACATTGGAGGCAAGGATGAGTCTGAAGAAAACGAATGTGTCATTTCGTATTACTCATTCAGATACGAAAAAAATAAAACGAATTTCTAATCGACTGGGTATAAAAGAATCTGAGTTTTTTCGGTTCATGGTGAGAAGTACATTGAATCAACTGATGCTTTTACAGGATTCAGAGGTAAAAGGTGTTAGGTTGCTTCCATCCGTCCTAGATATAGCAAGAGATTTGGTGCTCATGCTCGACTTTGATCCAGATAGATTCGATCAGTTACTAAATAGTGGGCTTCAGCTTGGTCAGCGGGGTGTAGATTATAAAGACCTTGAACTGCTGGTGCTGGCGATGACGAATAGCCCTTGTGCAGTATTTACTTTGTCTGAACTGTCAGAGCAACAAGTTGACCAAAATAATTTGACCGAGCATCTTAAATCTTATTTCTATAAGAAATATTTAGGTGTGAGTACTTCTGATGATGGGCTTCATTTGACAAAGGGTTTACCGGAGGATATTGATAGGGTAAAACAAGATGAACGGACTACCAGGCTAACTGAAATCGATAAGGAATTCCAGGAGGGACCCTGTTATGTGTAAGTGTCTACCAAAAAAAGTGGTGGCCTCATGCTTTATTCGAGCGGTTGCTATTTATTTGAGTTTATTTGCTGTGCCTCTTCATGCTGCCAAGATCGCTTTTAATGATGAGTTTCGTGACCAGGGGTTTGCCAGAGGTTCAGTAGGGGAGCTGCATAGCTTTGATCTTGAGGCAGGTGAATATCAATTGAGCTTAAAAGATTTTGAAACACCAGCACCTTTTACACAATTAGCCGCTTCGGTCTCAACGGCAACGCAAGTAATAGACAGTATCAGCTTTGACTCCACCACTAGTCAAAGATTAGCCAGCACGTTATTTTCAATTGATGCGGCGAGTGAGATTTATTTGGCAATATATGGCCTAACAGACCCTCAGTTTAGCCTTGGTTTTTATGAGGTTCAACTCGCGCTTAAACCTCCAGCACCGATACCATTACCCATGGCGTGGGTGTTGATGGTGAGTGGAGCGGGTATGTTATTCAGCCTAGGCCGTAGAAAAACGAAAGTAGCATATAGATAAATCGTCTAGATAGTCAGCCAGCTCAGTAATAAGACCAAACGTTTATTTTTAGATGACACCTAAGAAAAGGTATCTATTACCTACAGTCACTGATTTAGGGTGGGGAGAAGCGCATGAGACCATCAAGCATTTTTTTTAGTCGTACACTTTGCACGCTATGTTGTTTATTTGGTGCTTTGTTCACCATATGCGGCAACAGCGTAAATGCAAATACCATACTTGAAAATTTATCCGGTGAAACCTTGTTAAAAGCTTCGCCAAAAGTTTTCCATAAGACAATCGAGTTTTCCCAAGCAGGTGAATACCAAATTGACCTTAGCCGCTTAGATCCTTTCCCCGGTACTGGATCAATTGCTAAAGCAGTCTTGGTGAAGGGCATTAGAGCCCTGGCTTCCCTAGATCTTAATCTAGGTGATGAGGTGACGGATCGAGCGAATGCGACTTTTTTTCTCTCCGAGGAAGAGGTAGGTGCTTACGAGCTGTATATATATAATAGCCCCAATCAAACTGGTATCGGTACCTTAGGGTTAGAGATTCAATGCCCTGAAGGCACTCAGGACGAACCAGCTTGTGTTGAAGAGGTGTTCCTCGTCAATGAAATACCTAAAACTGAAGAAACAAGTTTTGATGAAGTCATTGATTTTGAGATCACTGAACCTCAGGTGTTAGTTTTCAAGGCGTTGGATTACGGCTTAGAAAGTGAAGGCATTTCCCCTTTTGACATCCTTTCATTGGTGTTAGTTGACCTGGATGCTGAGTTTGGTACGCCTGCTGTATTTAAAATTGATAGCTTTGAGAATAAAAGTATAGACGTGATTGTAGGTGAGGTGCTCCCGAGTAAATATAGGTTGTTTATGAGTGGTAACCATGATGAAACTCAGTTCGCCCAAGTAGGTTGGAGTCTTGAGAGCACGACAAGTGGAATCATTAACAGCGGGGTTGCGCAATTTCAACCAGAAAATCTAACCGACCAGAATATCAGCGGTGTGCAACTTATCCAGGAAATTGCTTTAAACGCTGGGTCTTATCAGTTAGGACTCAATGCTAAATACTTTCAAGACTTTGTGGCTGATTACAGTGTTTTGTTAGCCAAAGCAGATAACCCAGTAGAATCTATCCAGCTAACTCTATCTGAAGCCATATCATCAAGTGTGGCGTTAACTGGCGGTGATTATTTACTATACCTACTCGGTGCAGATGTTGAAACTGAAGGAGGCGTACTTCAGGTTTCACTATTAGACTCGGCGAATGGCAACGCAGAAGTGTTTAAGCGTTTAGTGCCGGTAGGTGGGGCTGAGAGCCTCGGTGGTTTTATATCTAGTGAAGAAGAGACGCTTGGTTTTTCGATTAAAGATATGAATTTTGGATCAGGCAATATCCCGGTTGTATTCATGTTAGTAGATAAAAATAACTTGGATAATTCATTTCAGTTTGGTACCGAATTTTTAAGCTTTGAAAGAAACTTGTCTGCTAGTGATTATGAGTTATTTGTATTGAACTTGACAGCCGATGAAACTGAGTCAGGGGTTTTATATTTTAGTATCATTGATAGTCTTGGTTTGAGTGTATTAGATGGTTATTTTCGTGTTGGCGATGTATTCCTGGGAAACTTAAATCTTTTAGTGTTGCCCAGTGAATTTCGATTATTTCTTAAGGATCATGATTTACCTGAGACTTCGCAGCTTGTGAAACTGGCCTTGTTTCGTCAAGGGGAGGTACCCTTTCAGACTACCTTGAGTGGTTTTGAT
>JAYPYM010000189.1:0-1655 GCA_038135915.1 Gammaproteobacteria bacterium
CTTTTTGATGAAAAATTACACCACCTGATTTTGTAATGGCCGCATAAAATAAGTCTGTGCCAATCGCAATGGCTGGGCTGTAACCAAAACCAATCAAAATGGGGGTCATTAAAGATCCACCACCGACACCAGTAAGTCCCACCATAATGCCAACACCGCCACCGGCAATGATGTGAGGTATAGTGGATAGTATTAAAGAGAAAAGTTGGGTAATATCAAAATTCATTTAATTCTACATATATTCAAAAAAAGCTCGTAAAACGCGGAATGTTAGCTAATATAAGATCAAAATATCAGAGTCGCTAATGTACAGGTTCCACGCTATTCTTCAAAAGAATATTTAATTATATTTTTATACCAAAAAGTAATAAGCGCTTAAATAAGGGATTGTGATTTTATGAAGCTCCAACAGCTTAGATATATTTGGGAAGTGGCTCGGCATGAGCTTAATGTGTCAGTAACAGCTCAAAGTTTATACACCTCTCAGCCTGGCATTAGTAAACAAATCCGATTGTTAGAAGATGAGCTGGATGTTGAGATATTCTCCAGAAGCGGGAAACACCTAACAAGAATAACGCCAGCTGGTGAGTCCATTCTGAATATCGTTGGAGAAATCTTAAGGAAGGTTGAAAGTATTAAGCAGGTGGCTCAAGAATTTAGCGATGAACAAAAAGGCAGTTTATCGATAGCCACAACCCATACTCAAGCTCGTTATGCATTACCATCCATCATTAAAAAGTTCATAGCTGAGTATCCAGAAGTAAGCCTACATATGCATCAGGGGTCACCCATCCAAATTTCCGAAATGGCAGCTGATGGTACGGTTGACTTTGCAGTAGCGACAGAGGCATTGGAGCTGTTTGGAGATCTAATTATGATGCCCTGCTATAAATGGAATCGATGTGTTGTTGTCCCACCCGATCACCCTTTGACACAAACCTCAAAATTGAAGCTAGAAGATATTGCCAACTTTCCTATAGTCACATATGTATTCGGTTTTACAGGGCGATCTAAGCTAGATGATGCTTTTATGAATAAAGGGCTAACACCGAAAGTAGTCTTTACCGCAGCAGATGCTGATGTGATTAAAACATATGTTCGGCTAGGGCTAGGGGTTGGTATTGTAGCCAAAATGGCTTGTGACGAAACCGAAGACGGTTTGGTTGCTTTGGATGCTTCGCATTTATTTGAATATAGTATTACTAAAATTGGTTTTAGGAAGGGAACATTTCTTCGCGGTTACATGTTTGACTTTATTCAACGTTTTGCTTCACATTTAACAAAGGATGTCATTGACGAAGCTTTGAGTAGGCCCACACGCTCTGATTTGGAAGAGTTGTTTAGCCATGTGGAATTACCCTGTCGTTAGACTTCATTAGCTAATTTTCCAGTTTCTACTGTGTCAACTTCTGTATAGACTATTTGTTTTATTGTTAATCTTCCTTTTGTCCTTCTGCATTTTTTGATAGATTCTGCTTTAATAACATTACGGCATTATTTATTCAGTATTTCAGATCAAGCAATTCCCTATACATAAAGAATGAGGAATATTCCACTAAAACGGCTAAAGAGGCAGTAGTAATCGTGAGTCGCGATCAAATAGTAACAGAGTTACCTAAGAAAAAACCAGGGAAGAATATCAGTGGTAAAAAAAT
>JAYPYM010000189.1:1775-9098 GCA_038135915.1 Gammaproteobacteria bacterium
AGCTAATGCCTCCTGAGACAATGAGTGTATTTAGTTGTAAAACAGTCAATAATACAGTTGTTCGTTTGGAAAATACCAAGAAAGGGTTTTCTGAAAATGATTTAGATTTTATTCAAAAACACATGGGCAAAGGCACTAGTTCAAATGCTAGTTTAGGTGGTGTTCAAGATACGTTGGGAGAGTATATAAAGTACACTATGTATAAGCTCACAACTAGCAATAACGTAGAGAAAAAGAAAAAGCGTAAGAAGAAGTAGATTAGTCTTATTAGACTAGTTTAGATTAGATTTTGTGGATCAACGTCAATTGACCAACGAACTGATTTAGCCGCTGGTATAGTATTTATTTCATCTAGTGCAGTGTTTAATACCTGGTGCAGCTGTGCACGGTTTGCAGACTGTAACAGTAACTGCATGCGAAACCGGTTTGCTTTTCTTTCCATTGGTGCAGTTGCTGGCCCCAGTAGAGTTAGATCAGATGCTTGTTTTAATGCGAACAGCTTTTGCGAAACTGTCCTTAAAAATTCATCACACAGGCTTTTTTTCACCGATTCTGCACGAATTAAAATCATGAAGGAGCAGGGCGGTAATTGCGCAAGTTCACGTTCTTCTAAAAGGAAATCAGCAACAGCTGGGTAGTCATTGGTCATCCATAATCTGAGTAAGGGGTGGTTTGGGTGCCTTGTTTGAATCCAAACCTGCCCTTGCTTAGTGCTTCGTCCAGCTCGGCCTGATACCTGTGTGAGTAGCTGGCATGTACGTTCAGAGGACCGAAAATCACTTGAGAAAAGCCCAATGTCTATATTGACTATCGCGACCAATGTGACATTTGGAAAATGGTGACCCTTGGCAACCATTTGCGTTCCGATCAAGATGCAGGGTTTGCCTTTCATGATAAGCGCAACATAATCATCAATTGCGGACTTTGATTTCGTGGTGTCCCTATCAATTCTAATAACAGGTATCTCTGGGAATAAGGATTCGAGATGTCCTTCTAATTTTTCGGTGCCTTGGCCCTGTGTGGATATATCCAATGAATTACACTTAATGCATGAAAGGGGAATGCCGGTTTGGTAATCGCAATAATGACATTTTAGATGTTTGCTCTTTTTATGGAAGGTTAGTTTGGCGTCACATCTTTCGCAGTGAGCAATCCATCCGCAATCATTACAATAGAGTGTTGGTGCATAACCGCGGCGATTCAAGAAAAGCAATACTTGTTCGCCCTTGTTCAGTTGATTTGAGATACGTTTTACTAAGCTTTCGCTAAGCCCAAACTTGCATTTCTCTTTACGTAAATCTTCTAAGTGGATGGAGGGTTTATTAGAACCGCCAGCTCTATGTGTTAATTGATGTAGCCTGTATCGACTCTTTCGCAAGTTTTCCCAGGTTTCAATGCTTGGTGTAGCGCTTCCCAGTACAATGGGAATATCTAGCATTTTCGCTCGAAAAATTGCAAGGTCTCTTGCTGAATAAAGAAAACCTTCTTGTTGTTTAAAGGAAATATCATGCTCTTCGTCTATGATAATGATTCCTAGTTTAGTTAACGGAGCCCACACTGAGGAGCGTGTGCCAATGAGTATACATGGTGATACTTCGCGTGTGTTTAGCCAATTAATCGCTTTCGTTTTTTGAGCCACTCTAGAATTTAAATTAAAAATTGGGCAATTAAACCGAGATTCGAATCGTTTGATCGTTTGCGGTGTCAGGCTAATTTCAGGTACTAATACTAAAGCTTGCTTGCCTTGCATTAAATATTTAGCTATGAGTTGTAGATAAACCTCAGTTTTACCGCTGCCGGTAATACCATAGATGACATGGGTCTTAAAATGATTGGTCATGCTTATAGCGTTGAATACTTTACTTTGTTCAGCATTTAAGGTTAGCTCTGGCTCTATTATCAATTGCGAGTTTTTTTCTAGGCTCATCATGTTGTCAATATTATTAGGAACTTCTTGTACAATATTTTGTGCTAACCCCTTCTTTTTTAGGGCAGAGAGCGCCTTAGTATCGATACCTAGACCAATGAGTGTGCGTTGATGTAAGCCGTTAGGGTGGGCCTTTAATATAGACCAGGCGTTTTGCTGGCGTTCAGACCTTTTCAGCGTGCTTTTGTCTGTGCATCGCCCCACCTCAGTGAGCTGCCACGTTTGGGTGTTGCTCATTATACTGGTCGAACCGCCTTTGCGCAGTAATCCCGGCAGCATTTGGTGTAGCGTTTCGCCGAGAGGGTAGAAGTAATACTCTGCTGCCCAGTGACCCAATTTCAGCTGGTGCTGGTCGAGTACTGGTGACTCGTCCAAAATTTCATAGGTGGGCTTTAATTTTTCACTAGCAATCTCTGACTCTTCAACTTGGCTAATCAAAATACCAATCATTGTTCTGTGACCAAATGGGACTTTAACTCTCACGCCTGGTTTAATCAGCTGGAGACCCGGTGGGGGAAGGTACTCGAATATTTGGTACATCGGAATGGGAATAGCAATGCGTAAAATCATCAAAGATAGTTTTATTAGCGAGGTTATGAATGTTAGAAGCTTAGTGTCTTAGAAATACTCGTTCGTGTCTACTGCTATCTAGTAAAATCACTAGTTACTAAGTATGCATTCAGTATTGGTCAATAATTGATGGAATAATGTTATGATAGAAGAAGTTAAAACAATGTTAACTTGAATTGTAAATGCGTGGGCTGCTCAGGTGGGTCGGCAGGGCTAGCCCTGCCTGAGCGCATGATATTACTATTCAGATGGAAATGCAGGACTTTCTTCCATCTTTTCCGCTTTTTCTAATTTAAGTGCTTCAATTTTTTGCTTAAGCTCAGAAATCATTTCGTCTTGCTCAGCGATACGAGCATTCTTGCTTTTAATCGTACTGTTGGCATCGCTAATGTCTTGTTTAAGTATTGTTTGTTCATGTTTTAAAGAGCTTAATGTGTCATCTACCTCAGCGAGTTGAAGACTTAGATTTGCGTTCTTCGTCGACAATTCTTTGACAAGGTTTTGGCTTTTCGTTAGTTTTCCAGTCTGCACTTCATTAGAGACTCGGATGTTACTCAGCTCATCCAGTAACTCAGACTTATCAATTGAAAGATTTTGGTTCGTTGCCTCTAGTGCGCTGATTTTACTTTTCAACGCATTCATTTGATTACTGCTAGCACTTAAAGAAGCTTTCAGGGAGTTTAGTGATTGTTGGAATTTAACGTTTTCTCTAGCATTTGTAGAAGCTTCTGCTTTTAGAGCGATATTTTTCTTTATTTCTTGTGTTAGCTTGGATTGTACGGCAGCAAGCTCCGCACGATTTCCTTCGAATGCACGATTATTAATCTTCATCTTTGTTAAAAGTGTGCTGTTGCTGTCTGATACAAGTTTGAGCTCACTTTCTTTGGTGTCAATTTGCTGTGATAAGAGGGCTATCCTTTCTTCTTTCTCTCTCATATCCATTGACTTAGCATACGCGATATAGCTAAGAGAAGTAGTCATTAGCGCTGTAATCATGCAGAATGTCTTTAACATCTGATTTCTCCCGAGTAGTTTTTTTTCGTTGGCTAATAGTGCTTCGATACTTTTTTGGTTCTTTCCTGAGATAGATTCAGATGTTTGAAGCTCTTTCGTTTTAAGTTTCAGCTGGTGTAAGTAACTCGTAGCATTCTGCTCAGAATTATTAAGCTGATCTTTGAGTTGTATAATTTCTTCACGTAAATTTCTTTCACGGATAATGGCTTCGTGCTGACGTGGCGTCACTGGCGGTAAGTTAGCCTCCACTATTTTACGGGATGGCCTCGAGGGTTTTTTTCTCAGTGCGCCTGCTGGCATAAAAGCATTTTTTTTAGTGTTCATTTGGTCCACCCCTACGAATTCAGTTGCTCACCAACCTGTCCGAAATACCTTGGTTCTTCAAGTCAATTGTAGTTCAAAATAAATGTTTTATTTGTTTAAACCACTGGTGTTTTGTAAGATGAGCTTGCTTCAGTTCAAATCATAGTCTTTTAAGATCGCTGAATAACTGGCATTAGAGTATTACGGTAATATATTTCCCATTAGAGAGCTTTCTACATGCAAATAATCATTTCACCTGCAAAAACATTAGATTTTGAGACTGATTCAGGATCAAGTGTTGAAAACATTCCTGTTTTTCTAAAAGATTCTCAGAAGCTGATCAAAATTTTGAAGTCTTTCTCTGTGCAAGAAGTAGCATCATTGATGAATTTGAGTGATAAATTGGCAAGTCTAAATGCTTCTCGATTTCAGGAATGGGGTCCCAAGTTTAATCTGTCGAACTCGAAACATGCAGTTTATGCGTTTAAAGGGGATGTTTACACTGGTCTCGAGGCTGACACTTTAACCAAGGCGCAGATCAATTTCGCACAGAAACATTTGTTTATTTTGTCTGGGCTTTATGGTGTCTTGAGGCCGCTTGACCTGATCAAAGCTTATAGGTTAGAGATGGGAACTAAACTGAAAAACGATAGAGGAAAAGACTTATATGATTTTTGGGGCGATAAGATTACAGATCGAATTAACGAAGCTCTTACCACAGATAAGAAAAGTCCATATTTAATTAACCTGGCATCACAGGAATATTTCAAAGTAATTGATGAAAAGAAATTAGATGGGGAAGTGGTTACACCGGTGTTTAAGGACTTTAAGTCCGGAAAATATAAGATTGTTAGTTTTTTTGCTAAAAAAGCCCGTGGAATGATGGCTAGATTTATTATTGAAAATAAATTAAAGGATATTCATGATATTAAAGCATTCACCACAGCTGGTTATAGCTTTAATGAAAGTTTTAGTGGGCCAAGGACACTGGTTTTTACGCGAGAAGAAGTACCTGAATCCTAGTCAATCAAAAAGCGGTAACAAAGTGTAACAAAAGCAGTACATCATCGGTATCGTTCAATCATTTTTTCTATACTAGTATAGGAGAGCGACCTATTATTATTTGAACAATAAATGTATCACTCTTTTGTTATCTCCTTAGGAGTTTGGTTATTTTCCTAATGGAGCTTTCGGATTAACTATGAAGTATTTCTCTTGTTTTCTTGTCATTGTTGCTATTTGTACACTGATCTATGTATTTACACCTTCTGCCATCAATGGGCAGTTTCAAATATCGTCTGATTCAAATTTTCGATTTTCGCATGGTATCCATAAGTTAGAAAAAGCTGTTAATGACCTATTAAATACTTCGATGAACAAACTCAAACCGTTTTGGAGCGAAGAGGAAATAGAGCCTAAAAATGACTCTCCGGTAGTGGTGGAAAGGAGTGCTAGCTTCGAGCATTTGTTAGAATATTATATTCAAGACATGTCTTTGATGGTTGAAAGGATGAGGGAAGAAGACTCTTTAGATGATGCGATACAGGATTTTGAAGCTTTCACTGTTAAATCAGAGCAGGTAATTCAGATTATGCAGGATGACCCTAATGTTTTTCAAGACATGTTGTATAAACTGTCTAAATTGCCTGATGAAAACTTAGCAGCGATCGTAACTTTATCACTATCCCAAGGCCAGTCTAGTGTGTTGTCAGGCCAAGCGATGGTAATGCTAGAAGAGGAGCCAGACAAAAAGCTTAGCAATATACTCTATGCGTTTTTGAACTATTCGATGTTAGATCATACGGAAACTCAAGATCAACTGAGGTATCATTTAGCAAATGTAGATTCCCAGCCAGCAGCGAGAGAAATTGATGTTTTTGGCAAAAAGAACCAACAACAAGTGAGAGATCAAAAAGTGGTCGTTAATCCAGCTAAGCTAGCTTATGCTAAATCTATCTTGGATTTGTATAATGCTGGTGCTAATAAAAAGAATACACTACTGGCTGGGCATAAAGATGACCCTTTCAATCAGAACAATAATAATAAACAAAAACAGTCAGAAGAAGAACAGGTTGTTCGGCCGAAGCAAGGCAGTGTAGCTACTCTTTTAATGAGCCAGTACCAGAGGGCATTGAATAAACAAGCAACTCGACCAGTGTCTAGCGCTCAGACAAATTTAAGTACAGGGCCATATTCTAGTACCCAAGGCATGGCATTGTCTACGCAAACAAAAAATGTAGATTGCGCAAAAATAAATCGCTCACTTTTTTTGTTATCTAAGTTTTCCTCTAAATCGATAGATCAAAAAGAGATTCAGCGCTTAAAGGGTTTTGGTTGTTAGCCGGCGAGCCAATCAAACTAAATAAGCTAAAGTATGACCTTGTAAAATATATTTTTGACTGTATAAGTGGTGAAAATTAAAAATTGGAGGCATAATTTAAATGTCTAACTGATTAGATTTAAATTGAATAGGGTTAGAGATGCTTCCTTATATTTCTGTTGTTACGCCAACCTATAATCGACATAAATTTCTCCCAAATCTTATATATCAATTTCAATATCAAGACTATCCAGCAGATCGTATGGAATTGATTATTTTGGATGATTCAAAAGTGCCTTGTGAGTTTCAAGAATCTCTTATGAGCGACGATAGAATTAAGTATCATTGGTTAGAACTGGATCAGCCTTTAAATATTTCAGACAAAAGAAACCGAACAAATGAATTGGCCAAAGGGGATATAATCATTTGTATGGATGACGATGATTACTATCCGCCCACAAGAGTATCTCATGCTGTCGAAAGCTTAGTGAACAGTGACCGCGAGATCGCAGGCTCAACAAACTCTATCATTTTTTATCTTAAACTGAACAAAATAATGTTTATAGGTCCTTTCTTAGATTCTCATGTGGTGAATAATACCATGGCTTGTAAACGTTCTTATTTAGATAATCACAGATATGAAACAGCGAAGAATAATCAAGGAGAGGAGAGAAGCTTTACCAGAGATTATAGTGAACCAGTCGTTCAGTTAGACCCTTTCAGAACGGTGATATGTATAGACCACGGTGCTAATACCGTTTGCAAATCTAAGCTATTACGTGACTACCCTTTAAGGGATTTGCGTTTTTCAAAGGTTATTCCCGATAGGAAGATTAGAAGTTTCTATCGTAACATTGACAATCCTAAAAGGAAGTTTGAAAATAACTTTGATCCTAAGGATATAGATATACTGAGTTATAATCGTCATTTAGAGAGAATTAAAAAACATTTGTTAAATATTGGTATATAGGTATTTAGCCGGTTGGTAAGGGTTTATTAGCTAAACATTAGACTTTGGCTAGAGTCCCATCCTAGGACTCAATCGAACCTATTGGGAGTTTTATTTAATCCTCATCGTCGTAGTCGTCATCGTCTTCATCGTCGATTTCATCGTAGTATTCTTCAAGTTCAGCCATCTCAACAAGTAGAAATTTGGCGTTTTTAATTGCATCTAATAAGTGATTTAGGT
>JAYPYM010000190.1:0-9037 GCA_038135915.1 Gammaproteobacteria bacterium
GGTATCTCAGTCCGAATACTAGATGTGCATCGCAATACCCCTTACACTAGCTCAGACCTAATCTATTACAAATATACCCATAACCTAGCAGACGGACCAGTGCCAGAGAACAACACAACTGGCGGTTGGCACCTAAACTTCGATCCTACTGAAGATGAATATGTCAACACTACCCCAATCACTATCAATAACACGTTAGTGTTTGCAACCATAAAGCCTACTTCGACAGTCACTAGTGAGTCTAAATGCTCCACTAGCATATCCAATGAGCTAGTAACCACCCTATATGCACTCAACATAAAAAATGGTTCTGCAGTGATGAACCTAGATACGAGCACATCAGGCCTTGATACTTCTGTTGAATTCGATGGTGCATTTGGTGTATTAGATGCGGACACTATCATATTTGAAACTGATGAAAACGGGATTAGAACGCCAAAAATACCCCTACTCAATAGGACAGTTGAACTACCATCTTATAATATCAGAAAAGCAATGGCCGTATATGATGCTAAATAAGAGTAGTTCAGTACAAGAAGCGTGGACTTTGATCAGCTTTTGTCTCAATATTCAACGGAATACTCTAATAGAGACTCTTCTGTTTTTTCGGCGACCTTCTAATGTTGTGTTGTCATACAAAGGCTGATGCTCCCCAAAGCCAACTGCACTTAAGCGCTCTGGGCTGACTCCTTCATCAACCATCAACCGGACAATCGCTGAGGCTCGAGCAGCTGATAGTTCCCAATTTGATGGAAACCTTCGATTAAAAATAGGGATATTATCAGTATGTCCTTCTACTCTAATAGGTGCTTCAAAGCTAGAAAGAAAATGACATAACTGCTTGATCAGAGCTACTGCAAACTGGCTCGGCTGAGACTCTCCAGACTCAAATAAAATAGAGCTCTCTAACTCAACTGAAATCGAAGCATCATCTTGCTTCAATACTATTTGCTCTTCTTTAAGGAAAGAAGGGAAATGATTCTCTAAATCCGATATCAGCTTCAGAATGAGCTCATCTCTCATGACAAGCGAAACGCTCTGCTTTAGTGGTAGATTGTTTAAAGGTTCTTCTATAGTATTGGGTTGATCAAGCCCATGTGCTTGGGGACCGCTAGTTGCATTGCCATCCGCCTCAGTCATCGCTTCCTCTGTCATTAGTTCGGAAAGCGAAGACTGATCGTCACTTTTCAACCTAGCAGAAGCATATAACACCACAAAAACAGCAAGCATCAGTGTGATAAGATCAACATAAGGTATAGCCCAACGATTGTAGTCAACCTCGAGCTCATCTTGCCTTTTTAACAAACAGCGCTCCTATACGGTGAAGGTACATTGATTTTTTTAGATCAATATTCTGGCTGCTGATATACAGAAAGTTGAGCATCCATGTGTTTTTCATTCTCACCTGAAGCGATACTCACCAAGCCTTCTAACAACATTTCTTTACTTCTCATAATTTCAGCACTAATGGTTCTGAGTTTATTCGCTAAAGGTAATAGAACCAGGTTGGCTAGCCCTACTCCATAGATAGTGGAAACGAATGCAGTAGCAATCCCTCCTCCTAATAATTCTGGATGTTCTATATCCTCCATCACGTGAATCAGTCCCATCACAGCACCGAGAATACCAATTGTTGGTGCATAGCCACCCATTGATTCAAAAACCTTTGCTGCTTTTCTATTGTTCTCTTCTTCAAGGTAAACTTGGGTTTGCAAATTTTTTCTTATCGACTCCGCATCGACACCATTAACTAGCAACTGCAAACCTCGCCGAATAAATGGGTCTTCTTCTGAACGACTGGCAAGCTCTAAGCTCCTAATACCTTCTTGCCTCAGCATCAGGCACCACTTTTTAAGTTTGTCGATATTCTCAGTACTTCTGACTTGAGGTGGCTTAAATACCCAACCAGAGATTTTAAATGCATGCTTGAAATGTGCATAAGGCGTTTGTAACAATCCAGCACCTAAGGTACCACCAAATACAATCACCAAAGCGGAAAGGTTAACCAAAGAAAATGATCGCCCGCCTTCTAGATGGTTTCCAATAAGAATTGCAGAAACGCCAAGAACAATACCCAATAAGCTAAGCTTATCGACATACTTCAGCAATCAGTTTTTCTCCCATGCTATCTAAAGTCACTATTTCATTATAGTAGCCAGACTGCATGACAGCCGCTGGCATACCAAACACAACACAAGACGCTTGATCTTGAATCCACACGCTAGAACCATCTTGATGGAGCAATCTAGCGCCATCCGCTCCATCTGAACCCATGCCAGTCATCACAATCGCTAATGTCGAACCAGGATAATTTTTTGCCAATGATGCAAAGGTTAAGTCAACTGATGGCTTGTAATGTAATCTTCGGTCTCCGTCTATGATGCGAATCTTTTTTCCACCTTTGGAACTGATCATTAACTGTTTACCACCAGGCGCCACATACACATGGGAAGGCAGTAACTCCATGCCATCTTTCGCCTCTTGAATGGTAACACCACACAACTGATCCAACCGATCAGCGTAAGCTTTTGTGAAAGCTGCAGGCATGTGCTGAACAAGAATAATGGGTACGGGTAGATTGGAGGGCAACTGCTTCAGTATATTTTGAACCGCTATTGGCCCACCTGTAGATGCACCAATCACTACAATCTTATAATCCCTCTCTCTATTAGGAGCTTGATTCGGCCTACTAGTTCGTGGGGCATCTTTTGAAGCTGTTACCTCAGGCGCAGTTTTCTGCTTGACCGGTCTAGGTTGCCCCGTTGTTTGCTGTTCATCCGCAGACCTAGCTTGAGTGGCAGTCGGTCTTTTGGTATTCCCAGGCGTATCAGCCTCTCCGGTTTCTTCTGATTCGACTTTTTTCTCAACAGAAGGTTTAGCTATCTGTATCACCCGCTCAATCAGTAGCTGATTAGCTCTACTCTTATCTTTAGATACCGACTCAAAATTCTTTGGTAGAAAGTCAACTGCACCAGCTGCAAGCGCATCCAATGTAGTTCGTGCGCCTTCATAAGACAAAGATGAAAACATCAATATTGGCGTTGGTTGCCTGGCCATAATCTCACGAATTGCGGTAATGCCATCCATTCTGGGCATCTCATAATCCATGGTGATGACATCAGGCTTTAGTTCAAGAGCTTTCTCAAGCGCTTCTTTTCCATTTTCTGCAGTACCGACAATTTTGATATTCGAATGCAGGGACAGTATCTCAGAGATACGTTCTCGAAAAAACCTGGAATCATCTGCGATTAATACATTTATTGGCAAAACAGATTTTCAACCTAATTCAAGAGTTTATTATTCAAGGTTAAATTAACGCCATTTCGCTATAATCCGACCTTAATACTGACCTACATAGCGCTTGAGCATGCTAGGCACATCCAGTATAAGGGCTATTCGTCCATCCCCTGTAATGGTCGCTCCAGCCATTCCTGCAGTTCCATGCAACATTTTTCCAAGCGGTTTAATAACAACTTCTTCTTGACCAATCAATTGGTCCACAACAAATCCAACTTTTTGTGTTCCAACACTCACGATCACAACATGTGCTGTATTTAAGTCATCTCCAGTATGAGAAACCAACCACCTTTTTAAATGAAATAAAGGTAAGGCCTTTTCTCGAACAATCACGACTTCTTGACCATCTACCACATTTGTTTGTGATAAATCCAAATGAAAGATTTCATTGACGCTCACCAGCGGTAAAGCAAAGGTTTGCTTCTGAAGCATGACCATTAATGTTGGCATAATCGCTAGGGTTAAAGGCACTTTAATCGCGATCACTGTTCCTTCACCCTTAACAGATTGGACGTCGATTGTACCATTTAACTGAGTAATTTTAGTCTTGACGACATCCATCCCTACACCCCTACCAGAAACATCAGATATCTGTTCTCTTGTAGAAAACCCAGGGTTAAAAATCAGATTAAACGCATCCGTATCAGTGAGCCGCTCGGCTGTTTCCTCATCCATAAGGCCTTTATCAACTGCCTTTTTTCGTAGTACATCAGGATCCATACCACCACCGTCATCTGATATAGATAACACGATATGATCGCCCTCTTGCTGAGCAGCTAGAATGATTTTTCCAGACCTAATTTTACCTGCTTTTTCCCTAACCTCAGGCGATTCAATGCCATGATCAACAGAATTTCTAACCAGATGAACTAATGGGTCGGCTAAAGCCTCAACCAAGTTTTTATCTAAATCAGTATCCTCTCCCTTCAGCTCTAGATTGATTTCTTTCTTCAGATTCCTAGCAAGATCTCTAACAACTCTTGGAAAACGTCCAAACACTTTCTTAATCGGCTGCATGCGAGTTTTCATAACGGCTGTTTGCAAGTCTGCAGTGACCACGTCCAAATTCGCGACCGCTTTCGCCATTGCTTCATCAGCACTTTTCAATCCCAGTCTAACCAACCGATTTCGAACTAACACCAACTCCCCTACCATATTCATGATATCGTCTAAACGCTTAGTATCGACTCGAACAGTGATTTCCGCGGGTGGTGCGTCTTTTCCTGCTGCGCCTTTTTTCGCAACAGGCGCCTTAGGCGCAGGTGTTGGTGCTGGTGTAGGCTCTTTAATTGGCGCTGCTGGAGCAGATTCTGCTGGTGGCGTCACTGCCGCTGCTGGCGCTAAAGCAGGGCTAGATTGTTCAGGCACACCCTGTTCCACTTCCGCTGCAGGCGCTTTGTCAAATGAAGGTCCTTTGCCTTTTCCATGCAAATCATCCAGGAGTGCTTCAAACTCATCATCTTCAATCGTGTCAGTTACACTCTCATTCTGACTCTCTTGGCTTTCACTTGCTTTAACTGTATTTGTCGAAGAGTCGGGATTATCGTTGCCTCCAGCACCAGGCCCATTTCCTTTACCGTGCAACTCATCCAACAAGGCATCGAATTCATCTTCACTGATTTCATCATTATTACTGTTGGTAGCGGTCTCTGGGCTTGAGCCAGTATCAAAAAGCTCTGCATCTGAGCTTCCTATATCTGAAGAAGCTTGGGTAGGACTTGGAGACTGGCTACTCGGTCCCTTACCTGAACCATGCAACTCATCCATGAGTGTATCAAATTCATCATCAGTAATTTTGTCTGCACTTCCACCAGATGTTGCTTCTTCTTGCTTCACACTTGAGGCATCTAAAGGATCAGCACTAATAGCATCAACAAACTCTTCAAACTTATTATCGGTAGGCACAGGAATGTCCGGTACCACCTCTGTATCGGAGCTTTGTACAGCATCTGGTTGAGAGGAAGCTGTTGTTTCACTCGGTGCGGGAGAGGGTTGAGCGGTTGTTTCTGCCTGCTCCCCACTGGCTTGATCAACTAGCTTCTGAAGCGCATTCAGTAAACTGGTATCAGCATGATCAGGCATTTCTCGACCGCTGACAGTACTGAACATGGAGTTTACATTGTCAAGTGCCTGCAGCACCACATCCATCAACTCTGAACCGACGGATAGCTTACCGTTTCTTAGACAATCAAATACGTTCTCAGCAACATGGCAGAGCTCTACCAATGGTTCGAGTTGTAGGAAGCCTGCTCCACCCTTAACAGTATGAAAGCCTCGAAAAATTGCATTCAGGAGGCCTACGTCATCCGGTTTATTCTCTAAGTCAACCAGCTGCTCTGACAGTTGCTCAAGCAATTCCCCAGCTTCTACTAAAAAGTCCTGGAGAATTTCCTCGTCCGCATCAAAACTCATCCCTTCGCTCCCTTCGAATTAAGCTTTCAAGGTCCCTTTAGTCCTTTACTCGCGCTAAAAACCTAAGCTAGATAGCAGGTCATCAACATCTTCCTGATTAGATACCACATCTGAACGGCTATCTGCATTAATGATAGGCCCTTCAGCTTCCACACCATCTATTTCCTTGTTCTTCAATTCAGTTTTGATACCAGTATAGGACTCAACTTCAGTGGCTGACTTAATCAAGGCTATCAAAGCAATTTGTATTTCTCGAACTAAAGTAATGACTCTTTTTATTACCTGACCAGTAAGATCTTGATAATCTTGTGCCAACAATATTTCAGAAAGGTTTGAATCAATATGAGATGTTTTTTCAACAGTGAAATGTAAAAAGCTATTCATTTCAATATAGAGCTTTCTAAACTCTTCAGCGGACATCTGCTTAGTCACCAGTTTTTCCCAATCTGAACGAAGTTTCTTAGCTGTCTCACCTAGCTCCGCAGAAATAGGGATGGTTTCCTCTACCTTATCCATGGTTTTATTAGCAGCATTTTCCGTTAATTCTATTACGTAGTTTAAGCGATCACTGGCATCCACCATTCTAGAGCCGTCTTCATCAAGTATGCTCACCTCGCCATTATCGTCTTTCTTAACCTCGATCTCAAAGTTCTGTATGGCTTCATGTACACTGCGCGTTAACTTTCCAATCTTTTTAAATAAACTATGCTCTCGATATTCATTCAGCGTACCTTGCAAATTATCAAGTGTGTCCATCGCAGCTTTAGAATCACCTGATTCTAGATGACAGAGCAGCGCATTAGCCGCTTCCTTCATCTGAGTTTCCATATTTTGATCTGACATCTTGTGATACTCGTAAGATTTTCTAGTTGAGTTTATGAAGTGCCAGTTATACGATTAAAAAGCCGCCTGGCAATTACAAAAACATGATTACATTCGGTCAAATATTTTGTCGATCTTTTCCTTCAACGCTGCAGCAGTAAATGGCTTAACAACATAACCATTAACACCTGCCTGAGCCGCTTCAACAATTTGCTCTCGCTTTGCTTCTGCAGTCACCATCAATACAGGTAAATTACTGAGTTTATCATCTGCCCTAACTGCTTTGAGTAACTCAATACCCGTCATGCCAGGCATGTTCCAGTCCGTGATTAAGAAATCTATTGGCGTTGACTGAAGCACAGGCAGTGCCGAATTTCCATCATCAGCTTCCATGGTATTTGAGAAACCCAAATCCCTAAGCAAGTTTTTAATAATTCTACGCATAGTAGAAAAATCGTCCACTATGAGTATTTTCATATTTTTATCCAAGGCTGCCTCCCTATATCAATATCACAGCGTAGGATCATACACGATATCTTACTTTTAAAGTCTAGTTACTCTTGAGTTCTAATCCAGTAATTTTTCATCTTCTCGAATCAGCACACTGATCTTAGAATTAAAACGAGCCAATTTAACGCTAATATGCAACTAATGGCGAGACCAATCAGACAATTTAGACCTTAACCTTAACGCCGCCTGGCCATGCAACTGACTCACTCTAGATTCGCTAACACCTAAAATAGCGCCAATTTCCTTTAAATTTAACTCTTCCTCATAGTAGAAGGATAAAACCAGCTTTTCACGATCGGGCAGAGACGATATGGCTTCTATTAGTTGGGCTTTAAAATCTTCACTTTGAAGTGTATCAAGTGGCATGCCTTGATCATCAGGGATTTTCTCTATTACTTCAGCCCCTTCTTCCCCTACAACAGCGTTTAAGCTCAGCAGCCTGACTGAATGCGAATCTTTTATCATTGCGCGGTATTCGGATATAGAAACACTTAAATGATCCGCTAGCTCGACATCTGTAGCATCTCTACCTAGACGTTGAGCCAAGATGCGCATAGCCTCAGTAATCCTTCTTACGTTTTTATGGACTGATCGAGGCGCCCAATCTCCTTTTCTAATTTCATCTAACATCGCACCACGGATACGAATCCCGGCGTAGGTTTCAAAACTTGCACCCTTTGAGGCGTCAAACTTTTGTGCAGCTTCGATCAGCCCAATCATACCGGACTGGATGAGATCATCTAGCATGATTTGAGACGGCATTTTTGCACTTAGGTGTAATGCAATCTTTTTAACAAGAAAAATATAGTTCTCAACCAGCTCTTCCATTGTCATAGATAACTGGGAGTTAGATGCATGCTGCTCTTCTTCACCTTTTTTTGTATTACCAGGCATACTTATATTACTTTTGCTTTTGATATTCGTTTCTAAATCAGCAAGCTATACCGCTGCAGCCCTTTGAACCAAGCGATCAACAAAGAACTCCAAATGCCCCCTAGGGGTTGACGGCACTGGCCATCTTTCAACCTTCATGGCTAATTGAGCAATTGCCATAGTGGCTCTGCATTTTGGATATGCCTGTACAAATGGCTTTTGTCGCTTGACTGATTTTCTAACGCTATCGTCATAAGGTACTGCTCCGGTAAACTCTAAAGCAACATCTAGAAAACGGTCTGAGACTTTAGATAGCTTGTTATAAAGTAGCCTACCTTCATTTAAATCTTTAACCATATTAGCCACAATATGAAACCGATCAACACTGTACTGAGTATTCATGAGTTTCAACAGCGCGTAAGCATCTGCGAGCGATGTAGGCTCATTGCATAACACTAATAATATTTCCTGTGCTGCCCTAATGAAGTGTACCACTGAGTCAGAAATGCCCGCAGCCGTATCGATAATAAGGTAATCAACTTCCTGCTCCAGATCAGCAAACATATTGACTAACGCTGCGTGCTCTAGCGTATTAAGCTGAGTCATTCTTTGAATACCACTAGATGCAGGCACAATTTTTATTCCGTTAGGGCCCTCTATTAATAGATCTTGTAATACACATCGACCACTCAATAAATCATCAATCGTATTCTTAACTGAAATACCCAATAGTATATCTAGGTTAGCTAACCCCAAATCAGCATCCATCAAAATAACATTTCTTCTTTTCTGGGCCAAACTGACAGCTAAATTCAAGGCTATGTTACTCTTACCTACGCCACCCTTACCACCAGAAACCGCAATTGTTTTTATATGACTCATACATTTTCTCTCAATATAAAGCTGTATTATTTAGCTTAGCTAGGCTAACACCCTGTCACAACTCAAATTACTCTCAGCATGACCCATTGATTCATTACTGCGATACAGGCCTTTCATAATATTCAATAACATACCCAAATCATAAGTATGGATGTCATCAGGAATATTTTGTCCATTACAGATAAAACTCAAACCAATCTGGTGGTTAACTAAAGACTCTATAGACCCACCAATACTCAGT
>JAYPYM010000191.1:0-1001 GCA_038135915.1 Gammaproteobacteria bacterium
GCATTGGTCTGAAGTCGTACACAGAGATGACCGCAAGCTGGTGGAAGATGCTTATCAGGGTATGCTTGATATGGGTAAAGTGGTTGTGGCGGTTAGAGGTGTTAGAAAAGATAGCTCAATATTTCATAAGCAGGTGACGATGATCAGCCGTTTTGATGATGAAGGTCGATTTAAAGGGCATCATTGTTTTATGAGTGATATATCAGATCGTAAAAGTGCCGAAGAAGAAATATTACGCTCTAATATTGAACTTGGTTAGCTTTACTGAATTATTATCGCTGGATTATGCTGGCCAACTCGATGATACTGCTAAGGAATATATTGAATATGCACGCGATGGTGCTTTAAGGATGCAAAGCCTTGTCGAAGACTTATTGGAGTACGCTCGTTTGGGTCAAGATGCAGAATCTCGAGAGGTTGATTTAAACCATGTGATGGATGATGTGCTTTCAAACCTCAAAGATACCATTGCTGCTGTTGGTGCTAACATTGACTATGCCGAATTGCCGGTTTTGCAGGCGAATCCGGCACGTCTTTTAAGTGTACTTCAAAACCTGATCAGTAATGCGATAAAATATCAGCTGCCAGGTACAGTGCCGAGGGTTAGGCTTGAAGTAAAATACAAGAGAAACCATTGGGAAATCAGCGTTGAAGACAATGGTATTGGTATGAAGGAGGAGTATTGTCAGAAAATATTTGAACCTTTTAAACGTCTTCATGCTAAGCATAAATATCCTGGGACAGGCATGGGCTTAGCTATATGCCGCCGAATTGTAGAGTCTTTTGGCGGTAAGATTTGGGCCGAGAGTAGACTCGGTGAAGGCACTATATTTTACTTTACAATACCTCAGCTACAGGCAGCCGCTTAACATCTCACAATGTGAATCATGTTAGCCGTTGTTCATGTCAATTGTATCCTTGTCAAGTTGTTCAAAATAGAGACCACAAAACGCTTCGCCGCATTGTTTCTTGCTCTTATAATATTTCGCCTCTATTGCGAG
>JAYPYM010000191.1:1011-9032 GCA_038135915.1 Gammaproteobacteria bacterium
TTGAGGTGGTGTGGCATCATGCTTTTGAAACCAATCAACTATAGTCAAATTGTCTAGGTAGATTGGTTGCTGATTTTGCATCACACTGGTGACCGTATTCAACAGTAGGGCGCCGAGAGGGGCTTTTAGTCGTGAGAACAGATCTTTAGAACATTGAGCTTTTGCAAAGAGTTTAAGAAATGGAGAGGTATCACCAAAGACGTGTAAAATATCGCCTTGGCAATTGACTAAAAAACCAGGCGGTACAAATTCCTCAATGATACGGTCCATCACATCGCTATAGTGCGCATAGCGATTATGGCGAGGGTGGTGCTCTAGAATTGCTTCTACCGTTGGTGGGTGCTTGTTGGTCGTTAGGGCTGAAGCCTTTGATTGTTTGTAACCAATGAGCGCTGTTGGGTTAACTTTCTTGTAAAGTCCTGGTATGTCTCCTGCTTGTTTAAATCCTAGGCCATGGTTATCAATGTTATCGTCTGAATCAGTCATCAGCCAACCATTGGTATTTAAGCTGTTGTGAAACCTTGTCAATAATGTTTTGACACTTTGTATCTTGTACATCCAGAGTATATTTCTAGAGATGATCAGATCCATAGCGTCAAGGGGGGGAGATGAATGCAAATCATGGGATGCGAAACATATTAGGTGTCTCAGCTTGTCCAATTTATGGTGACCCAAGTCTGTAGTGTCAGATACGTACTTTTGAATGGGCACGATTTGGCTTAGCGCCTTGATGGAGCTTTGGCTTATACCTTTGCTTGCCTGTATGACAGATTCTTCATGTAGATCAGTTGCAAAAATGTTAACAGGAATATGGCTAAGCCCCTCGTCACATTCTAGGCAAGCAATTGCAGTTAAGTAAGCAAGTTCACCTTGGCCGCAGCCGATTACCCATATGCGTACAGGCTTGTCGATAGAATGGTGGCTTTTTTTTATGTCTGCTATTGTTGAGCATAGAGCGTTGTAATTGACTTTTAGTACGCTAGCATCCATTTGTCGGTGACGCATGTTAGTCAGAAAAGCTAGGTATGCTTTTTCATTGTGAAGACAGTAGTCAAGATACTGTTCGGAGCTGGTTAGTCCGAGTATCGCTTTGCGCATTTCAATATGTGTGGCTAACCAGGATTGTCGGAAATGAGAAAAGTCGATCTTACCTTTGCTTTTGAACCAATCTAAAAGCGCCTGATAAATGTCCTCGATAGCGGTTGATGGCCTAGCTATTGGATTTGTTAAGATAGTACTGGTGTCATTGGTATCGGTAAATGTAGATTTGATTGCTTCGCGCTTAAAGAATTCAATTTGGTAGGGAAGTTTAATGTCGTTTAGCAATGTTCTATGTTGTTCAACATAAATTTGTTCCCCGTAGTGTGCCAACACTTCGAGTAAAGGTTTCGCAAGTGGTGAGGTGCCTAGTTGTACGATTTGGTGCAGTTTAATGTACCGTCTTTCGCAGGCTTCTTGTATTGATTGCGCAATTGGCAGGTTGTCTAGTTGATATGGGGGCGAGTTTGGTACAGTGGTGAGTTGTATATGGGTTTTTCCTACCCTTAATTTATGTTGTGGAGTAATAAATAGAGTAGACAGTGCATCCCTTTCGAGCTTCGGGAAAGGTGCTTCAAACGCTGCGATTTGGCTTCTATAGGGTGTTGTACTAAGAAATCGATGCCACCCTGAGTCAGCATCCATCATGATGACTAGCTTTAATGAGGGTTTGATTGATAAATGCTGAAGTAAACGAGCAATATAAGCAATATCATGACCTTTTGCCAAAATAATGCTTGTTGGTAAGGTGGGTGGCTGTTTGACAGCGGTTTGTAGTTTTAACTGCTGTTTAGATGTTTTCTTTTCTAACGTACTCATAGCATCTTTCCTTCTGGTTCATGACCAGTAAGCAACTAAAGGGTTCTGATGCACGCTGTAATACGGACCCAGGCAGGTGACCAAGTTCGTTAAGGACGCAAATATCTTACCATAAATGGTAAAACTTAACAGTCACTGCTAGTTTTTATCAATTAAGCCTGGGCTTAGTGCAGGTTTTAAAATTTCCACTATCATAAGCAGACAAGTTTTGAGCAAGTCTGTGGTCACCCAAGTTTTTATTTGCACAATTGCAGATCATTGGCCACTCTTTGATGATCAGTGCTTGTTAACAATTTTGTTTACTTCGTACAAACTCCCAGGGGAGGGGCATATGGATTGTACGAGTCGTCGTAAGGACCTTAAGCTGAGAAGTGCGATAGAGCTACTTCGCGCTAGTGTTAGCAAGAATCCGAGCGACCATACGCTTTACAGTGAAGCTTTAAAGTCTATCTGTTCACTTTGCAATGCGCCATATGGCTGCATCGTGAAGGCTGATCGCTTTCGCCATGGTGATACCCACCAGTGGTCGATGGTTTCGTTCTATGATAATGCTACTGTCACAACCATGAACGATGAGGCTGTGTTGGCATCGTCTGCAGGTAATGCTTTATTGCCCATGGTTATTCGGGGCAGCTTAGGCTTATTTGATCGTATTTATAGTTCAAGGGCTGCAGATACTGCTTCGGCTGAAGATTTAGCTAGTCTTTCTGGTGCATTCTCTAATGCTTTAAATTGGCCAAGATTACATCAATGCATTGTGATGCCGATCCTAGACGCTAACCAAGTCTACTCATTGATTTGTTTATTCAATCGACAAGAGACTTATACAGCATCGCTTGTGAAACGCATCTGGCCTTTTTTGACTACCATTGCCGCACTATATCGCCTGATCCATTCTGAAGAGCTGAATATTTGTTTTAGCAAGGACAAGAACCAGGTTCTACCTGAGGGCGGTGATCAGACACGCGTTATTTATGGTTTGCTAGAGAATCAGGTGCCGGTCGCCCTGGTTGAACTGGATCAGAACCTAAAGGTTACCCGTTTTAACCCAGCATCAGAAAAGTTATTTGGTATGACTTCGATCTCTGCCCTTGGCCTAGAGATCAGTGAACTGATTCCAGAGCGTTTTCCCAATGAGCATCGAGTGTTTACCTTCAGTTTATTACCAGGCTATGCGCCTACAGCGGAACCTAAGTGTTATCTGGGTCGTTCAGCCAGTGGCGCCTCATTGGATTTGAAGGTGCAATCTATTGTTTACACACGTGATCATCAACCGCATCGGTTGTTAATGATTACTGACTGTTCTGAAATGAAACTCATCAAGCAAGAGCAGGAGGCAGAAGGCCAACGGTTTCGTGCAATTGCTAATTTGGCACCGGTTGGCATCCTTCAGGTCAATGAGAACTGGGAGGCGACCTATATCAATCATCGTTGGTTTGAAATTTGTCAAAGAGAGGAAGATGAAGTCAACGCGCTTGATTGGGTGTTTGTGTTTCATTTTGAAGATGTCGAAGAAGTATTAGTGGAGTTGAGGAATGCGCTAATGCAGGGACAAGAGTTTACTCAGCAATGCCGTTTACTAACGCCCATTGGGGAAACCGTTTGGGTCGAGTTTTTTGCTCGGCCTCTTTATGATGCCAGTGGAGAGATGAGTGGTTTTGTCTCTGCCATTATTGATTATACCTACCGGCACCATGCAGAACAGCGTCTTCGTATGCTGGCTGAAAAAGATACGTTAACGGGTTTGGCAAATCGAGCCTTGTTCCAAGATCGACTATCTCAAGCGTTAGCACGAACCAAGCGTCAAGGTAGTTTAGCTTTGCTAAGTCTCGATTTGGACGGATTTAAAAATGTTAATGACAACTTAGGACATGATGTCGGAGATAAATTATTGGTCGCTGTGGCAGAGCGGTTAACGGCGAATATCCGTGAAACGGATACTGTTGCGAGGGTCGGAGGGGATGAATTTTTAATTCTGGCAGAAGATATACAGCACGCTGATTATGCAGCGAAACTATCCGATAAAATCTTAAAACAGTTGGCTGACCCTTTTTTCATCAAACAGCAAGAGGTTTTCATTAGTGGTAGCATTGGTATTACCTTTGCCGTAGGTTCGCAAGATCAACTTAATGCGCAGTCGCTACTAAAGCAAGTAGATTTGGCACTCTATCAAGCAAAAAATGAGGGACGCAATAACTATCAATATTATTCGCCAGAGCTAGATATTGCCTCTAGTGAGCGACTTTATTTAGGAAACTCTCTGCACCGTGCCTTGGATAGAAGAGAGTTTATGCTGCACTATCAATTGCAGTGTGATCTAAATAGTGGGGAAGTCATTGGTACAGAAGTGCTCTTAAGGTGGAAGCATCCTAAACGTGGCATGCTTCAGCCCAAGGATTTTATCAATATTCTTGAGGAAAGTGGTCTAATTGTGCCTGTCACACGCTGGATCATTCAGGAAGCGTTTCAACAGCAAAGCGATTGGATAAAAAGTGGGTTATTGTCTGAAAATAGCCACGTTGCTATTAATGTTTCTCCTCGTGTTTTAAGAGATAGTGCGATTGTGGAGCAAATTTCGGAAGCGTTGACACGATCTGGATTGAAGGGACAGCATGTTGTTCTTGAGATCACTGAATCGGCGTTACTAGAGACGACACCCTTGACTCAAACCGTGCTGAATGGATTAAGAGCCCTCGGTCTGAATATCGCGTTAGATGATTTTGGGACTGGCTACTCATCGTTAACCTACCTTAAACGCTTTCCTATTAGTTGTATTAAGATTGATCAGTCTTTTGTGCGAGACTTGCTGACTGATCCTGAGGATGCAGCGATCACTGAAGGTATCATTCGCTTAGCACAATCGTTGGGGTTAACCGTGGTCGCTGAAGGGGTTGATGCTTTTGAAAAGTTGGAGCCTTTGCGTCGATGGGGTTGTCAGTGTTACCAAGGCTATGCGTTGAATAGACCGAGTCCACCAGAAGATATCTCGGCCCATATTCAAAAGTGTTTGGCATAATTGCCTAAAAATTATTGATTGGTGCTTCATGGTCATGCATAAACTGGACAATACAATAGCCAATATATTGCTGGTAGAGGACAACCCAGGCGACATTTTGTTAACAAAAAAGGCGTTTAAAAACGCTAATATTAAAAATGAGATTAATGTTGCCGAAGATGGCGAGCAAGCGCTAGATTATTTATATAAACGAAATGGGTATGAGTCGGCTACTGAACCGGATTTGATCCTACTCGACCTGAACATGCCTAGAAAAGATGGTCGAGAGTTTCTTTCCGACATTAAACAGGATAATCAGCTACGCAGAATTCCAGTTGTGGTGATGACCAGTTCTAAAGCGGGACGAGATGTACTTGAAGTCTATGATCTTCATGCGAATAGCTATATCGTTAAGCCTGCCGATCTGTCTTCGTTTTCTGCGATCGTAGCGGCAATAGAAAGTTTTTGGTTCTCTGTTGCCGTGCTACCAAAATCGGCAGGCGTAAAATGAAAGTAATGGAAAGTTCTTTTAAAAACTAAAATCGATACGGTGAGCTAAATCACCTTTTCGTTCGTAGACTTTCACCTCTAGGCCTTCTTGTGAGATATGTAAGCGCGTGAAGTTGTCTCCAGAAAAAACTTTGCTAACTTTTGTGAGCCGATAGGCTTCACCATGGTGTTCGGAAGCAATGTGCCCACTGAGCTTGAACTCTTTTCTTTTCATGTGTGGGTAGGGCCAGTAAAAGGCAGATGAAACGACTGAATGAATCACATGTTTGGGTTTTCCATCTTCGCTGATATCCATTTCTGCTGCCAATGAGCAGTGAACATCACCAGCGAGAAATACTACCTTCTTAATATTGTGTGTCCGAATAAATTGCAGTATTTCGTCTCTTTGGTGCTGAAAACCTTTCCACTTGTCTTCACCGCCTTTCCTGGTATCAGGGAAGAAGGGTACAGAAGTGACTACCAGTTTGACCATGCCCGAATCGTTAGCTAGCCAGTCGAGCAATTGGTGCATCTGTTCTTCACTGATCATTTCTTTTTCGTCTAAGTCTCGTTCTGTTCGAGTATCTGTAACAAAAAAATCACAGCAGCCATCTTTAAATTGGTAATAAAAGTGGGTAGGTGTACCCTTCATGCGACCCCTTTTATCTATTGGGATAAGCGAACTATGGCTCATTTGGTAAATTTGATAGGCGTGCATTGCTGCAGGGTACTTTCTCATCTTGTCACGACAATCGGCGTTGCTTGGCCAATTATCTTCTATCTCGTGGTCATCCAGTGTCATATTGGTTGAAACGCGGCTCATCAGTGTCCGGATATGAGGTTGTGAGAATGCATCCCGGTAGCGAGAAAGAAATTCATCGACATGTTTGTCTGGATCGATAAAATTTAAGTCGTCTGCGTAAATTTGATCCCCAATCATTAAAAATTTATCGATATCCTCACCAGATTGTATCTGGCGATTGATCGATCGGAATGTTTTGTCGCCACGGCTGTCAAACCAAGTGCCGCCAAAGAGTTTGAGCAAATAACGACATGAGCCAAAAACAATGGAGCGGCTGACGGTTACATCTCTCGTTGCAGTGCGAAAATGACCTTGGCTCGCATTATGCCAATTCCATTCTGTTTTAGTGGAAAGCTCTTCTAATTCTTTGTCGGAGTAAAAGAAACCTACTTCGAACTCGTATTGTGTGTGAGGTTCCAGGCTTTTAAAGATGATAATACCGGAAATATCAAAGTTGGGATTCATTTTGAAGAATTCAGGGGCGCCATAATGATTGTGGCCCATTTTACGTATACGTGCGATACCAAATGTGCGTCTCGGACTGCCGCTAGCCTGTGGCTCGTACTCACCTCTTCCCCAAACACGAGCATGATCAAAGTCGGTATGGCCTACGATTGGCCCAACTGAAAGTGGTTGGATAATGTTCATATTTCATCCTTTTTATGTAACGATATTAGGCTAAAATGGATTGCAGATTATCAGATTGGGAGCATGCTTTATAGCAAATAAGGCAATTTTTTAAATATATCTAACTTCGATGCTTTATGACGTAGTGAATCACGAGTTTGTATCAAAGCTATTGAATTATATGTGTGTAGAATTTAGACTTTGGTGTTTACTTAATGTCAATCATCATCGCTAAAATATGAGTTACCATGAAAAAACTATTCTTTTTGCTGGCGCTAGCATCTTTGAACGCTCATGCTGAAGGTGTGTGCGAAATTCCAAAAAAATGCAATTTTTTGGGGTCGGAGTTTTCAACAGGTGGTGGAGATAAAACCTTTTACGTGATGGAGGTTGATTGTGAGATTGATGGTCAGGTGATTAAGTATGTTGATGTAGAGGGTAGTGTAGGTGGTTTTTTTAAACTTGGCAGGATCACCATGCCGAGAAAAATTGTATTTAAAAAAGTCAGAGATGATGGTATTGAGTGTGATTATTAAGTCATCACTCGGCAATGGAAACGACTATGGATGACAAAACAATCACAAGCTTGACTGAAGCATTTAAAGCTGCGCCCTCAGCAGCCTTAGCGAAGATATTGGTATTTGCTTACCTGAAAAAGAATGATCTTAATACTGCGATTCAGTATCTTCCACATTTACAGGATGATCTTGAACAAGAAGAGTTAAGCTTATTGGTCAAACACCTTTTGCAAGCTAATGAGCATGATGCATTAATGGACTACGGAAAAAAGCTTACTCAAGTGGCAAGCCTCCATGAGCTGTTGCAACAACTGCTAACCCAGGGTGCATTTGAACTATCGAAGCAGTTATACTTGTTTCGCCTCAAGCAAGACCCGATGATAAAGACCCCAGATTTTGAACGGCAGTTTGGGAACGAATCCGAACGGCCTAAGTTACGTGTGATTGAGAAAACCAATACAGCCGAGGTGACGCAATTAAGCCGTTATCGAGAACAGGTTACTACCTTTAATGATGTCGTTGGTCTCGATAAGATTAAAAAGCAAATTCATAAAAAAATTATCCTACCATTTCAAAAGCCTAGCTTATTTCAACGTTTCAAAAAAAAGATAGGTGGCGGTGTGCTTTTATTTGGACCCCCTGGCTGCGGGAAAACGTTACTGGCAAGAGCAACAGCAGGGGAGTGTGGGGCCTCATTTTTTAATGTAGAGGTATCAGACGTACAGGACATGTA
>JAYPYM010000192.1:0-7726 GCA_038135915.1 Gammaproteobacteria bacterium
GATGATGACACAACCATCGAGCGTGATGGTGTTACCTTGGTTGTTGATCCACTAAGTATTCAATACCTAACCGGTTCAACTGTAGATTTTCAAGAAAATCTTATGGGTTCTCAGTTTGTCGTTAATAATCCAAATGCAACGACAACCTGCGGTTGTGGCTCTTCTTTTTCGGTTTGATACTCTGTTTGCCCTTAAAACAACATTGATTTGTTGATAAAAATCTTTGTATCTAGCTAAATTTGCTAATAGTTCAGCTATAATGGAACATTGGGCTGTTTGATGCAAACTTTGGACAAATTAAAAATGGATAACGTAAAAAAAGCTAGCTCTGAGCCAGAGTCGGTCACAATTGATAAGTCTTTATTGCTGGCACTGTTGGAAGCGGCAAAATCTACTTCGAAGAACCATCAAGGTCAGGGTACGGAACTTTACTCATTAGGTGCATTAGAAGCAACCGCAAATTTCGTTTATATTATTGCTGCGCAACAAGAAGGAAATGGCAATTTGGAGGTTCGTTGTCAGGAATATGCTAAATTTGCCATAAAAAGGATGGAGTCATTATTCAAGGATTCATTGGCGAGCTAAGCTAACAAATGATGGGCAGAAGAGGGCCACTCGCTTGTATCTAGCCTGCCTGAAACCTTTGAATGTACTAGCCTATTACGCAGGTGAGATATAATTTGATCAAAGTAAGTGTTGTCTCCCTTCTTTATTTCTAGCTGATCAAAATCGATTTTGGTGGCTGCGCTTGCTGTTTTAAGTCGTAGAAACCCACCGCGAGTTTCATAGGCTTTGATTGCTATGCCATCAGCGATTCGTTTCAAGCCATTTAAGTCGACTTCTACCGAATTAGGCTCATTGCCAACCCACAAAAATTCTGAACTGCTGATTCTGGCAAGAAAATCCACTGGGCGTACAAGTTGTTGAAATCTTCGACCGGCATTAGAGATAAGCTCATAAATAACTTTATTGGGGTGCTCAGATTTCAGGCTTTCATAATTTGTTAGCTTAACCAGAAGTAGGCTTAAAGAGCCTCCTCGATTGTCATAATGCTGTATGCTGGAATGTAGATGGTGTTGGGCTGTTTTTAAATTAGCTAAGCCAGTAGTGGGGTCTAAACTGATAAACTCTCGGTGTTTATTCAAGCTCCTTTTTAGCTTGTTATTCTCTTGTTTCCAGGTGTTATAGTTGCGTTGTGCTCTAACGGCACCATGTAGTCGAGGCAATAATTCACTAGAAGATGATTTGCTCACGAAATCATCGATGCCGGCATCGAAAGCTTTTGACATAAAATCTACACCTTCTCTAGCCGAGTGCAGAATGATATAGGTGTAGTGGTTTGAAAGTAAGTCGATTTTTCGAACTTCTTTCGCTAGTTCTAGCCCGCTCATTTTAGGCATAACCCAGTCTGCTATGATGCAGTCTGCAGGCTGCCTTTTATGTAAGGCAAGTGCTTCTGCTCCGCTTTTCGCTTCTCTAATCCTTGTGATGCCTTTAGAGGCAAGTCTTTTAGAGGTTACCCTTTTGCTGAATTCTGTATCATCTACAATAATGACACTTAGCGTATTGATACTCATACTTCACTTTTTTTGCTAATGCTAAACTATATTGGATGTTAGGTTTGGCTGTGTCCTTATAGTGTTCTTCCTGATAGTTGCGCCAAATTTTTAGGTTTCAAGACTAGAGGATTTTACGTTAGATTTCAATTGCATTTGGCAACTGTTTGTTGGTTATTGTAGTGAGCTTTTTGCTTAAAATGCTGGACTTAGGCATAATCCCCCCCTGAGGTCTGAGAAGAATATAAAAAAATCAGCAGGTTATGGGTAAGCTTGATCATTAACAAAGTGCTACGTAATTACGAATTCAACTAAGTCAAAAGATGGAACCGCGACAACAATCAAAACTAACAGAATTTATTGCTAAGCTAACTGCAACTTGCTCGGTGTATTCTGACCTTCGGGTAGTGGCCATTTTGTTTCTTGGCTTTTCTGCAGGGCTACCCTTTCTACTGGTGTTTTCGACTCTTTCAGCTTGGTTGTCTCAGGCTGAGATTGAGCGGGCTGCAATTGGCATGATGGCTTGGGTAGGTCTCGCTTATACAGTGAAGTTTTTTTGGGCGCCAATTGTTGACCGCCTTCGGTTGCCAATACTAACGCGGATTTTTGGGCGTAGGCGAAGTTGGCTATTACTTTCGCAATGCTGCATCATTATCGGGTTGACCATGCTTGCTCAGCAGTCTCCTGACGAAAATTTAAAAGTCTTTGCGCTTATTGCATTATTTATAGCTTTTTCATCAGCGACACAAGATATTGTTGTTGATGCGTGGCGTATTGAAATCGCGCCACAGTCTTTGTTTGGAGCAATGGCTGCAGCCTATCAATTGGGGTATCGGATAGCGATTGTTGTTGCAGGTGCAGGTGCGCTCTGGCTTGCGGCTTCTTTTTCATGGGCTGTGGCTTATCAATCGATGGCTGGTTTAATGATTTTGGGTGTTATTTGTTGTTTTCTGATCAAAGAGCCAAAGTTGCCAAAAGAAATTGCGATAGAGGAAACGATGCCTGCTGTGAGCTCATGGATAGAAAATAATAAATCCTTGCCCGCTTCACTGCGCACTGCGAGCGAATGGGTTATTAAAGCCGTTATCTGTCCATTCGTCGATTTCATACAACGCTTTGGTTGGAAAAATGGCCTATTTATTCTGGTGTTTGCTGGTTTATACCGAATGACAGATTTCACGATGGGCGTGATGGCTAACCCTTTTTACTTGGAAATGGGCTTTACACTAAAAGAAATTGCTGCTGTTGTAAAAGGTGCAGGCATATTCTCCCAAATATTCGGCACGATATTAGGCGGGATTATGGTCGCGAGATTAGGTTTGTTTCCGACCTTGAAGGCTGGCATTATACTGGTGTTGTTTACAAACTTTGGCTTCTTTGCTTTGTCTGTAATAGAAGATAAAAGCTTAATTTCACTGGCTTGTGTTGTTGCAGCGGATAATATTGCAATGGGTGTCTCTGGCACAGCTCTAATTGCCTATTTGTCTAGCCTCACATCTAGTCAATATACAGCTACTCAATATGCACTATTTTCTTCTTTCTATGCGTTGCCGGGTAAAATTGTTATGGGCTTTTCTGGCTTTGTGGTGGATGCTATTTCCTGGCCAAGCTTCTTTATATACACCAGCATGCTAGGGGTTCCTTCATTAATTCTGGTGTTTATACTGTCGAAGAGGAATATTTTGGCGCCAGAAACTCAACCCACAAAGTAGCAAAGGTCGTTTCATGAGTGATGATTTGAACTTAGATGTGGCCTGGGTAAACTCGATTGCAAGTTGGATTCCCAAGATAGATATTTTTCCGACCCTAGATTCAACAAATAGCCAAGCCAAGCGTTTCGTAAATGAAGCTGTTAAATTGCATGGGTGCTCGCCACAATACTTGTGCCTAGCTAATGAACAGACCCGAGGTCGTGGCCGACTAGGAAGGAGTTGGGTTTCTGACCCTGACCTTAATATATATGCCTCATTAGTTTGGCAATTCTCTGATCCATTAGAAGTTAAACGACCGCTAGAACAAGATCTAAACCGGTTGAGTGGCTTAAGTCTTGTGGTGGGGCTCAGCATTGTAGAAGGTTTATCATCTTGTGGACTTGTGCATGCCAAACTTAAGTGGCCAAACGATATAGTGGTGGGTGCAAAAAAAATTGGTGGTGTGCTCATTGAGGTTCTGCCCTCCGAGTGTGAAAACTTTATAGTGATTATTGGCTTCGGGATTAATGTGCACATGAGGGACCACTCAGTGCCTATTGACCAGCCCTGGACATCATGTTCTATAGCAATGAATAACCTAAACATTAAACGTTCGGATATTTTAATGAGCGTTGTCTATCAGTTGAAAGTTGATTTAGCCAACTTCGTGCAATTTGGTTGGCCTTATTTTATATCGAGGTGGGATAAATGTGATGAGCTATCTGGTCAGGTTGTGATGGTCAAAGAGGGTGATAAAGTGTTTCAAGGAAAAGCTTTAGGCGTTGATACAAGAGGTGGTTTGATCGTCGAGCTTTCTGAGTCGCCTGAGCGAATCAGCTTTTACTCTGGAGAAGTGAGTGTTCGAAAGCAAAATTCATGTAATTTAAAATAGGCGGCTAAAATGGCTGTGGAGTGAACATGAAGTGGTCCCTTGACCTAGGCATTTTGAATCAATATCACTAGATAGAAAGCCTTTGTAGGAAGGTGATGTACGCTATAATTCATAATAGGAGCTTAGCTGATTTACTTTGAAAGCAGTTGACTGCAGTGGCTTTGCCTAGGTTAAGACAGTTTATTTGGTCATTCTGAATAGCTATTGCGATTAGAGAAGGGGAGGAAGTAGTATGGATTGTCCGGCTTGCGATGGAACGTTGAGTCATCTTCATGTAAGTGAGGTAGAGGTGGATGTTTGTAAAGGCGGTTGTGGGGGTATTTGGTTCGATCAGAATGAATTAAAAAAGTTTGATGAGCCTCATGAGGGAGCAGGAGCTGAGTTACTAAACATCGATGTTGATCCTGGTATTAAGGTAGATCACGAACAGAAAAGAAATTGTGCAAAGTGTCATGGTGTGACCATGATGAGAAATTTCTTTAGCGTTAAAAAAGAAGTTGAAATTGATACTTGTGCAAATTGCGCTGGCGTTTGGTTGGATGCTGGTGAGTTAAATGCGATTCGGAAACAGTTTTCTTCTGAGAAAGAGAGAAAAGAAGCTGCGCGAGCAGTTTTTGATGAGCTCTTCGACCCGGAGTTGTCCAAACTAAAAGCTGAAAGCGACGAAAAGTTACAGAGTTATCGTCGGTTTGCTAACATGCTTCGTTTTATTTGTCCGTCCTATTATATTCCTGGTAAGCAGGATGGTGCAGCATTTTAAGTTATTTAATTTTTAAACAGCGCGTTTGATTGTGTATTACTATCCTTTTCTGACCTTGTCTTTATTAGCCTAGGCAAGGTCAATACTGCTATGCATTAGGAAACTCGAACAGAGCTTCCTTGTAGAAGCCATTTATTCGATGATAGCCTAATAAAAAAATTCCAATATTTGGAGCTATTCATGGAAATGAGTCACTTAAATCGGCATGTGTCCTTGTTGGTATCTAGTTTTTTTCAACTCACAGGTAAACATCTAATAGATCCTAGGTTATCTGAGATGGATCAGGTAACCGCTGTGCTTGAAGCTGAGTTTGCTATTGTTTCACACAATGCTGCGGTTGACCCTATTTTTAATTTTGGCAATAAGGTTGCTTTGAATCTATTTGAGTTGACTTGGGCCGAATTTATTAAATTGCCATCAAGGCGGTCGGCTGAACCTCATCTTAAAGAAGAAAGAGACAGATTGCTGTCGCAGGTGGCTGAAAAAGGATTTATAGATGATTATACAGGCGTGCGCGTATCTGCGACTGGTAAGAGGTTTTTAGTCAACAACGCGGTTGTTTGGAACTTGATTGATGAGCGTGATCACTATTGGGGTCAAGCAGCAGTTTTGTATAGCTGGATACCGCTATAGGCAGCTAGATTGTGTTGAGCCTGCCATGTAGAGCCTTTCTATCTCTGAGTTTAAGGCGCTTATATTCTAATCAGTGCATGTTTTTATCAATATCCAAATATTGGTTAGATTTACAAAAATCAAAAAAAGTTATAGTCGTTGCTTGAATTTTTAAGCTGTGACCCAACATAGCTCTTAATCGCTGAAACTAGATCTTTTCAGGGCTCTAGGATTTGGCTAGTTGATAGGGCAGATTGAGTAAGTGGGCATAATTAGGGTGTTGTTAACTACTGGATCCTTGTCCCTAAAGTTGAATTGCCTGAAAAACAGGCTTTTAGATTAATATTTAATCAAATTGGGAGAGTTGTGAGATGAGTGTAAATATTCGTCCGTTACATGATCGTGTAGTGGTGCGTCGTTTGGAGGAAGAGGCAAAATCAGCTGGAGGCATCGTTCTTCCTGACAGTGCAAAAGAAAAGCCTGTTCAAGGGGAAATTCTTGCGGTAGGCCCTGGTAAAGTGACTGATGCGGGTGAGAATCGACCACTTGATGTTAATGTTGGGGATAAAGTTATTTTCGGCCAATATGCTGGAAACTCTGTGAAGATCGGTGGCGAAGAGTATTTAATCATGTCTGAAAATGAGATTTTCGGCGTTATTGAGTAACTTGAACTTTCTAAATGAACCCATTACCAATTTTTAAAAGTTAACATTTGAAATGAAAAAAATTATGTCCGCAAAAGATGTATTATACGGGGATGACGCCCGTAAAAAAATGGTCGAAGGCGTTAATGTACTTGCTAACGCTGTAAAAGTGACTTTAGGGCCTAAAGGTCGTAACGTCGTTTTAGACAAGTCATTCGGTGCACCCACAATCACTAAAGATGGTGTATCAGTTGCTAAAGAAATTGAGCTTGCTGATAAGTTCGAGAACATGGGTGCTCAAATGGTAAAAGAAGTTGCTTCGCAAACTTCTGATGTTGCTGGAGATGGTACCACTACTGCGACAGTTTTGGCTCAAGCAGTTCTGAATGAAGGCTTGAAAGCGGTTGCTGCTGGTATGAACCCAATGGATTTAAAGCGCGGTATCGATAAAGCGGTAGCTGAGGCTGTTAAAGTCATCAAAGAAATTGCTACCCCTTGTTCTGATGATAAAGCCATTGCCCAAGTAGGTACTATTTCTGCCAACAGTGATGAAGCAGTAGGTAGTATTATTGCTGAGTCCATGAGCAAAGTGGGTAAAGAGGGTGTGATTACTGTTGAAGAAGGCAGTGGTTTAGAAAATGAGCTAGAAGTTGTTGAAGGTATGCAGTTTGACCGAGGATACCTTTCTCCATACTTCATCAATAACCAAGACAGCATGGCTGCTGAGCTAGAAAACCCATTCATTCTATTAGTGGATAAGAAAATCTCTAACATCAGAGATATGCTACCAGTTCTTGAAGCTGTAGCTAAATCAAGCCGTCCTCTTTTAATTATCGCTGAAGATGTTGAAGGTGAAGCATTAGCAACCTTGGTTGTTAATAATATGAGAGGAATTGTTAAAGTATGTGCGGTTAAAGCGCCAGGCTTTGGTGATCGCAGAAAAGCTATGTTGCAAGACATTGCTATTTTAACTGGCGGTAACGTTATCTCTGAAGAAGTTGGATTGACTGTTGAAGGTGCTACTTTAGAAGATCTAGGTAGTGCAAAAACAATTCGAATCACTAAAGAGTTCACAGTTATTGTTGACGGTGCTGGAAATAAGGCAGAGATTGAAGGTCGTGTTTCTCAAATCCGTAAGCAAATTGAAGAAGCGACTTCAGACTATGATCGAGAAAAATTGCAAGAGCGTGTTGCTAAGCTGGCTGGCGGTGTTGCTGTTATTAAAGTAGGTGCTGCCACTGAAGTAGAAATGAAAGAGGAGAAGGCTCGTGTTGAAGATGCGCTTCATGCAACTAGAGCAGCTGTTGAGGAAGGTGTTGTTCCTGGCGGTGGTGTAGCTCTGATTAGAGCGTTGCAGAAGATTTCTGGTCTTAAGAGTGATAACCAAGATCAAGACGTAGGCATTGGAATCCTTAAGCGTGCAATGGAGGCTCCGTTGCGACAAATCGTTAATAACTGTGGTGAAGAAGCTCCAGTTGTTCTTGATAATGTTAAAAGTAATGAAGGTAACTATGGCTATAACGCAACCACTAGTGAGTATGGCGACATGATTGAGATGGGTATTCTTGATC
>JAYPYM010000192.1:7736-8959 GCA_038135915.1 Gammaproteobacteria bacterium
TACAAATGGTGGAAAAAATAGTTCTATTGTTTTAGAACGTGTGAAAAAAGAAAATTTTAATATTGGTTATAATGCTTATACTGAAAATTTCGGTGATATGTATGAGCTCGGTATTATTGATCCAGCTAAAGTGACTCGCTCTGCGTTACAGCATGCTGCTAGTGTTTCCGGACTTATGATTACAACGGAAGCGATGGTCGCTGACTCACCTGAAGATAAGTCTGCAGCGCCTGCTATGCCTGATCCAGGTATGGGTGGTATGGGTGGTATGGGCGGTATGATGTAATAGCCGTGATGCTCTTGTATTACTCCAGCAGCGATTGATCATTTGCTGCAAAAAAGGGTCTGCCATTAATGGCCAGGCCCTTTTTTTATTGTATAATCGTGCCTCTTTAGAAGTCGGTGTGAAAATAAATGTCAAAAATATTGTCAAGAAGCCAAATTTAACGATAATAAGCCATTACTTTGAGTCACCAGGGCTTTATAAGCATGAGTTGGTGTAGTGATTCACCATATAATCTTAATCGCCATCGAATAATTATTGATCAAAAAAATCTTTTAGGTTTTAGGGAGACATAATGAAAATTGGTATACCAAGGGAGACCCTTGACGGTGAAAATCGCGTAGCTGCGACGCCGGAAACGGTGAAGCAAATGTTAAAGCTAGGTTTCACCGTCGTGGTCGAGAGTAATGCAGGCAAGCGGGCTAACTTCAGTGATCATACCTATACCGAGGTTGGTGCAGAGATTTCAGAGTCTGTCCAAGTTTGGGGGGCTGATATTGTTCTTAAGGTGAATGCCCCGATAAAGAATGACACAATTGATGAAATAGCACTTCTGAATGATGGTTCCACCTTGATTAGTTTTATTTGGCCGGCTCAGAATGAGTCCCTAATGGCTGAGCTGACTAGCAAAAAGATCAATGTGCTTGCGATGGACTCGGTACCTCGTATTTCTAGAGCGCAATCATTAGATGCTTTGAGCTCAATGGCCAACATTGCTGGCTATCGAGCGATTGTAGAAGCCGCGCATCACTTTGGTCGGTTCTTCACTGGGCAGATTACTGCGGCGGGTAAAGTTCCTCCTGCTAAAGTATTGGTGATAGGTGCGGGTGTTGCGGGCCTAGCCGCTATTGGTGCAGCTGGAAGCTTGGGAGCTATAGTCGTAGACTTTTATACTCTCCGAGAGGAATAAGAGCAAATCAATTGGATGGGAGCTGATTTC
>JAYPYM010000193.1:0-8942 GCA_038135915.1 Gammaproteobacteria bacterium
GATGTGACATTTGTTTGCTGAAAAAGCTTGTTTTTGTGCTTTGATCTGAGAAGGGTGTGAGTTTTCGCCGATCTCTACTTCTAATTGCATATGGGCTTTTTTCTCATTGTTAGTCTGTTCGGAGCATTCATCTGTTTGAAATATCAAATAAGTTGCGGGTTTTTCTTAGGTTGAATAGCCATTGTTATGCTAATCACCGCTAAGCTCACCAAGCACATGATAATACTGAGATGGTGCGCAGCGGGTAGGTTCAATGTTTCCACATGTTCAAAAATACGGATGGACACCACTTGGGTTGAGCCAGGAATATTGCCACCCACCATGAGTGCGACACCAAATTCTCCCAAGGTATGCGCAAAACATAGAATAGTCGATAAGAGGTAGGCTGGAATACAAGTGGGTAAGACGAGCGTATAGAAAACCTTTCGTTCACTGGCTCCCAGCATAGCGGCCTGTTCCAGCGTTTGGTTTGGAATCTGTTGAAAGCCTTGTAACAGGGGTATCACGGCAAAGGGCAACGAATAAACCATGGAACCCAATACTAGCCCACTAAAACTAAAGTTTAATGCTCTCTCGCTCAATCGGTACCAGAGCTCTCCAATGAGGCCGTCCGGGCCAAATGCCTGCAATAAATAAAAGCCTAATACAGTAGGTGGTAACACCAGGGGTAAACTGATGATCACCAGGCCGAGGCTTCGCACTTTCGGGTGTGCCCTGCTTAAAGTCCAAGCCAGTGGTGAGCCTAGTGTGATCAGTAGCAGGCTGGTCACCGTTGCTAGCAAGAGTGTGAGTTGAATGGCGGCGTAGTCAAGATCGTTTAGTTGCATCTGGTATTATCTTGGTTAACTATCAGGTGTTTTAGGGATCATGTATCCATACGCTTTCAGTTTTTCCTTTATATTAGCAGATGTCAGCCAGCGTTTAATGATTGCTAGGGCTTCTTTGTCCGACAGTGTTTCTAATTGGCTACTGTTTGTTAGTGTTACCCAAGTTAAAGGCAGAGGCTTATGCCAGCGCGATGGTATGGTAATGTACTTTGAAGCCTGAGCTTTATGGTACTTTAATAGCGATAAGGGGACAAATCCATGTTCTAAATTACCCTGGTGTACCCAATTAAAGGCTTGTTGTGCATTTGGTGCGTGTAAGGGCCTGAGGTTAAACAGCGTACTGTGCTCTTTACCCAGCCACTTAAGTGTTGAATTTGCAGCTTCACCGTATGGGGCTATATTCGGATTGGCGGTTGCGATCATGGAGTAAGTTTTGAATGACTCGTAAAAAGAAGTAATGGATAAATCCTCACAGCGTCTCGGGCACCAGTAAGCAAGTTGCCCATATGCGATGGTAAAGGTTTCTAATGCTTCTTCGGGTGGCGTATCCAAGGTAAGCTGGTCAACATAACGACTGTTGGCGCTAATATAAGCAGCAAAAGGCGCTTTTGCTTTAATCTGGAAAAATAATTGGCCGCTTGAACCAGAAATCCAGTGAACGGGTCTGTTTATTTCTGGCGGGTAATTTTTGAACAATGCTTCCACAATGGGTTTGAAGTTACTGGCCGTAGCGATTTGGATGGGTGTTTTGTCAAACGCGGTGATCTGAATGCTGTCATTATCCTGAACGACCTTATCCTCAACTGTCTCGTCTTCAGTCGTTTCACTTTCAACCGTCTCACCTTCGGCAAGGTTGCTGGCATCTGCCGGTTCGTTGTTATCATTGGCAAAGCTGAAATTAATGGGCAATAACAGGCAGAAATAAAGCAAACAATGTGAAATATTCGAAAATAGTTTGTTTTTGTTGTTGGTGAATGAAATGGTTTTCATAGCGGTTTTAGTCATGGTAGTTATGTATTAGTTATAGTGATTATGGGGCAAGAAACATACAGACCGCCTTCAGTGTTACCTATTGGTTTGCAAAAAGGAAGCATTTCTTCAATAGGAAAGCGGCTAGAAGGATTCTAGAGGAATTATATTCTCTGGTCGATGATTTTCGCTAGTAGCTCCAGGCTTATGCCAGAAGTCACTTACACCTTGTACAAATCCTGTACAACAAAACCCGAGCCAGGCTAGAGCATTGGATGGTTGTTTACAAATACTAGCGGTGATCGCTATCTCCGTCGCCCCAGTAATTTCGATCAGCTTCAGGCTCCTAACTCGCCGACTGTGCAAGGTTTCTCCAAAAATATGCGGACTGGGTTGCATACCTCTGGAGATCGATTACTAGAGGGTGTACATTAATGTTTCTTGGGTTATTCTTCGACTGATTCGAATATAGTCGACTCTGTAGAGAAAGCTGTTAGGCGCAATTAGAATCAAGAGTTATGTATTATGGAAGAAGATATTTATTCGAAATGGAGTTATCTTATTGGAAACTTTATCCTTGAGTTTGCACACGTAGAAGTCGAGATTTTTGGGATATTCGAAGACTTTGGCTCTAAAGAGGAGTTAGAAAATGCCAGATCGGCACCATTCAAAGTGCGAGCTAATAAGGCTATGTCCCTCATAGATAGGGAATTCCCTAAAGAAAAGTATTTCAAACCTGCCAAGCGAGCCATAAACGAACTAATCAAACTTGCGGATGGAACCAGAAATCTTATTGCGCACAACCCCGTAGAGATGTCTCTAGAAAGTGTTTTTACAGATACGGACAAGTATGAAATCCGTTCATTTCGATCTCATGAAAAAGCTATTACTTTCGAGGAACTAGATTGCAAGTACTGGGAACTGGTAAATTGGAGAGATGAGCTTTTTTCTTGCACTTATAAAATGAGGCATAAACAAACTTGGGAGCGAAACACGCTCGCCTAATCAAGGTGCTGTGCTAGTAATTATAGTTCCGCGGCTTAAAAATGGTTTTATTTCGTTAGGCCACTTTGCGGTCACTTCATAAACTGCTTGGTGAGCCGGGCGTTATTTATAAAAGATATGGACAAAGAAATAGTTGAAGAGTTTAGGAAGTACTTTCGCTTGAAGAGGACGCATGCCAGTCATTTCAATTGGCATGACAAAAAAGCGAAAGAAGCAGGAATTATTGATGATTTTCTAAATCCTCTTAATCATAAAGGGATTCATGAATTTGTTTCTTTTACCGTCCCAGAACAGGGCCCACCAGATGCTATAGTCTTTGATCATAGTAATAATGAAGTTTATTTAGAGCTAACTGAATTGGTTAACGAAAAAGCTATCAAAGCTCAGATTCAAAATAAGAATAATTACTGGGAAGAAGCCGAAAGGTGGGCTCAGATCGAGTACTTTGAGAACCAAATAAATGCAGCAGTTAAGATCAAAGCAAAAAAATGTAGTGAGCTATTCAAATCTGAGCGTGAAGTTCATTTGCTATTTCATTCAGATGAAATGTGGATAGAATCTACTTATAAGAAGTATTTGAGGGCAGGATTAAACATAGAAGAAAATGAGTTCAAGAAAATTTGGTTGATTTTGAGTTACTCCGCAGACTCAAAGTCTTATCCTGTGGTAGAGATCATTAGCAATGTGTAACATCGCGTCATTTCGGTTGCGTTTTCTCTGGCGCTTCAATCCGGCCAAATACACGTGCTTTAGACATTAATGGAGGAATAACCATGACAAAAACATATTCTGTTTACTGTGATTGTAAGACTGTCGGGTTAACGCTGATAGGAAAACCCATAGTACATGCTTATTGTCATTGTAACGATTGTAGAGAGTTGTTGGATATTCCATATCATTCAGTCACTGCTTGGAAAGAAGAAAATGCCTCGATAGAAAAAGGAGAAGATCAGTTGGCTTTTTTTCAGCATCCCACAAAACAAATGAAGAAGTATTTTTGTAAGAACTGTGGTGAAACACTGTTCAATACAAACAGTATGGGCTGGCGAGTTGTGACACAGCTGATGATTGCTAAAAATAATGGTAACGTTCTTCCAAATGAACTGAGTTCAAATAAGCATTTTTTTTATGAACAGAGGGTAATTGATATAGATGATGATCTCCCAAAATATCTGAGGGGGACCGATGGGCCGATGTATCATAAATAGCCTAACACAGTTAGCAAGCCGGACGACAAAAAGCTGTGCTGTTTTTTTTTGTGATTAATATTCCAGCTTCACGTTCAGCTTCGGCTATGATCGCCTCCTTTACAAATTCATAAGCACAATCGAGTTTATCTTCCATTATCGCGCCAATGTTTGCCCAATGCTGATAAGTTGATTATAAAATCGTTGCTTATGTGCTGCATATATTTTTAAAAAGTGATGGGATTTGTGTTAGTTCTTTGTCCTTTTATCAATCTGTTAATCTTGTCAGGACAACATTTAGCAGGCACGGATATTTCGTAACAATCATGATGTCATCCGTGATATATTGCGTCTTACCAATTTAGGTGGCGTTAGAATAATGCTTTATAAGCGAGGTAAGAAGCATGATGGGCAGTAGTGTTGGTGACTTAAGTGGTAGGCATGAGAGCCAACAGGTGAGGGCTGCGAGTGGTAATGGAGCGAGTACCCGTAACAATAACCGAGTGAGTTTATGTGCTGCGCTTTGTGAATGGCTTTGCCCTACTGAAGACACACGGAGCCGATCAGATGTGGGATCAATTCATGCCACGGGTGAAGGTCAAGTTAATGACATAGAAATCATTCAGGCTCCGGTTATCCAATTGGTGGAAGGTCGTAGAGATATTAGAGATGAGGTAGGAGAGGAACCTAGTCGTCCAGGCGATGATGAATATTTTGAGTGGGAACAGCCACCACTTGCACATGAAGTTGAGCCAGAAGCAAGTGATGCAGATAATAACCAGGCCGCTTTCCCTAATTCCAGCGATACACAAGCCTCACCAACTATGCTCACTGATGCCAGGCAGGAGGCGTTACGTAGGATTGAGAAGGATGTTGATGCTATTTGCTCTCGGTGCCCAAATGATAAGCGTATGCTACTTGAAAACCTTTCTAAACACTTTGGTCTTGGTGATGTTGGTTTAAAAAAGTTGGAGCATTCTGGTGTAACGGAGGAGAATATTCATTCCGTGCTGACATTGCTGAGTTGGTCTTCAGCATTCCCGAGTTTGGTGCCAACATCATCTCACCATATATATGACGAGGGAATGGATCAGTATGCGGATTCAATTCTAAATGACCAAGACAATATTCAAGCAGTGCTTTTCAATTTAGGGCAATTAATTCTGGGTACCAAGCAATACCAGCATGCAGAGCATGTGTTTAGGATTGCTTTTGAATTGGACACCAGCCCAGGTGCCGTGAAGCAGCGGTTACCGATAATACACCGGCTCGGCCTCGCCTGCTATCTAGGGTACAAGTATGAAGATGCCGTTCAGGCATTTGGTAAGGCGCTCAAACTGATAGGTGGTGAACTTGCTGATGAGAGGCTTGGATCAGAGTTGACTCCTTACAGAGAACAGGAAGTATCTATTTATAATTGTTTGGGCGTCCTGCTTTATACGCTGGGTGATTTGCCTCAAGCTAGGGAATATTTAAATAAATCGCTCGCTTTAAATAATGAGTTAGATCCAGATTCCAGTACTAGAGCGAGAGCAAACCTATTGAACAACATCGGTAGAGTTCTGTTCAGTGAAGAAAACTATGACGAGGCTTTAAGTCACTATCTAGAATCGGTTTCGATTCGCAAGCAACAGCTCGGCGACGATCATCCGGATGTGGCAGCTTGTTTTTACAATATTGCAGATACTTACTTAAGAAAAAGTGAAATCAGTTTTGCATTGGATACAGTCGATAAACACCTAGCGCCATACGCTGAAATGGATCAAAGTGTACAAAGCCATTTTATTTTATCTATCTACATCAATGTCGCAAAGTACTACCATGAACAAAACGACTATGAAACTTCAGAGACTTATTATCTCAAAGCAATTGATGCTGGTGTAAAAGCACATGGTCCTAAGTGCCTTGAAATTGCGACAGTATATAACAAACTAGGCAATCTTTATTATGAACAAAGGGATTATGATCAGGCGCTGAAAAACTACTCTCTAGGTTTGGAAATCGAGAAGGCGAAGCTCGGCCCAAGCAGTCCGAACATACAGGTCACGCTTTGCAACATAGGAAATGCTTACAAAGCGCAAGGTCAATATCTATTGGCTAAGCAATGCTTTAAGGATCTATATCATATTCAGCAGCACTATTTCCCAGACAATGTTCTGAAATTGAAAGAGTCCTTGTTTCTTATCGCTGAGATGGACACTAAATTAGGTGACAAGGGTAAAGCGCTTGACACCTATCAGATTGCATTAAAAATGCTGCGAGATAAATATGGCGATAATCATTCATCGGTCGCGGTAACAATGAATAAGATTGGGGTTTTACTGGTAGAAACCGGTTTGAGTCGGCAAGCCGTGGATTACTTTGAAAAGAGCCTTCGTATTTATTCTCAATTGAGTGACTCTGCCAAAGAAATTGCTGTTGCCTGCTATAATTTGGCAGTCTGTCACGTTAACGAAAACGATATAGAAAAAGCCATACTGTATTATAAGGAAGCGTTTAAAATCTACCGAGAGGAATTTGGTGTGTATCACCTAGATTCGATTGACTGCATGCGTCATGTTTTGGGATTTCATACGAATTTGGGAGAAATTAAAGAAGGGTTGGATTTCTATGAGAAAGCGTACGTATCATTGCACGTTCCGGATACAGAGAAATCCCAATGGAGTAAAGCTAAGCACAAGTCTCTCGCGCTGCTGTATAAAGAGGTCGGTCTAGCCTACATGAAACGCGGCGACGCTGAGCAGCTAGTTGATTATTTTTCGGAATCCTATCGCGGATTTTTGGATGCGGGTTACAGTGAACAAGAGGCAAAAGCCTTTTTGTCTGATTTACCCCTCAGATTATACTCAATTAGTAAGCACCACCCTGAGGCAGCGCCAAGAGCTTAGATAGAGGCAAATCTGGGTTTTCCATCCGCCAATTTTTGCCGAATGCTCGTTTGAGTGCTTTAGCCATAATGTTGGCTTTTTTGTTCTAGAAGGATGTAGCTCAAAGATAACCCTGGGGAAAAGGCTAATTTACGGCTAATATATGGCTAATCAAGAATATTTGAATAGGCTTTTTCTATGTTGAAAACGATGATCATTTGTGCTCTGGTATTATTATCATTTGATGCTCGTGCTCTCGATCCTGGTCACAAGGAGTATGGAGATTATAATTTTGATGGGGTAGTGGATCACCGTGAATTTGTTATGACTAATGGCAGAGGTCAGATATGGGAGTATTATTTGAGTGGTCCCCAAGAGGTCATTCACGAACCCATAACACTTGATTTAGCCAATCCGATATTTAGTAAAACGGATTAGAAAGTGTATACCTTCCACTCAGGTGGTCACAGCGGTACTATTTTTGTTAACGATGCTTATGTATGGAAAGGGAGGTATCTCTTTCATGAGTCAACTATGGTTCAGACAAGCCAGGACGGTGGTCAAGAATATATTTTTGCGCATATTCGAAATAAAGACGGAAAACTCCAGGTTGAAGAACTGAAAATACACAATCCTGAACAAGCAAAAATAATTGCCAGAAAGGCATTTGAAAAAATGAGCCTCGATAACGATTCAAGCAATTGAATTAATCTATCTCATGGGAAAAGTTAGCAAACCTAAATCCTACTATGTTACTTGGGTGCTATTACTGATAGGTCACCTTGTGAGGGCCGCCGAACTTGCGTATGGATGGTTCCAGCAACAACATGAGAGGAAATTGCCCCTTCAGTATTTACAGGTTAACCAAATAGCCGTTTCCCGCATCTTGAATGGTATCGTCGCATTGATTTTAAATGATGGAGACCTGGGTCAAATGTACGGATACAGCGTCCAAGCATTAATCACGCTGAATATACTTAGTTTGCGTAGCTGTTAAGTTAAGTGCATAATTTTCCCTTTGAGTAACAAAAGGTACGGTGATGTATTCTCTATCCATTATTCCAAAATTAGCATTTGTTTTCTTTGGGAAACCTCAATCAAGCAATCAGGATGGGCTTTCTCAGCGTTTCACTGGCTCTCAAGGTTTGATGACTGCTCCCCAAAGAGGTGCATTGCTAGCATCATTAATACCAAGAGATGGTCAGGTTCCAAAACCATTTGAGGATGGTGCATCTAGAGCGAGCGTTTCAAATAACACAATCAGAACCATTCAGAACATTCTGGATCCGTATTCGGACCAAACCGATTTAAACGATCAGCGACAAAGACTGCTCATTAACGAATTGCTTGCGGCAGAAGAGATTCTGATAGAGCGTGGTGATGCGAGGCACGTGTGCCTTGTTGGTGCAGGGCCTGCGGCAACAACAGCTGCAAGCATATTGGCTAAAGTAAACTCGGCTTCACCGAGTGGTGAAGCTAGGGTTACATGGGTTCTAGAAAACTTAAGTACCGGACGAACAGCTAATTTTGAAGTGGATGCAGACACTTTTAAGCCTGTTCAGCCTGTGGTTCATCAAGTAAACAATCAGTCTAAACTTGATTCCAAAACCTTAAGTCTTGCAGTTGGCTCTATGCGCTATCCGGAAGAGTCTTTTATTGTTACGATTGCGAAGTCTCTTGACCTTCCAATCACTACTTTTACAAACTTGGATACCAATACGCTTATAAGGTATCTGGTGGTAGAGGAAAATGGAGATCAGTACCATAAATTCGATACGCTAGAGAATATATTGAATCCGAATAATAAAGAAACAGTACATTTAAGGGCTGCGCAAAACCTGCTAGAAAGTGTTGAAAGATACATGAATGAAGCGCGAGATGATGTTTTTGAACTACAGGAAGCTTTAGAAAGCCAATCGAAGCAAGGTGTTATATCGTACGGAACTTTATTGCAAAACATTGGTAAGCAAATGATTGAAAAGGGTCGGATCACTCAAAGTGAATTTGATGTAGCAGTTGGTCATTTTCGTCAATACGGTCCTGGTGGGTTAAATGTCTGTGCTGGCGCTGGACAATCCCAGTTATGC
>JAYPYM010000194.1:0-4750 GCA_038135915.1 Gammaproteobacteria bacterium
CTACCTAATACTCCGAGAAAATATCTCTCAGCAAAAGCGCTCGGAAGCCTTATTAGTGCAACAAGCAAATTACGATCAATTAACTAGCCTTCCCAATCGAAACCACTTGCTGGGTCGGATACAGCAAGCTGTATTGAAAGCTCAGAAAAAGCACCTAATTCTTTCTGTCCTATTTATCGACCTGGACGGATTTAAACAAGTGAATGATAATTATGGTCACCTTGTAGGAGATAAGGTGCTGAGATTAGTCTCAGAGCGCCTAACAGAATGCATTCGAAAAAATGATGTATTAGCCAGGATTGGTGGAGATGAATTTGTTATTTTATTAGAAGGACAAGAGTCGACTAATGTAGCACAAAGAATATCAGAAAAAATAATTCAGCGACTCAGTCAACCCTTTGTAACCAAAGGGTCGACTCTTTATTTAAGTGCCAGTATTGGAATTGCTACTTATCCAAACGACGGCGATTCAGCAATAACCTTGCTAAAAAATGCAGATATCGCAATGTATGCGGCAAAAACCCAAAAAAGAGGCGCCTTTCAATTCTTCCATATCGATCTAAACAGAAAAGCTAAAAGGAAGCTTAAAATCCAGACGCTACTCAGAAATGCGATTAGAAATAACGAGCTTAAGGTGTGCTACCAACCATTAGTCAATACATCATTAGATTTATATGGATGTGAGGCCTTGTTACGTTGGCAGTCAGAGGAACTCGGACCCATCTCTCCTACTGAGTTTATCCCCATTGCTGAAGATATTGGTGAAATAGTTCGAATAGGTGATTGGATATTGCAAAGTGCATTATCACAACTAAGCCTTAGGCAAAGCCAAGGACTGGACCATATGCAGATGTCAATCAACGTTTCATATCGACAACTTGAAGATAAAAACTTCCTAGCCAAACTAAGAAATTCAATACGTGCGCACAGAGTCACTACAACTCAGATTACCTTAGAGATCACTGAAGAACTATTCATACAAGACACCTCGAATACACTAGATACACTGTTGCAGATAAAAAAAATGGGCATAAAACTGGCTTTAGACGATTTTGGGACAGGTTACTCATCCTTATCCTACTTAACGCTGTACCCCTTTGATCAACTTAAGATAGACCGCAGTTTCATGAAATCAATTGGTCGACAAGCAAAAGTGATGAAACTGTTACGCGGCATTGGTTCCATGTCAAAACAACTCGGATTAGAGGTCGTGTTAGAGGGGGTAGAATCCGCGTATCATCGGCGCAAAATTGAACATTTGGATATTGATTATTACCAAGGCTATTGGATTGACAAGCCCTTAACAGCAGACACTTTCTTTAACAAATGGCTTGATATTCATGTAGATGATGAAGAAGATAAAGATATAGCTAAAGCGCATTCTGATCAAAAAGACATAATATGCTCATAAAAACACTTACTTTCAGGAGAAGATATTATGGACACAATCACGATTCTCTCGATCTTCGCATTTATAGTGATTCTAGTGGGGCTAGTCATACTCCGTGAAAAAAGTGATCAACGATTCGAAGTCAAAAACCCAGATATTGTTCTGGCACTCATCATACCAACCATTATTCTGTTTGCCACCGGGAAAATCAAACGCTTTGAATTTGGCGATCTAAGCGTTGAATCTGCATGGATTGATGCAGCTCAAGCAGAAATTAACACCCAAATTACCCAACTCAACACAAGTCTGCCCATACAAGCCGCTCAGTCTCATGCCAAAATGAGTGTTTCCGAAATACCTAAACTGATAGAAAACAAGACTCAAATACTCACCTTTAAACTTGGCCAAGGAAACTATTACGCACCTGCTATTACCGAGTATTTCTCGGAACTTTATAAAACACCGGATTTTAAGTACTTACTGATTACAGAAACTGATGGTACTTTCTGGTGTATCGCGGACGCGAAAAAGCTTGCAGAGCTCAACACAAAAGGCGTCCAACGTTTTAGCTATCGCAAATTTACACAATGGCTCAACTCGGGCAACAAGGAATCTCTGGCAACCCTTCCAGGTTTTATATCTATCAACAATGCTGTAATCGATAGTATGGATAAAATTAGGGTATTAGAAAAAATGGAAATCAACAACATAGATCAACTGCCTGCGATTAACGATCAGGGCATATTTATCGGCATGGTAGATAGAAGCCGATTGGTTTCGAGCCTGGTGCTCGATGTATCTGCACGTCTTAAATAACCGTACCAATATAGCTTGGAAAACAGGATTGTAAGAAAACCCATGAGCCATGTCTCTCCACCAGAGCATGGCTCAACAACTAATCTATAAGGGGATCAACACTAGTCAAACACTGGCAAGCCACTGGGTACTTCACTAGGAATGATATCCCTCATATCTAAGAATTTAGGGTCAGTTAAAGCCTGTAGAAACTCCAGTAGTTGAACAATCTCTCTCTCAGATAGTTTTGATTTCTTCAACTCGTTAGCTTGCGCAATTTCATTTACCGCTATTTCGCTACTCATCACAACTCCATCAATTACATCCAAGTCTTCCCTTTTCGGCAATTTAGCCATAGATAAATCGTAATTGTAAAGCGACTCTAGCGGATCTAAATGGTGTCGTACGACATCTGAGAGCAGATTGTATGCACCTGAATGCCCGTAGGGGGCAGTTAGAACAACGTTCCTCAATGATGGCGTCCTAAACTTAAACCGGTCTTGATCATCAGCTGTAACCCGCGAGCGACCAAAATCCTCTCTACCCTCTATTCCATCTCCTTTCCCATTGCCAATTTGTGGCATGGCAATCGCGTGGAATGCTTGATCAGTTTGGAAAGGGCCACTATGGCAAGTTGCACACTGACCTTTACCGTAAAAAATACGCATTCCTTTTTTTTGTACTCTGTTAAGACTCTTTTCTCCGCGTAAGTAACGATCAAAAGGTGAGTTGTCAGATCGAAATACAACCGATTCAAATGCAGCAATTGCGTTCGCTGCATAAACCATTGAAATATCTTCCACGCCAATTCCATAGGCTGCTTCAAACATATTTACATACTCATCAACTGCCTTAAGCTTCTCAGCCACAAAATCCCAGATGGCCGGCAAATCACCCGCTGCTGCAAAGTCAGCCTGAGGATTTTCACCTAGCTGTCCAGCCATTTCCGTACCAGAAGTAATTGGAAACATTGCTTGAGCCGCCAATGGGCTTTCCAAACCCATGGGTAAATCGTCTCCAGCTGGTGATACAAAACCTGAGGGTTGATTTGCGTCCCGAGTTAATCGACCATCATGAAATAGTGTTTGAAACTCCTTAGCACCTAAGTTGAATATACTGGGTGAATTTCTTGGTACTCGCTCATGTATTGCGTGATCGCCTTCACCTGTATTTCGCGTGACACCAATACCTCTGCCGCCTTCTCCAATTGGTAATGACCAACCATCACTTGTCCCTGCCATTGGGTGATGACAGGTGGCACAGGAGATATTGAGATTGCCAGACAATATTTTATCGAAGAATAGGGCTCGGCCTAGCTTAATTTTTGCATCGTTCTCATGAATAACATCTAAATAATCAGTTTCCTTGATTGGTTCGGGTAAAGAAGCTTTGTTAGGCTTACTATAACCAAGGTTAACCAAACTAAGGTTTAGGATAAAAAAACAGGAGAAATAGAATATATTTTTCAAGATGTAGTTCATTTTTAGTCCTCTCAGGGATTAGTTACTTCCTTTTCTATACATGCGACTTAAGTCAAAGAAACTTAAACTCATTGCTATCTTTAACTTGCATGGCCGAGAAAAAAAGGTAAATTTTCTTATAGTTTTCTTACATTATTGCTATTCTTGTCTAGCCAAATCCTGTGCTCGACCACGAAACTTGAGTAACATTCCACAATGTCGACATAAATATTTTGCACCGCGCTCAGCATTTTTATGTCTCCGAAGAGTGAACGCATGGTTCTGACAGACACACTGGTATATATACTCTCTTGCGTGATGGCGAGCCGACCTAGTAGGTAATGCATGGTAAATGCTCGGCTCTAAGCCAAAGCACTCTTTCATTACAGTTTTCCATTCCTCGCCGTGTGCCTTTGCTCGAGCACCATAAATCCAATGAACGACCAAGTGTGCCACTTCATGAGGAATGACTTCTCTCATAAAATACTCAAAATGCCGAATTAACATATCACCGTTGATCCGAATGATGTAACTAGACTTAGCTACCGAAATCGGTTTTGCCACCAATTGTCCTGCGCACCTTCCCTTCAAACCAAAATCTATCGCCGGCATTCGTATACGACGACGATACGTTTGATTAGCCAGCAGCACGCATTCTCTCACAGTCTCTTGAGCACACTGCTGAATACCCTCATCCAGATGATATTTCAAAGTTAGATCGCCAAAAATATAAATATTGTTGCTGATTAAACAAACATTATTCTAAGTTTTACTTATTACGCTATTTGGACCTGCAAGGCAAAGGCAATATTGGAACGCCGCTATCATATAATAAATTCAGCAGGAAGAACAATGATATTTTAAATGATATGGGGGGGGGGAGATAAAAGGAAAGGATTAAAAAATTAGGAAGCCCTAATCGAAGGAATATGCTTGATACCTAAACGACTTTGCACTCGCCCAACGACATCTATGTTATCCTCGCCTTCCCCAATTTTCGATAATACACCCGCTGCAGTACTTTTTGAAACGAGTGAAGACGAGAAGGATCGAACACTAGCAGTTTTATTGACTACATCACTTCGAGATAACGACTCATGTGTAC
>JAYPYM010000194.1:4760-8941 GCA_038135915.1 Gammaproteobacteria bacterium
CACACGGAAATGCCATCTAAACAAAACTCCAAAATGACCGTATTAACTTAATACTAGCACAAGGTATGTTTTTCACCATTAGTATTTGTAACATAGCAGCAGCTATTTTAACTAAATCATACGCCTGATACTAACTAATAAGTTTTATTACAGTTTAGCAATTTATAACAACAATAACGCCATATTTTATTTTTTCAGAAAAGATATAATCATTTAACTTTTTCACTGATATTTGGAATAAATAAATGAATACTTATGCCTTAAATGAAAGATCATCTCAACAAGGTGCTGCCCTGATGGTGACCACATTTTTCATGATGAGTCTCTGTATCATTCTCGTTCTAAACAGCCAAAAAAACGCAATCATTTCTATGAAGATAGCGAATGCTTATAAAGTCGACATGAATGGTCGTAATGATGCAGAAGAAGTGCTCAACGAAGCAGAAAAATTACTAGACGGCATAGAAACAACTGAAGATTATCTCAGTTTGGCGATCAATAACGATTTAGCTAATAGTACACTGAAAGTAAACTGGGATACATGCGGCTTTCCATCAAAAGATATACCCAATGCACTCATTTCAAATAGATTTATGGCAAGAGAAGTCGCTGAAGGCGGATCACTCAACGACATACCAGCTAAAAACGATGTTTCCTATACAAGCGCTTTCTTCATGGTAGATGTTCTTAAAACTCATAAGGACATGGCTCAAGGAGAGGTGATTTTAGGCGAAGAAGGCGTTTCTTACATGTTTTGCAGTCAACCAAATTCCAACCAACCTTCAGAAGCAACAGGTAACGGCCATTATGGCTCATGGGAAATGAGAATAATTCATTCTCTTGATATGAATCGGCCGCCAGCTTAACTGGAATTGAACTAATATAATAAATTACATACCTAAGAGAGAACAAACATACATATCATATAAAAAATCGGGCTAAAATTATGAAGCTTAAACAGCAATATACCCTCTTTCTACTTGTAAGCCTCATTTCATCCATAGCATACTCAGCAGATCGGTTTGATCCCCTAAGTACACCCATCGGCAGTATTGCACCCCTTGAATCAAATAACAAACATGTTGACGCTAGCATAAAAATCTATCGCCCTTGGTTTGAAAATTTAAATTGGCAAGGGGATTTAATTGAATATGAAATTCATAACGACCAAGACATCGTAACCTCCGTGAATATGAATGGCCTGGTACCAGATAGCAGTAACAGTGATAACTGGTCAGCATTATCAAATCTTTCAAAAAAAGGGCCTCACTGGTGGAATACCGACCGAAAAATCATTTTTTTAAAAGATGGAAACCAAACAGGTTTTCGATTTAACCATTTAAGCGATGCACAAAAAGAAAACCTATCTGAAGATATTGTCAACTATATCCGAGGTGATCAATCCAAAGAGTTTAGCAATGGTGGTAGCTATAGAGATAGGAATTCTATTTTGGGGGCAATCATTCACAGTAATCCTTTTTATATTGCGACAGCTAGCGAATGGATTAAAGACCCTGAATACATTGATTTCATCAAACAAAACAAAGATCGTGAACCAGAAATTATCGTCGGCGCTAATGACGGTATGGTTCATATCTTCAACGCTGAAACGGGACAAGAAAATTACGCTTATGTACCATCTATGGTCATGAGTCAGCTACATAAGCTAGCAGTAAAAGAAGACGATTTATATAACCTGAATTACTCCGTGGATGGTCAAATCAATGTTAGAGATGCAAGGCTAGACAACAAATATGCGAAAGTTGCGGTTGGTGGTTTAGGTGCTGGAGGAAAGGGAATATGGGCACTCAATGTAACCTACTCAGGCCTTCAAAGCGAAAATTTTGGCTCTAGTGAAACTAGCCGAAAGATTCTATGGGAATTTAAACCAGAGTTACACTCAGACCTCGGTCATATTTATGGTAGACCCAATATTGCAAGGTTAATGGATGCTGATGGAAACCCAAAATACTATATTGTGACAGGCAATGGTTTCAATAGCGACAGCGGTAATGCTGTTCTCTACATCATCAATATTTCTGATGGTACTGTGGAGAAGAAAATTTCAGTCGCTAATGGAAGTTTTGAAAATCCAAATGGACTCTCCATGCCTGCATTAATAGACGTCGACAAGGACGGTGTTATTGACTACGGTTATGCCGGCACAATAGATGGCGAAATGTTTAAATTTACTTTCGGCTCAGGTAAAGCAAACTGGAAAAGCCAAGGCAAAATTTTCGATACCCCAAGTGGCTCTAAAACCCCCATTATCACTGTTCCTCAAGTAGCTAAACACCCGAAAAAGGCTGGTTTTCTAGTCATTTTTGCTACAGGCCGCTTATTCACTGAATCAGACATTAACGACGTTACAACACAATGGGTCTATGGCATCTGGGACCCAAGTACAAGCGACACCTTGGAAGAAGTAGAGCATAGTAATTTAGTAGAACAAAAGATTTCGAGTGCTATCAGTGCTCATGGTGGAGTATCCCACTCTATCTCTAATCATCCAATAGACTGGGAAAGTAAATCAGGTTGGCGTGTACCTTTAGATCAATTTCAAGGGCTGCGTACCCTAACAGACCCAGGTTTACGCAACAAAAGGCTTAAGCTCACCATTACAAAACCGGATTCATCAAAAAATTGGGATATGGAATTATTCTACGAAAATGGTGGTAGCTCTGGCAGTACCATTATTGATCAAAATGGGGACAATCAAATTGATGATACTGATAAGTCTCAATCAGCAATACCAATAGTATTTTACAGAGGAGAAGGCATACGTTCCGAACCTAAGTTCATACGCATGACTGATGATTTTGACGCAATTATCCATAACAGCCTAAAGTTGATAGATTTCACATTAGTCGAAGAAAAATGTACAGAAAATTGCGGCATTGAAATTTGTACTGGATCTGATTGTGGCGTCGCCGGGGGACATTTTGATGCTGACAGCTATGACAACGATTACCACGATGACAGCACTACCCATGTACACGAGTACGATGATAAAAACTCCACTAATCACTTAGATTTTATCGACACCACGGGCATCAGCAAACCAATCAAACGTTTCAACCCAATAGATGGTGAGAAATATATCATCGTAATGGCCAACGCAGACCTTTCTCCTGGTGGTGTTTTACGAGTTGGTACAAATGCCTGGAATGTATTAGATTACCAGGCCATGATCCACGAAAAGTTATTAGACTGGGATGGATCAAACACCAACGACCTAACGGATAACAATGGTATACCATTAGTATTTACGAAAAGCGACGTGGTGTGTTCTGGCTGCAAACTCGGTGTAACTTTTGACGTTAATGCATTAGCAATGGGTGGTTTAATTCCAACTCAAACAGGCTGCGTAAAGGGCTCTGATGATTGGGAGCTTCGTAATGGACGTAGAAGAGATGGCTCGCTATTAACTTATGTAATTAAATTAGTAGAGGGACAAAATCCACTTAAATCTGGAAAATTAGACCGGCAAAAACCAAATGATCTAGCTGACAAAGCAGTGATTAAATTTAACAACCAAATAAAGCAAATTAATTTGGCTGGAAGTTTAAACGGGAAGGAAGACTTTGGAGGGCTGCTCCCTTTAGGCAACTCCCCCTACAGCACATCACTATTCTGGCATTACAAAGGTGCCTGCTATGATGACTACAACGATTGGAAAAAAGAACGCGCTGAAGCGATTATCCGGCTATTTGAATGTAAAGACGATTACTATGGCTGCAAGCCAGGAACCACTGGCGACCCGGACCTAGATAGCTTGTTTCAACTGCTACGAAGCGCAGGTATAATCGCTACAAGCTATTCAAATGCGATAACCAGCACATGGGCATTTTGCGAAGATAGCAGCAATTCAAACCACGAGAAGTACAATGAAATATGCCTAGGCGACAACAGTGCAATCGCTTTGTTAGAGGCTTTTTTACCGGGTGATAATGGCGGCGGCAATGGTTCAGGGCAGTACAAAGTTGAAATAAACGATAATCTTGACTCAACATTATCGCCCATCACTAAGTCAAAAGTTGGTTCCTTACCCCCGTACGGCAGAAAGTCTTGGGTTGAACAATAGTTTAAAACACCGCATCTTCACTGATTCATGGAGCTGGTTTTGAACCAGCTTCGATCACACTAAGACGTTGGTTATTATCCCTCTCGTAACCCTCTAT
>JAYPYM010000195.1:0-8282 GCA_038135915.1 Gammaproteobacteria bacterium
GGGTAGCGAATTCTGCGATCAAATAAATGCCACCTTGATCCATGAGCCTTATCACATTGACCTATTTGGCACACCAACGCTGTTGATGCATGGGGATAGCCTCTGTACTTCTGATTTGGAATACCAAGCATTCAAGGCACAAGTTCGAAGCAAAATTTGGCAAGAAGCGTTTTTAAGCAAGCCGCTAGAGGAAAGGCTGATCATCGCTCAGCAGGTTCGTGCAGAAAGCAAAGCCAGCTCAACAAATAAAGCACCTGAAATCATGGATGTAACAGAAAGCGAGGTGATAAACACCTTCAGCACATCTCAAGTCACTCGAATCATTCACGGGCACACTCATCGCCCTAATTTGCACCGTATCGAAGCAGACGATTCAAATTCAACTGTTGCCTGGGAACGCTGGGTGCTTGGGGACTGGTACCAAAAAGAAGACGTCTCTGTAAATATAAGTTATATAAAAGCCACACCTTCAAGTGTTGAGCTTGTTTCTGGAGAAAAGAGCTGGGTTAGCTCCTAATATTTCGATACCTAACTAAGGTCAACATCTTGCGATTGACTATGCGATGAACCGCCATCATCAGGAAAAAAAGTATCTGCAACTACATATCCAGCAAGCCCGCCCTTCAAGGCACTATCTAAATTCTTGCCGGAAGCATAACCAATCGCAGCGCCACCAACTACCGCAAGCTGTTTAGCAAATTGAGGGTTTTCTTTTAAGAAGTCTAGCGCAGCACCTGGGCCCTCTGTAAAAAGAATTTCACCAAACTCTTTAAGGTTTTCCAAAAAGCCTTGATCCTGCCCTTCAGCTGCTACACTGACCTCACCTGTGCTTTCGTCATAGGTAATGGAGGCTCCAGGGGGATTCCCTGATCCAGAATCTGAAACTGTTAGTGGGGCACTTGTAGGCGGTATTGGTGCTGACATGCATAACTCCTGAATTTTTTCATCTCTCACAAAACACCCCGATTCTACAACTTAAACAGGTTAATTAATGAAAAAATTTATTTAGTTTGAGTAACCATCCACCCCATAATGGTACAATAATCGCCAATCGAAGCTAGCCCAGTGATGCCCGCAACATCCAAGCCGTTTTCTCATGCAGAACTAGCCGATCTGCAATTAAAGACGCAGAAGACTCATCATCACAACCTTGCGCGATAGCCAGTACTTTACGGCAAGTGCGTATCACTTGCTCATGACTATCGACCAAAATAGACAACATTTGCTGTGCAGCGGGAATCTGATCGGGCTCCGTCTCCTTAATATTGGATAAGTCAGCAAAGGCTTTGTAACTACCAGGTGCAAACACACCTAAAGACCGAATTCTTTCAGCAATATCATCCACCGCAGTCGCTAATTCGGTATACTGTTCCTCGAACATCAAGTGTAAAGTTTTAAAGTTTTCGCCCGTAACATTCCAGTGAAAGTTATGGGTTTGAAGATAAAGCGTGTAGGAATCTGCAAGCAATTCCTTTAAGCCTTCGGCAACCGCCTGCCTGTCTTTCTCATCAATGCCTATGTTGATATTTTGCATATTAATGCTCTCCATAAAAAATCCGCATACACTAAAAGATCTTATCTTCAATCAATTGAGGGGCTTTTTCAAGCCATAGTTGCTAGCGAATGCTGGAAAATTACACAAATGAAAAGGGAATGAACTTCAGCCTAGTCTTTAATCCTGCTTGTTAAACGTTAAACACTCATCCAATAACTGATTGTATTGACTGGATAGCACCTCAAGCATTTCGTCAGAATTACTGACAGCAGGCAAGGCATCTCCAACCACGATATCACAAATAAAAGGCACCAGCAGCGCTTCTCCTCTCGGTAATGCTCGACCAAGCCCATGGGTAACAAGTGGTACAATGGCGGTATCTTCTCTATCTTTCGTGAGATGATATATACCTTTTTTGAGATGGCTTCTCTGTTCAGGTTCGCCTCGAGTACCTTCGGGAAATAAAATTAGGATATCACCTTGATCAAGTGCCTGATGACAAGCCGAAAATAGTGTTTCCCGTTTACTAGGGTCAGTACGAGATATTGGGATAATGCCGATCACGTTCAATGAAAACCAAGCCAGTAGCGGATTGGAAAGAAAGTAGTCTGCAGCCGCCACAGGCCGAAGCTTATGAACCTTGGATAGCGGGTATAAACTAAACATCACCATAGTATCCAAGTGACTATTGTGGTTTGCTGCAATAATAGCAGGCCCATTCTGGGGTAACTTTTGACGGTGGCGCACATTTAAACCCAAAATGATGAGCACAATGGGTTTCACAATCAAGAGTATAAACATCAATTTCAATAGTCGGTTCAGCATTTTATCGAGTAGACTCTTTTAATAGTGTAAGTAATAGATATAGTGAAACAGTAAAGGGGCCGTATAAATTAGGCTATCCATTCTATCTAAGATTCCACCGTGACCTGGTATTAGATTTCCAATATCTTTGATATGCAGATCTCGCTTAACGGATGAAATCACCACATCACCCCAAAAGCCACTGACACTAATGATGGCGCCCGCTATGTAACCCTCCAACCTATTCAATGGTGTAAGGTAAGGGGCGATCATGCCTGCCAACACCGTAATCGTGACAACACCCCCAATAAAGCCCTGCCATGTCTTATTGGGACTCACTTTGGGGACAATTTTATGCTTACCAAAACACTTTCCCCATACGTATTGACTCACATCATTAAACTGTGTCATAAACAGCAAAAATAAAACCAACCCAATGCCGCCCGCCATCATTTCCTTTTCCGGCAATACCAGAAGATAGGCCACATGGCTGATTGAAAACACAGTCAGCATTGCTGCCCAATGTAGAATTCCAGCTGATCTTATGAAGCCTTGCGTCTCGCCCTTTAACACCATTCTGACGGGTACTAACAAAAAGAGGTAAACTGGAATAAAAATGATGAACATACCGTACCACTCAGCTGCAACCCAGTAATACTGAAAAGGTATTGATAGGTATATCCAAAATATTGCATTTCGATCAACCTGACGAATGGGGACAATAGAAATGAACTCTTTTAATGCGAGAAAGCTTAGGAAGGCAAAAAATATAATGGCCGTATTTTTGCCTAAGATAAGAAATGAAAACACTAATCCAATCATCCACCACCAGGATATGACCCGTTGATGTAGCTCAGTGTAATCCTTATCTCGATTTTTGATTTTTAACAAACTGGTGATGATGGTTGCAATAATCAGTATGCCCAGTATCAATACCATCATGATCACTGAGTGAAGTGGAATGTGATGCATTGTATTAGTCCTGAACCAGGTTATTAGATTCAATCAACCCATTTTGGATTCGATTTATCATCGTCATGACAAGCAATATCACTAAAATAGGTACTAACAGACTGAGCCATGAAGGCAAAGTGTCTACTAGCCCAACCCATAAACCTAAAGCCCCAAACACAAAGGCTCGATCGCTTTTACCCATAGGACCATCATAGCGGCGAGACGCGCCTACTGTTGACCCCATAACACCGACGAACTCAGTTAACATCGCTAGAAATACTATGGAACCAATCCCTACTAGATTAAAGGGAGCAATCATCGCAAATGGAATGTAGAGCGCAGCATCAGAGATGACATCACATACTTCATTCAAGTAGGCACCCAATTTACTCACTTGATTAAACTCCCTTGCTAACATTCCATCGATAGCATTAAGAGCCATTCGTAAGAACAACCATACCGGTATCACTAAAAATAATGCGCTAGCATCCTTAACAATCAGCATGACTCCAATCAATATGGACCCCAGTGCCGCTGCTAAGGTGACTTGGTTGGCTGATACGCCTGTTTCAGCCAACTTTGCCACTATTGGTCTAAGTAATGACTGAAACCTTGGTTTAACATCATAGAGTGTCACGTTAACTGTCCGCCAAGCTTTGTAAACTGATGATTTATATCTATCAGTGTAAACAATTTTTTACGCTTCAAGTGAGTATAGAAAGTCCAAATAGGTGATTTAGGGTGGCGGTAAATAGCATGAAGGTTGCCACTTTTTTCGCGATAATCTGTGCAAATACCGAGGTTTAATAACATATACCTCTGCTGAATAGTTTTCCACTAGGTTATTTGATCGATCATAAACACCAACACAAACCGCTTCTCTCTGATACAGAACGCCCTCATACTGATCTAAAATACTGATTTCATATCTGCTCAAATTAAATACCAAGACCCCTTCTACAACAGCGCCATTTTCTTGACGGATACCAGGATAGGGCTCTCCTGATAGAGCATACCTTTGGAAATCAAACAAAGTCGCTGACAAAGCCCGATGCTTATCTTTTATCAACTTGTTCCACACTTTCGGAACCATTAAAGAGCCATATATGAAAAGATTGGTTTTTTTCACACAAATACAACCTGAAATGATAAGTGATGCTAGTTTATAGAAAATGCCAAATGTTTAAACAAGCCCAAAGTAAACAAAAAATACAAAAAAAGATATACTAACGCTTTATAGTCAGGTCTACTAAAGAGATAATAGATGGTGCTAGTTAGAGAATCTAAAACCAACGCAACCAACACTTAGGTTGTTTAACTCATATGGCATTGATAAAAGCGATTAATAGCAGTAACAACCTGCCAAATTTAGAAGCGCGTGATACACCTGCCAAACAATTGGCTACAGGAATAAGGGCCTTATATTATGGATTTAGGCTGTGCCTACACCCGAAAGTTCGCGCATATACCATTGCACCCCTGATCGTTAATATATTGATATTCACAGGCGGCACCTTTTTAATTCTAGATTGGGTAAACACATCTCTCTTAGCATGGTTATTGAGTTTCATACCCACTGATTTACCTAGTTTTTTAAGTTGGCTTGACCCCATTATCGGTTGGCTTCTAGGTCTTCTAAAAATCTTAATCTGGCTAGGCGTAGGGCTTGGTTTGCTTGTAGTCATCGCAAACTGTTTTACCCTATTAGCCCACACGATATCAGCACCTTTTAATGCTTTCTTAGCCGAGCAAGTGGAAAAAGAAGAGCGGCCCATTCATTACCCACATTTTTCTTTGAAAGAGATCATTGTTAGATCAATCTGGCGTGAAATCAGCAAGCTGCTTTATTGGATACCAAGAGCTTTAGCTCTGGTATTGCTATCCATTCTAATCAGCTGGATTCCAATCGTGAACTTAATCACACCAGCATTATGGGCGCTTTTTGGCGCATGGATGTTAGGTATGCAATACTTTGACTATTCTTCAGACAACAATGGTTACAAAATAACTGATACTATCGCTAAAATGAAAGCCCATCGGCTATCAGCCCTTGGTTTTGGCATCGCCACCATGGGCATCACGCTCGTGCCGATACTTAATTGGTTCGCAATCCCCAGCGCAGTGGTAGGCTCTACCCTACTTTGGGTTCAGATTTTTGATAAACACGAGGATCAAATCACAGAGTAGTAAATACAGATCATTTTATTCAAAAAAGGAGGAACAACCATGTCGATCAATGCTATGGTACCAAAATCAGAAAAAATAACCTTCTTGCAAAAACCAGTCATGCGCCGAATAGGTGCCCTATGTTTTCTTGCTCCAGCACTATTTGTCCCTTTAAGCGTCTATATAGGCAAATTAACTGGCCACCATAATTTTTTTGCTTACTTCCCATTATTCATTATCTTTTTCATGATTCCGATTCTGGACCACTTAATCGGCACAGATACATATAACCCAAACGATGACGAAGTTGCGAAAATGAAAAACAGCCCCTACTGGCGAGGACTGCCTTTACTAGCCGTACCTATTCAATTTGCATTGCTAATCTGGACAGCACATTTAATTGCCTTTAAACCAGAGTTTAACCTCTTTGGTCAGATAGGCTTGTGCTTATCAGTCGGTGTCATCAGTACTGCCCTAGCCATTAATGTTGCCCATGAGTTAGTACATCGGCAAACCAAAATAGAACAATGGGCTGGCGGCCTGCTACTGGCTAGTGTCTGTTATGGTACCTTTAAAATTGAGCATATTAGAGGACACCATGTCGACGTAGCTACGTCAGAGGATGCTTCCTCAGCAAAAAGGGGCCAAAATATTTATAGTTTTGTCCCTCGGGCAATCGTCAACAATATAACCAAAGCATGGTCTCTGGAAAACAAACGCCTTTCCAGATTACAACTGCCTGACCTTCATTGGCGAAATGAAATTCTATGGTGGAGCGGGCTTTCAGTCTTTTTTGCAATATTTGCCTTTACGTTATTCGGATGGGCCGGTTTGTGTTTCTTTCTGATCCAAGCCATTACTGCAATTGCTTTCTTAGAGCTAATTAATTTTGTTGAGCACTACGGGTTAAAAAGAAAAAAACTAGACAATGGCCGATATGAAAAAACTCAATTACATCACTCATGGAATTCAAGTTACTTACTCACTAATTTGCTCTTGCTCAATCTACAAAGACACTCTGATCACCATGTAGTACCTTACAGAAATTTCCCTACATTGCGTCACTTTGAGAAAAGCCCTCAACTACCGGCAGGATACGGATCAATGATTCTCCTCGCAATGATACCGCCTCTATGGCGAGCTAAGATTCATCCAATTTTAGACCAATGGACTGCCATTTAAGTGATAAATCTAAGGTAGAGCTTCTAATTGTTGGGTTGGTTCCTAATTACCAATAGCTCCAGCCACTTTTATTCGTATCGGGATGCTTACACATTGCTGCTCCAATACCAGTTCGCGTCCCGGAAAAACAAACAAAGATTTCCTCATGAACTACAAAATTTTCTATACAATGCTCAGCAAAATTATCTTTCAATTTACCTTCTTTAAAATCAGAATACATCGATATAACGGAAGTATTCTGATCTCTCGCGCCAAATGACTCTACAAGCTCATACCACTCTTCAATCACTGAATTCATTTTATCTGCAGCTTGATAACAAACGTCATTAGCACTCACTGGAAATGACAATATGAAAACCAACAATATAGCGGGAACTTTACCATTCAATCTATTCACATTTACCTCTATCAAAATGCATAAACCCACCATAATTAAGGATCATTTTATGTTCTTCAATTGAGATTATTTTATAATTCCCCATTGATTCAGTGTTTATTTTATCTTCATCGATAGTAAAATCATCTTCTTGTTTAAATATACCAGCATCATATTTTAACTGTTTGCTTTGCGTAAAGGTATAATTTGCCCTATCTGGTATGAGTTCGCCTGATAGCTCTTTAGACATCCCAGTTAAACACCAGTCACCATAGAGACTGTCAAGATCCCCGTCAAATGCCTGCAAAGGTGTTAATACTCCTGCAAACATGCCTCCTATCAAAAAAACCACTTTTCTTTCCATTATTTGCTCCCTGCACAAAGTTTAGTTATTCAAAGTATTGCTGGCTACATAGCTTAGACAGCCATACATTTTTCCTAAGTTCACACTTACATCATCCTACCCTTTAACCACGAAATCACTTTCGATCTACCATTGTTGAATTGACGAGCGTGATTAGGATCAGAATCATCCTCTTGAAAATCTAACGCATCATCACCTAGATCAATTTGGCAAGCGTCTGGCGGGCCGGAGCTTAGATCCTGGTCAACTCTTTGTTCACCTTGTGCAAAGTCATCATTTTCTATATAGATACTATTATTTTCTTCAGGAATGCATACGGAGCTTTCCTCTTCTATGGACAACATTTCTAAGATATTTTCATCTCGGTCAATGATAGGGACTAGTTTCACCCAAGCTTTTAAGATATCTAGATAATATTCCACCCACTTTATGATGCTCGATTCTGAGAAAATATTGTTGGCATAAGATATTTCAATCTTTCTGACATTGGAGCTATTACAACCGATTACATTCATATCAAAAGACAACTCAACATTAGACACAACCAATTCGGGGTCAAGTATTCGAACGTTTGTGTCAGGGAAATCACAGGGATCAATAGCAGTAGTTTCTTGATAGCAGAAAAAAACAGGAGACAAGCATTTATTGAGCTTTTCAAACAGTTTATCTTTAGATAAAAAACTTTGAGCATTCAATCCTCGCTCCGACCTATTGATTTGTTGCCTAATATATTCCATAAAACCATTCATACTGTTCTTAGCACCTAACTTGACATGTATCGGTAATACCTGCTCAAACAGGCCAACCATATTCTGTTTATATCCTTCCTGTCTATTTGGAAGCTTACACAGAAACAAATACTCATCTTGTTTAGATAAAAGGTGTAACATCCATGCAAATGCGGCCAAAAAAGTCTCTCTTTTCGACACGCCTTGTGCTGA
>JAYPYM010000195.1:8292-8932 GCA_038135915.1 Gammaproteobacteria bacterium
TTCTACTGATTCGAATAGCTCATCCGGGAAATCAACGCAAAACTTACTAAGCGTCAGATAATTAGCTTTGTCGGTAAACCAGTCTACCGGTAATGCTAGAGGTTCGATATCAAGATAAGAGGGGACCAAATCTTCAGGCGCTGCCAATGCCTCAGCAACTTTTTCCTCATTAGTGACGGTGTAGGCATAATCAAAAAAGTCATATTCTAGAACCGGCAAACTTGGTTTCAACGCCAATAAGCCATGATAATATAAGTGCGAAAAATCTCGATACAAAATTTTCAAAGAAATTTGATCTACTAAAAGATAATGAATCACCAATAATAATAACCAACGATCATCTTTTTGTTTAATCAAATGCGCGCGAAATAACGGACAGCTCTTAGCTGATGAGCTTTGGCCAAAAATAGAAAATTCATACATGCATTGACTATTCAAATAATCCAAGTACTTTTCTTCAAACTCTGCGTCCTTGCATTGAGAAAAGTCTGCCTCGTTCAACTTAAATTGACTTGTTTTGTTTGTTGGTTTCAAACTACATCCCGCTTGAGATCCACCAAATGTCGCACCTAAGATTGGATGCCTTTGAAGTAAAGCTATTAGCGCCCTGTTTAACTGCGACTTATTCACGCTACCGGGT
>JAYPYM010000196.1:0-4465 GCA_038135915.1 Gammaproteobacteria bacterium
ACCTAGGTGATTTGCATAAAGCATTGCAGATGATAATGGGGTTCTTATCTGATGCGCTAAGCTAGCACTCATTTTACCCAGCTCAAATAGGCGTCTTTCTCGAGAAAGTTTTTCTTGATACCCGCGCGTTTCTGTTAAATCATTTATAATCAGTATTTGCGCTATATTAAACGTCAAGATAGGATTCTGACCGATCGATTGTGTTTGAATATTAACCAGCTTTCCATTTTTCAATGAAACTTCTAACCCATCATGCTTTTTGGGAGAAAACTCTTTCTTAATCACATCACGCCAGAGTTCATTGTTTATTTTACTGTCAAATAATTGTACAGCTGCTTGGTTAGCTTCTGTCACTCTTCCGCTGGTGTTCAAACACACTACCGCCATTGGAAGTAGTTGTATCAATTGTATAAATGCGTTCTTTAATAAATGCCTATGCTGAATTTCTTGTTCACGCGCCTCATTAACTTCTTTCATACGAGTATTCAAATAGCATATCTTTTGCTCTAAGCTTTCTTGAGTTTGTTGAATTTGAAGGGAAATATCAGAGAAAAGCTCGTAAGCACTTTCAACTTGGCCAACATCGGTCCTGTTGGCACCATGAACATATTTCATGGCCATGTTTGTTTTTGAATCAGCAACATTAAAATACTGCGACATTGTTGTACTCCTTCATATATGAATGATTAACTCTCATGAGTGCGAGAACACCTCATGAGTAATGCTTTAAATCATTAGGAGCAATAGGTGTGCCGAAAGATATTTTCTTTAATTATCAACGCTTTAGGTGAACATGAGCAGAATACCGACAAATGTTTGACCCAAGCAATTAATTTCACTACTTAAAAGTGACGTAAAACAGGTTATTGACTATCCTTAGAAAGATCAGTTTAGCTAAAAACCCAGAGTTGTCTTGCAATACAAATTGAACCATTACAATGCCAAAAGATCAGATTAATATTTCACCTTACCCAACTTTTATACCCTATGGTAAACAAAAACTGAACTCATCAGATATTAACGCTGTCGTTAAAACCTTAAAGCAGCCTTATATTACCCAAGGGCCTACCGTCACCGCTTTTGAAAATGCTATCTGCAGGTATACTGGCGCTGAATTTGCCTGTGCAATAAGTAGTGGAACAGCAGGCTTACATGTTGCTTGCCGAGCTTTAGGCCTTACCGAAGAAGACTGGCTATGGACCACTCCGATCAGCTTTATTGCATCTGCTAATTGTGCCCTTTACTGTAATGCTCAGGTTGACTTTGTAGATATCGACCCAGAAACTAGAAACTTATCTTCATACGCCTTAGAAGAAAAGCTCCGCATAGCGAGCAAAATGAAGCGGTTACCAAAAGTCCTGGTTGTAGTTCACTTTGCCGGCCTTTCAGCTGACATGCAAAGGATCAAAGATCTATCAGAAGAATACTCTTTTTCAATTATAGAAGATGCTTGCCATGCACTAGGTGGCAACTACTGCCAAGAAAAAATTGGCCGTAGTATTTGGTGTGACTTCAGTGTATTTAGTTTTCACCCGGTTAAAGCAATCACCACAGGTGAAGGCGGTGTTCTATGCACAAATAATGAGGATCTATACCACAAAGCGAAACTATTGACTCAGCAAGGTATCACACGTGACCCAAATGAAATGGAACTAGAGTATGAAGGGCCATGGTATTATGAGCAATCTACACTGGGCTACAATTACCGAATGACCGATTTTCAAGCTAGTTTGGGACTGAGTCAATTAAAGCATTTAGACGAATACATAGAGACTAGAAATAAATTAGCCAGTCACTACTACAATCATCTAGAAAAACTACCACTCACGTTGCCATTAGCAAATACACTGGACGCTGATTTAAATGCATTCCATCTCTATGTAATTGAGCTCACTGAATACGCTCCGATAACTAGAAGCGAGCTCTATGCAGGGTTAACCAGGTTAAATATTGGTGTTAACGTCCATTATATACCGATCCACTTACAACCTTTTTATAGAAAGCTAGGTTTCAAAGAAGGAGATTTTCCGAACGCAGAACAATATTATGCACACTGCCTTACCATCCCCTTATTTGTTCAACTTAGCAGGAAGGAACAAGATTTTATTATATACTGCCTCAGTGAATTTTTAACCAAATAAAATGTCATGCTACATACTAAAGTCGGCCATTAATATAGTCTCTTAGCCAATCCACAAATACAACACCATCATCATTTCCAGCTTCAGAAAGACTTCTGGTAAAAAACGCCTGTAGATTGCCTGACTTATCATGCAATAACATTGGATTATCCTGAAGAATACTCGGTGGTAAATTGTTAAACTTCAACCTAGGCGCTGTTGATAGGAAATCAAAGCCAACATCATTTTCGTCTGTACAATTTTGAAATAGCCGAAATGAATAAAACTCATTCGTGTTGCCCTTCGCGATATACAATATATAAGCGGTAAAACCATCACTCGGGCATGAACCTGAATAATCATCTACCACCAAAGCCCAACGATTCATATTTATATCCGCTGGGGCTAGCCTAATTGGTATTTCTGGTTCACCCTCCTCTAAAATGAAACCTCGTTCGACATCATTATAGATAAACTGATAGAGTTTTAATTCAGTACGAGAGAGAAAAAATAACTTATATGAAGCCCCATCATAAACTGTAGAAAAATACCTTCTATCTATGTCAGCCGCCGGACTTGGCAAGGTTATCATTGGCCTATTTTCATGAAGCTTATAAACATTAACTTCAGCCCCTTCGAACGTAATAGGGTCCACCTCTGCATTTGGATCTACTTCTATCGAAGTATCTCTCTGAAACCAATATAAGAATGTATCTGAAGAACCTTCTCGAAAATAAAATAAGTTTTCTTTAACGCCATCGTGAGCCATAGCACCCCTGCTGTAATCAGTATTACTTGGTGCATCAATAACAGCTGCAACTGATTGTGGAGAAAAGGTGAAATCAAAGCTATTAGCTGACGCATTATAATCACCCTCTTTCAGCGTAGAAGCTGGTATTTGGTTCTCGACACCGCCTTCCTCAGGAGGGGTACAACCAAAAACGAAAAAAAGAAGCGTAACGTATAACAGACGGCGAAATCGATTAATTTGCATGTTTAGGCAGCCCTAAATTTAATTATTTTTATACATATAATCATCTTATTATTTTTATAAGCCCCAAAACTATCTTGAACCTATTATTGGGGCATTGAAACTATCTTAATCCTATTAATCTAAAATTACAACGCTGCTTGACCTTATATTTTTGTAGATAAAACGAACAATCATTAGCTGGCACTTAGGGAAATTGCTATAGACTTTATATTAAAAAATGTTTAATTTATTTACAGAGAACAGATTAAAAACAATAAAAATACGTATTAAGAAATAAAAAAGTAAGTCCAGTGATATCTATAAATTCATAACTAAATATATTGATTCCTCCGTGCTTCGGGGTGTCATCTATTTCTCTGAGAGGTTGTACAATGGTAGAGCGTGCAAAACAACAGTCTGCTAAATTTAATTTAAGAAAGCTCGCTACTTTTACATTCGCAGCAGCAGCCACTGCGAATAGCAGTCATTCTAGTACCTCAAACACCAATGAAAGTGGCTTAAGGGCCTTAAGAAAACATACAAAGGTTAGGGGTCAATTTAAACAGTCTAACCTACCCGTTGCTAGCTTGCCTACAAAGCAAACATCTCCAATCAGCACTGTAAAACAAAATAGTGCAGAACAGGTCCTTAAGTATATTAAACTCAACACAGGTCAATTGGATAGACGTTTACAACCCGCCACTTGTGTCACCGCAACTAAGCCCGCTATTGTTCATCCAAATGCATTTAACGCTACGGCCAATTCTGTACCCCTGATTCAAGATATTTCAGAAGTGCGTGATTCTAGGTTCGACGTCTTTTATGGATTAGATGGCAGTACCACGAGAAATGTACAGGTACCTTGTGGAAAGTATGTTGCATCTGAAGGTTCAACTTTGGTTAATTTCCAAATTACGGGTACACCAGAAGAACCTTTTGTCGAGTTTATTATACCCGTTGGCGAGAATATCTTAACGCCTGGTAACGCCACGATATTAGAACAGGCTGCAGTGGCAATCAATCCTGCTTGTACCCAATCAGGCGTGTCTGGTTTTGTCCTTTGGGACGGTAGCCCGACAAATCTAGATGTTGGACCTCCTATTATCGGTGTTCCCAATGAGTCAGGTGGATTAACTCAGTTACTACCATTGGATAAGACCTGTGGTACATTGACCCCAACAACGGCGCCAAGTCAGACGCCTTCGACACCACCCTCCTATCGACCAAGCATCAACCCAACAACAGGTGTCACCACTTTGGTACCCTCAAAAAGTCCGTCTGGTGCACCCACTTATATTCCTTCTACATCACCATCCGGTAAACCCAGCTTTGTGCCAACGTTTTCACCCAGTGGGAAACCCAGCTTTAATCC
>JAYPYM010000196.1:4565-8926 GCA_038135915.1 Gammaproteobacteria bacterium
ACCTTATCACCCTCGGGTAAACCCAGCTTTGTGCCAACGGTCACCAAAAGTGGTCAACCAAGCTTTGATCCATCGAATCCACCTTCTGCGGTCATTACTTTCGACCCCAGCGGACAGCCCAGTGCCTTACCCTCGGTTAGCCCGAGCGTGAGTCCAACCGCGCCACCCAGCGCAGCGCCTAGCACAGCACCATCTTTTGTACCAAGCGAGAACCCTACTAACAAAGTCACTACCATGGTTCCCTCACAGAGTCCTTCCGGTGAACCAACTTACATGTTAAGACCATCTCGAAATCCGAGCAAACCACCTTCGTTGGTTCCCACCTTCGATCCTAAAACAGGAGAGCCTTCATTTAACCCAACAAACCCACCTTCTGTAGTTTATACGAAAGGCCCAAGTGGTGAACCCAGTATTCTTCCAACTTTTCATATTTCTGAAGCTCCCTCTGAAGATAATCAGGGTGAGCAAGAGGGTGGCAGTAACCGAAGACGAAATATTATCATTGGCGTTTCAGCTGGTCTAAGCGCTGGATTAGCAGCGGCTCTTTTCTGCTATTTGAGAAATAAGAATGACCAGCCTGGATATGAACCATTAGCCGGTGATTCATTAGCAGGCTATGATGAGCACTCATTAGCAGGTTATGATGAATTAAGTGATTACGACCTGACTGAACTCCCTAAGGACCTGTATCCCATACGAGAAGAAGCTTCTTCTCGTGAAACACAAGCCAGCGCTGATCATGATAGTCAGCAAAGCACTAGTACCTGGGTCAGCTTTGTCAACCAAATACCTGAGTTTTTTGGTCTGACCAGCTCAGCAACCGTACCAGATGCCTCGGAAGAAGAGGAAATAAAAGTTGAAATAGCCTCAATCAAAAGCGAAGCAAGGCAACCCTCTATACACAATTCCCAACCGCATGATGAAGCAAGGTTACGGCATGTACCAACGCAAAATAATCAAGAGGATCTGGAAACAGGCAGCGTCAGCTCTCTGTCAGACTCAGGTAGCGAACACAGCACTAGAAGGCGAACCCCAAGGAGCAGATTAAGAAGGGCTGTTCCACCAACTGATGAACATACTGCCGTGAGTTATGCTCCCACTAATTTAGGTGTGGTGCCACAGAGCGGTGACTCCAATCGTTCAAATGCCAGTCGTGATTATTATCCGTTCCAAGAGGCGCGTGACCGTATTGCAAGACGACTGGGTGGTGAAACGCTTCAAGATACGCACTCCCAAGAAGATACCACCTCAGATCAGGGATTTGAAATTGCTGCATCAGGCGATATTAGCTTTACTGAAAGTAGACATGCAGATGATGATGTGAATCGTTTTATTACAAAAACGAATAAACATTACTTAGTTGGTCAACTCACAGATTTAATTCGTGATTTTATTCCGAAACTGGAAGGCGATTATCAACCTGAAGCTGAGAGTGTATTTATTTCTGCCGTCAATGAGTTAATAAAACCCATTGAACAAGCAGATTCATCGGAGACGCGCTCAAGGGAAAATCAGCACACCTATGAGGACCTTTCCGAAGTGATTACCGAACTTCTAACACTGATTGAAGAAAGCAGCGTCGCATCAGAGACCCAAAGTCAGTCTAGCTCCGTCACTGTTTCATCTCAATTGCGGGAATTAGTGGTACGATTGGAATCTATTTACGCTGAACCGAGAGATAGAAAAAACACCTCAACTGAGAGACAGCCCGCTCAACATCAGGCCGTTGCTCAATCTATATTAGGACGTGCCGATGAAGCTAGACAACGTGGCTATAGTAGAATTGACGAGGAGTCAGGTAGAATACAAAGTCCAAATTATCATCAAGAAGCCCTTTCAGGTCTACCACTTTTCCTAGAAGGGTCCAGCAGCCGAACCATTCCATCGGGTAACGAATCTGTTAGATCCGATTCATCATAATAGCCAGTCATCATTGAAAGGTTTCAACTTACAAAGCATCAGGACTCACCACGTAGAACGTGGTGAGTCAATGAGTGCGTCTGGTAAAAAAATGCAGCATCAACTTAACTGGAAACATCAAAAAAATATCCGATTATATGTCAGCAACACTAATACAAGTAGTGGGAATAAAATAACGCAACGTTATCTCAACTTATACATCTTAGCCAATCCTAGATTTTTCGTCAGCATCGAAGAAGCAATTTAGTAAACTACGCGTCATCAGCACTTCATTTGAGGCAAGATTTGGTTCTCTTGTTTCAGAAACACTGTCACTGGCATTTGGGCTAAGACTTAGCAGCCCTAACAACCAGTCTTGATCACAAAGAAACATTCTATTTGCTCGGCTCAAAATGTTTTCTTCCTCCCAGCACAGAATATCGTTAAGCGAGCTAAATACATGCCCCTTTGGTGATTTAACAATGAGTTGTTGGTCTTCAACCATTAATGTGTGAATAATTCTTTGTCGCTCTTTAGTCAGTGAAGAGAAAAAACATTCATTATGCGGCAATATCCAGGTCCTTAACTGTTTTTTTTCGGTTTTACCTAAACTTTCATAAACAGGTCTTTGCTGCCTAAATGTCTCCTCATAGTTCATTCGATCCGTTTCATGTGATGAAGTTTTAAAAGCTCTTTGAATATCTGTACAAAGCAACTGATCTCCACCTTTTATTTCTTCATCCTCCAAGGCTTTTAACACGCGCCCGGCAACTTCAGCAGCATTTTCCTGCACTACAACTTTGTCCGGGATAATCATCAATTGACTTAAAGTTTGCACTAAGCTCACTTTTACGTTTGCTTCAATCGTATCAGGCATTATATCACTACGCTCTAGTTTCTCTTTAGATGATTTGATACTATCCTGTTTTATCTGCTGATAGATAGTTTGAATATTTTTATCTTCAGCGCTAATTTTTACCTCAAGTCTTTTCTTTACTTCTTTTTCTGGCTTAGCACCCAAAATGATTGGTGCTTCAACACGCCTTTCTCCAATACCGCTTGGAAAATACTGGGCTGGGTCAATGAGTCGAATACAATCATTCGCCCTATCATAATAGGTTACCCACGCGTGCCCAATAATCGTAAAATCGCTTTCTCCCTGAGTGGGTTTATCTGCCAAAAACCCTTGCCCCACCCACGTCGGCAAATCCAACCAAGCAGACATTAATATAGTCAATGCAGAAGCCGCTTCAGCACAATAGCCTTGACGAGTCTCCAAAAAGGTCAGCCCTCTGCCGATAATATCATCCGGCTCAAGACCATCATATCGGTCAGCAGATGCTTGAGTGTACTCAGACCCAAGCATCAGCTCTTCAGCGATTAGGGTTACCACCTCATTCAAACTAATTATTTTCTGCTTGATTCCAAATTGGTAAGAAGCAAACCTTTTCTTTAAAGGCTCCGGCGTATTATCGATGACTCGTTGCTTGTCAGACTTCGATAACTTAGGCAGCAATTCGTTATGTCTTACTTGACGACTCAGCCTCCTTTGCTTGAGTATATCTTTCCTAGGTTCTAATCGAAAGCTAATATCACCAGAATAACTCGTCTTGGCTTTAAGCTGATACAAATGACCTTTCCTACCAGTTTTGCTGATTTCAAATTTTTCTTGATCGGATGGAAGCAGTTTTGGCTGATATCCATAATGCACCATTAATCTCAAAGTATCACCTCGGTCCAACGAAGTTTGTTTTAACGTTATGATTCCATCAACAAGCTCCCCCTTATTCTTGTCAAAAGCAGGCATCAGATCATAATTTAATACGCGACCATTTACATCATGGTGTCCCGTGGGTATGTAGGATAATTGTTCTTGCTGCATTGCGGATGTAAATGAATGCCAAGATACACTTCCAAGCTTCTTCCATACTGGTGCACCATAGCCAAGGCCAGATGACAGCTCTTCTGATAAGCCGTATTGGAAGGGACGCGGCATAGATGGCGTATATAAAGAATTACATAATTTTCTAAAGGCGCTAAAATATTCCACGAAGTGTTTTCGCGGTGGCTCTATCAGTTGACCCGTTAACCTCTCACCTTCACTTAACCGAGTAATATAAGACCCATATATTATATTGAACAAGCAATTAGCCAAATTAACCAATAATTGATCCTGTTCAATTGTTTCACCAGTAGAGGCACTAGTAAACGAGTAGGCTGAGCTCGTTGTAGGTGTTAAACCTGATTCCCCTAAACTCTCCAAATACTCCTCTAACAAACTCAAAGACACCATAAACTTCTGAAAATGCAGAAAAGGGTTTGGTTGAGGAATGCCAAGCTGTTTGCATCGCAGCACAATCGCCATATGATGTGTGATGTATTCATTTATATTGAACTGTTTCATGAGCAGACCATTTTCTTTCAAGTCCAAAGCATTGCAAACCATATGGATTGCATCAAAT
>JAYPYM010000197.1:0-4100 GCA_038135915.1 Gammaproteobacteria bacterium
GCATGATCTTTTGTACAAATGGAAGAACACACGCTTCGGCAACGCAACTAAGCACACGCTAGAAGGCTACTCCCCTCACGGCCTCGCACGTCTCGAGCAAGATTGGCGTCGTTGGATTAAGCGGCCGAGGCCTTCACATCAGTTTTGATACTCTGTAAAGCAGATACCACAGACGATGCATCCAAGCCCTGCGCATCATCCACCATAATCATCAGCGCTTTCGCATTAATCTGGTCAGAGGCTCTGGGGTTCACATGAGTTTCACCTGCTGAATCGACAAAACCTAATGGCAAGCCCAGGTCTCGTTGAATGAGGGCAGTCGCAACCTCTCCCCAAGGCCCTTCTACAGACACATCGATACGTTCAGGTCGAGCACCGCCATGGGTAAACAAATCTTCTAATATCAACTCCGAGCCAGGTGCAACTAAGGCCCTCACTAACATTTCAGGATAAGCACGAACAGGTCTTAATACACTGTTTGCACCCAGTTTTTTAAACCTTGATTTATTCTCATCCCGAACCGCTTCTACCACTAAATGGCCTTGTAAGTGGCAGAGTATATCGAGAGATACAGAATCAGAATGCCCGTCATAGGCATCCTCAGCAAGTACAAAGATACTTTGCGCCTTACTTACGTTAGCTTTCTCTAACTCAGCAGCAGATTCAGTCGCACGCACACAACGATGAACGACACCTAAGTCTCTCAAGCTAATGGGTAAGCCCTGATCGTAGGCAGGCGTTAACAGCTGTATAGGTGTATTCTCCAAGCCTGGAGTCGAACGAATTTGCTCAACAAACCGACACAGGTAACGCTCTGTGTCATGTGCAGGCACATTAATAATTAAGATATGATTTTGCATTTTTTCCCACCTCCAGTTACCCATGATCATCCGCTGCTTCCGATCTAGCCGATAATCAATAAATTCACCCACTAACTGGGCCATTAAAGAGATACCCGCTATGTACATAAAAATAGTTGTCGCCAGTCGACCAGAAAAACTAGCTGCAGAAAAGTCTCCGTATCCAACAGTGGTGACCGTGGTAAAGGTAAGCCATAGGGCATCGCCAAAAGTTAGTCCTTCGAAACGAACCATTGCTAGGGTATGTAAAATACACAACACCATCAGCATGACAAAGAATCGATATAAGCGAACATGAATGTGGTGAGCAGATTGTTGCTTTACCCACCAGTAATTTCGATATCGCCAAATGGCTTTTTTTACACGAAGCATCCGAGACGATCTAACCCCTTAAGGCAATTCCAATTAATCAATTTTACTAAACTGAAAAGACATTGAGACTATTTACTTTTTCTTACATGACCCACTAAGACTTCTGCCGCTTTCTGCTTAATCGTGAGTTTCTCATCTGCATCAATATCAAAGCGCTCGGCTAGTAAGGAAAAATCTTCAGATGATAGAGAAATCGTCAGCATAGGTCGAATTCGGCGCGAAGAAATAGGAAACCCTAAGATCTCACGAATACGGTCAGAAGGTGAAATACCAGCATCCAAGGCTTCTCGCCTTACTTGATACTGAACTTCCTCTGCTACATCAAAAGCTAACTGAATGGACTTTACAGCCTTCTCTTCACGCAACCATTTCTTTTTGGTGCTACTGATCTTTTCATCTTTTTTTGTAACATTAGCTTTTGTTTTTTTTGTTGGTTTTTTATCTTTCATTTTCCAGGCCACATATCTTTAATTGCACCCATATCCAGGTATTGGCTAGCAGAGACTTCTGTTGTGCCATCTTGGTAAACCTCAATTTCAATCGCATGCGTTCCTGCTTCATTCTCTAAACAATAATAGTCGAATGGCTCGCCACTGCCTTCATATTGTGGCGCTTTCTGACCTCGATAGTCCGTATCATAAAAGTAGCCTGACAAAGCAAAGGTCTTTAACCCGTAGTCACCATCTACCCAGGAAGAAAAATCCCCCTCTTGCTTAAGCGGCGATAACCGCAAGTCATAATCTTCTTCAAAGATCCTCGCAAACTGATCCGGATCAAACCAGCTTTCTACCTCAGCTTTCTGTAAGCGCTTACTAAAACTAATCTGATCAGATCCACTATCGTTTTCAATCGACAGATAGATTAGCCCTTTCTCACCTTTCAGAGTCCAAACTGGCGACTGTTCAAATTCGAACTGATAAGTCCCAACATTCTGAACCACCAAAGATGCACCCCGAATGTCTTCTGGCAAAGAAAATGAATCGTCAATTTGTACAAGATCTGCTGCATTCAACTGCCTTGGATGACTAATCACTCTCGTCGGCTCTTCTTCTTTTTTAAACCACTTATTCCAAAAAGCACACATAAATAAACCTTTTCAAATTTACACTTTTCACGAAGACTTACCTGTAACCACTACTTAGTTTAAACCAACACCCGTACCTTGCTGCCATGCAAGCTCATGATAACGATAGGCAATATGACTCCCTAGTTTATTCACCATAATTTGCTCAATGCCATCATAAAACCCTGTTGGAAAATAAAAGGCCGATTTAATTAACCCAAGGTTAATCCAATCATGCTTAACAGGTAAAACATCCGTTTTCATAATACGCTCCCTTGCTGACTGCCCGCTTGGCACGGCTATATGCCAGCCCCACTCCCCAAAGCTGGGTACATTCGAGTGGTAAGCGTCTACAGTAAATCCAACAGAGGCAATTGTCTTTCCAATACTAATAAAAGCTTGTCTAGCGTGGTACGGCGAAGTTGACTGGACCGCCAAAGCACCACCTTCATTCAGTAGGCGTTTTAATCGAAAATAAAAATGGTCTGAATAAAGCTTGTTTAAATCTGGGTGATTTGGGTCAGGCAAATCAACAAGAATGACATCGTATCTATTTTCATCTAAATAGAGCTTATCGATTTCAGTAAAAGCATTCCCTGCAATATATCTTAACCTCGGATCATCAAACGCACCTTCATTCAGCTGTACCAGTTGCCGCTGTACTGACGATGATACTGGCCAACGCTCATTTTCGCCTATGGTCTTGCCAGAAAAAAAACCAACCAAAGAGGCATCAAGATCCACCAAATCTACCCTTTCAGGTCCCCACGCTAGTACATCACGGGCTGCCAGGCCATCTCCACCACCCAATATCAACACAGACTTTCTAGACTCAGCGGATAATAGTGCGGGCAATACCAGAAAAGAATGATATATAAATTCATCCTCTGTAGAAAACTGCAATCTGCCGTTTAAATAAAGCCTATAATGTTTTTGACGACCATCTTCGCTATGCGCTTTATTTTCCATTTGCCTACTGCTTGCTGCCTTTCGCTCTGTGATTAAAAAATGTTGAAACCGAGTTTCCTCCGCATAAACTACCTTGTCTCTATACAGCCAATTGGTCATTTTAGTGAGCCAATCGTTTCCTAGGCTAAATAGCAGGGCGATCCATGCTACCAGGATAAGCTGTAAGCATAAAAAAAAGTAAGGTTTTTTTATCGATTTCCAAAATACCAATGTAAAAACCACCCCAACTGCTACATTAACAGACGCAGTGATTGTAGCGGCTTGCATAATAGGCATAGACAGCATCCAAACTACCCAAATCAAAGCACCGATACCAGCACCGATATAATCAACACCATAGAGCGTTCCAGTATTATGAGATAAATGGTCTTCATAAAAACCTTGCCTAATTCGAGCAAGCAAAGGGATTTCCATACCAATCATAACACCCAGCAAAAATCCAAATAAAAAGGGCGTCACATACAACACCTTGTGAAGCACCAAGAATACGCCGCCATTTAATTCTATATCAGAAGGTAATAGAAATACCTCCCTAAGTGTATCGGGCAATAAATAGATTAAACCATGCAAAAAACCGATAATCAGAATGCTGACTGTACCTAAGGCTGCTACACCCCACTCCAACCACGCAAACGCAGTCACAGGCTGTTTCACCCAACGCGCTAAGAGCGACCCTACTCCCATCGCAACAATCATCACACCAATCATGCCATAAATCGTTGGCTCTAATAGACCGAGTACACGGGCTGCATAATGCGAAAGCAAATATTCATAAATGAGTCCGCAGCCAGCCAACACCCATAGCAAAAATAAGATAAAACAATCCTTACGAGGCA
>JAYPYM010000197.1:4110-8909 GCA_038135915.1 Gammaproteobacteria bacterium
TATCTTCACGTTTTTTTTCAAGGCGTTGTTCAGCAACTACTGCTTCATACATAAGAGGAAATAACCTGTAAGTTAAGAAATCAATGCTACAAAATAGAACCCAATACCGAAATAAATAGCAGCCTCCACTGCAGCCACTGCAACATTATCCTGTGCTTCTATTTCTTCATTTACATCCACGGTTGCTAATATGCAGCGTCTAGCCAGCTCGGATAGCAAGGCTACGAAAACAGAGAATAACAAAGAGAAACACACCCAAAAAACGAAAGAAGCCCAAGGTCGCATGATATCATAACCAACAAAATAAGAAGCTGCAGCGATAGCTAATGCAACACCCATTAAATGACCCAAGTATCTGATTGCTAGGGCCACTTTACCCTTTGCTAACTCAGCTTGCATTGAATTACCCAGATTTCTTCGTTTGTACGTCGCTAAGCTAAATCGAATGGTAAGCGCCATGAGCAACTGACTACCGAGAAAAGCTACGGTCAGTAGTAGGACATTTTGCCAACCAGCAGCATCAGCCCAAACCATCGCTGACCTAACAATAATTGCAGTGGCCAGCGTATTAGCGAGATCAACAATCGCGGCCGCCATATTGCGGTTCAGAATTTCTGTTTGAACGGGCAAAGAAGACAAGACCAGCTTATCCTGTATAACACGCCCAACCTTGATCAACACAATTCCTAAGATACCGTAGCCTGACATCAGCATAAATTCATGGCTAATACTTTGACCCTCATCACCAGCAACCACACCAGAAAGCATGACCACCATTGCCAGAATGCCGCCAGCCAAAGCAACGCCAAACGCATGGTTGTCTTTCACTGCTAACTCAGACAAAGTTTTCACGTTGGCCACCAAACCAGATATAAAACGCAAACCCGTGATCATGATAACCGCGACAATAAGATCAATGAGAATAACTTTAATTAACCACTGATTAACGTAATTCCAATCCGTAAAATCTAGCATAGAGAACCTACCTCTCTTATTCGTTTAGCATTTCTATCATCTTCTGTTACTAAAAGCTTTGAAGCAGTTAGCGCCCCTAAGATAAACTGGACAAACACAGCTTACTTACCAAAAAAGCTGCCCCTCGATACACGGCTACTGCTTCGAAAGTTACTCCCACTGGATGAGTTAAAGCTACTTTTCTTATTACCAGCATTACTTGTTGTTGACCTTTTTGTATAAGAAGATGCAAAAGTCGATCGTTTAGCGCTGCTAAAGTTGGATTTAGTGGCACGACTGACCCCTGAAGAGCCCACTCTCTGTTTTGCATAAGGACTTTTAAAGGGCTTACCTCGTTGACCAAAAGCCTTCCTGGTCTTTTGCTCTAGATTATCCTGCTTTATTCTATTCGGATATGAGGTATAGTGATATCTCCCATAGTCACTATAATATGAATAGTCTCTGTAACGACTCCAGTCGCCGTAATAATACCTACGTCCGCCGACTAAATCAGAAAATAAGGAATACATGCCATACCATGCCCAAAATGAAGTTCCGTTACTACGAGTCTGCCAATAGCCATAACTTGGATTTCCGATCAGCTGGCTCCCTGCTCCAAAATCACGCGCACCATTTGCACGCTGGCTAGTAACACGGTCAATCGACTGTACACGTGGTAGCTTCCCTCCGGAAAGGTCAGCTACCACATTGATTGGGTCTGTGAGTGCATCGTTAAACATCTCTGGATCAGCTGCCTCACGGATTAATTGGTATTCCGCCACGATCGGTTTCCATTGAGAATCTGCTAACCCTTCCGACACTTTACGCCTCTCTGAGTCAAATCGTGTTTTTAAATTCTTAAACATGTTGCCACGAGGTGTACTTTCCACCGCCATCGCTCGCGCAATCGTTGCAAATTCAGGTTTGTCTTTTGACAACATAGCAACATACTGATTTAGTGTAATAGCATTCCTGAGATCACCTGCATTTAAACGGTTTTCCAGGTCTTTCAACACTACTTCGGTTGATGCCTTCTCTGCTTCCAACAAGTTTCTTATTCTTGAAGATTCACCACAACCTAGCGATAAAAAACAAAATACCACTACTGTAAGACAACATAATCGAATTTGTAGCTGCTTAAGTCTCATGCGAATTTCCAAATGCCGTTAGCCCAACAATTAAACAATGGCCTCATTAATAATCTGTAAGCGCCAAATAAGCTTAACATAATTTGACACGCATTCAATTTCATATAGGCTTGCCAGATGGTATATGCTAATTCAGCATGCTGTTGTCGAAATCTATCCAGCTGATGATGCATCATAATAGGTTAACCTTAGGATTCAACTTGTTTATTAATCCCTCAAATACAACTTTATTTCAACTCGTTAAGCCTTTGCCTTTCGGCAAGTTTCTGTTTAACCGCTGGTTGAACCTGAATCATAGTTATGGAAGTGGTAAGTTTGCACCTTACGTAATCAGTTTAAAACCCATGTACTGTGAAACGCTTATTCACTTTCGCCGAGCCTACAAAAACAATGCCGGCCACTTTAAACACAGCATTATTATGCAACTATGTGATTTTACCTTCCACATGGCATTAGATAGCCAATCAAAGCTGGTTATCCAGCGGCGCCCCTACAAGTTGGAAATGGAAATTCTCAAAGAAGCAAAATCTCAGATTAGCGCCATTTGTGATCTACAGGAACAAACTACAAAAAATAAAATTAGTTTATTCGTACATGACCTCGATGGCGACCAGATCGCTGTTGCAACATATCACCTAGCAGCTGAACCTAAGGCCAAAAACTAAATTTTCACAAGACTCATTTTACATCGGAGACCAGAGTCATGATCAATAAAAACACAACCTCCCAGCACCTTTTTAACTTAACACCCTCTCTAAGCCAATGGCTGTTACTGATGATGTTAGCCCTCTGCCAATTCGTACATGCCGAACAAGCTGAGAATAAAGACATCAAACTAGAAACAGAAGGCAACGTGCAAAAAGACTTCGAAAAGATTGAAGTGACTACGAACTTAGGTAAATTTGAACTCACGCTCAACCGCAAAAAAGCACCCATATCCGTTGAAAATTTTTTGAATTATATTCGCTCTGGATTCTACGACGGTAGTATTTTTCATAGAGTGATACCAGATTTTATGGTACAAGGTGGTGGATTCACGCCAACCATGGACAAAAAACCTACCCTAGCAGCAATAAAAAACGAGGCAAAAAACGGCCTTAAAAATTTACGTGGCACCATTGCTATGGCTAGAACCTCTGCAGTAGATAGTGCCTCTTCGCAATTTTTTATTAATCTCAAAAACAACCCTTTTCTAGATCACGGCGTACGTAACTATGGCTATGCAGTTTTCGGCCGCGTAACTCAAGGCATGTCAGTGATAGATCAAATTGCGTCAGTGCCAACTGGTACACTTCAAGGTTATAGAGATGTACCAAAAACAACAGTGATTATCGAAAAAGTAGATATCGTTACTGAGCAAGAAGCTAAGTAACTTAACGAACCTACTTATTTTACTGGGAAATTGCGACCTCGGATTGCTCAGAATCAGCAGTTAAGTAGGTGCCTACATCTGATACGATTGGGTAATCCGCTGCTAGCCATGAATAAAATCCATCCCTGAAGTAATAGACTTTTTGGTACCCCCATGCAGCAGCAAAAAAGCTCGCCATCGCACTTGAGTTTACCAATGGGCTTTCACAATAGAAAACAATCGGCGTATTTCTATCTAATGCATCTGAAGCATATAATACCACAAATTCTTCTTCACTAAAGTCAAGGTGTACAGAACCTTGGATGTGCCCAGCTTGCCAAGAAGAAGATTCTCTTACATCGATAAAGACCGCTCCATCTTCATGTAAGGCTCTTGCCTCTTCTAAGCTAATCGTTTGTGCACCCTTTATTTCAATGGGCGCCTCGCCTGCAATCAGTTGACCGATGGGCAATAACAACAAAATGAGAGTTTGCAATAACCGTTTATAAGCACTACTTAAATTCCAAAATACATACATAAAATCCTACTCCTCTAAACCAATTTATCATTGGCTTACTTTCAGTATAGGAAACTTAAAGACAAGTATTCTGAAACCTGAGCGATTTGAACAAAATAAATTCAAAAAATAAATCTATACAAACAAGGATATTAATAAGCGAAACAAAATGTAGTGAAGAAAACGCTAAAAAAGCGCCTATTTAGTACGAAGCAGCTAAAGCAGGAAATGTAAAAAATTTAAATTACATCATCATAGACTCATCTGGCATACCAGATGATACAAAGGCATCTAACTCCACAAGAATGAGCAACTCTCCATTCTTATTGCAGACGCCTTGAATATATTTAGAAGATTCCTCATTACCGACATTCGGTGTTTTTTCGATTTCAGATTGACGAATATAAACAACTTCAGCAACACTATCTACCAATAGACCAATCACTTGACCAAGCGCTTCCACAATTACAATTCGCGTATTTTCAGTTGTATCACCCTGCGCTAACCCAAACCTATTTCTGGTATCTAAAACTGTGACGACATTTCCTCGTAAGTTAATAATACCCAACACAAACATTGGCGCACCCGGTACTGGTGTAATTTCCGTATAACGTAATACTTCCTGGACCTGCATCACATTTACGCCATAGGCTTCTTCCCCCAAATGAAATGTAGCCCATTGTAGAACACTATCTTCTTGATGCTTTGCCTCAGCAGCCGACATCCCAGCCTCCAAATAAAATCCATATACCACTAATGGATAAGTGATCTAACTAATGACTTATCCAAACCAAGCTTTTCGAGAGTTGGTAGTTAAAAACCAAAACTC
>JAYPYM010000198.1:0-8825 GCA_038135915.1 Gammaproteobacteria bacterium
GGCTCATACCGCGATGGTAGCAGTTAAGGGTATGATCGGCGAAGGTATGGATGTTGATGCCAATACATTGGTGACTGGGTTAAGGGCGGCTTTCAAAGCGAAACATGCAAAGGGTGTTCTAATTGCTATCAATAGTCCAGGGGGGACTCCTGTTCAAGCTGGGCTAGTGTATGATGAGATTATGCGATTGCGAGAACAGTATCCTGAGAAAAAAGTGATTGCTGCAATTACTGATACAGGTGCTTCTGGAGCCTATTATATTGCGGCTGCGGCACATGAAATTTATAGCCATAAAGCAAGCATCGTGGGGTCAATTGGTGTGATTAGTGCGGGCTTTGGCTTTGCTGAAATTCTGGAGAAGATAGGTGTTGAGCGTAGGGTGTTTGCAGCTGGGGATAACAAAGCAATGTTAGACTTTTTCCAGCCAGTTAAAGCGGATGAAAAAAAGCACTTTGAAGGAATTCTTGGTATCGTCCACAAGCAATTTGTTGATGATGTAAAAGCCGGTCGAAAAGATAGGTTGGTGGCTGATGATTTGATTTTTAGTGGTTTGTACTGGACTGGAGAGCAAGCGGCAGAATTAGGCTTGGTTGACGGCTTGTCGAGCCCTGGCGGTGTGGCAAGGGATCTCTTTAAAGCTGAGAAAATCATTGACTATACGCCAAATAAGCACCCTTTAGAGGGGGTATTTAAAAACTTAGGTGTTAGCATCGCTAACCAGGTTTCTCAATTAGTTTCTGGGTCAACAAGCGTAGGGGGTTTGTTGCTAAAGTAACTGCCTTATCTCATCACTGCTCGGGCTGGTTAGGTTTAGTCCGAGCTTGTTTATGGGATCTCAATGTTAAACCGCGATGCTAAGTCAACTAAACCAATCAGCGGTAGGCCAATAAGTGCGTTCGGATCTCTGCCCTTGATCTCATTTAGGATGCTGATGCCTAAACGCTCTGATTTAAAACTGCCTGCGCAGTCAAAGGGCTTTTCTAGCGCCAAGTAACGTCTAATTTGAGCCATGTTAAGGGTCTTGAAGGTAACGTGGGTCACTTCTGTATAGCGTTCAACTTGCCCTGAGCTATGACAAATTAAGCAAAGCCCGGTTAGGAAGCGAAGGGATTGTCCTGATACTTTTGTCAGCTGCGCTTCAGCTGCTGCTTGGTTTCCCGGCTTTCCGATAATTTCGTTGCCAAGCACAGCTACTTGATCTGACCCAATTACAAAAAGCTTCGAGTTGGCTGTCTTTGCGCTATCGCTCTTTGAGCCTATTTGGGTAAGTGCTGATTGAGCTTTTTCCACGCTCAGCCGCTCTACTAGGTGTTCAGGCGTCTCTTTTGGCCTGGGTGTCTCATCAATATTTGGCTTTATAGATTGAAAAGGGATTTGCAAAGTCGCTAGCCTTTCGGCTCGGTACTTTGATCCAGAAGCAAGAATGAACTTAACTTGTGATGACATCATGTGTAAATAGTGTGTAATATGTTAAAAAATTAAAAAGTAAGTAAATAATTTGGCTACGCATTAGACGTTCCGGTACAAAGGGGTCTACCTTAACATTAATCCTTAGTTAAACCAGAAGTTTTTCGTAGAAAGTAAATTGAAGAGAGGTGTCTTTATGATATTTGATCTGATTCAGTATGCTAAGCAGTCGAGAACAATTAATAAAAGGATACCAATAGCGCAGTTTTCTAAGCTAGATAGTTTGGTGGTTGTGAGTGAGGATGAGTTGGCAGTAGATATTTGCTTTTACCTTAGCGATCACGGCTATCCAGCAGTAAAAGGCCAGGTGAGCGGTCAAGTAAAGCTAATCTGCCAGCGTTGCATGCAGGTAATGCCTCAGCTAGTCGATGTATCTATTGGGTTGCTGTTGTTAACCCAAGAGCAAGAAATGCCAGATATTGAGACCAACTTAGAGCCCTATATTTACGATAGCAGTATGATTAGCCTTATGGACTTGGTTTCTGATGATATTATTTTGAGTCTTCCTCAGGTGGCAAGGCACCCCGAGGACATCTGTAGTGTAAATTTGATAACGCCTTTTGTAGGGCAAGCGACGAATGATAATGACCTCGGCAAGTCTGAAGAGCCGCATCCGGCGATCTTAGAAAGGGCTCCACGGCCCTTTGATGTGTTGAAAGTGATGTTAAAAGAAAAATAGCCAATTTTAAAAGTATTTATCTACTTGCTAGTCAAGGCTTGGCCATTGGGAAACTTTAGTTTACAATCTGCGGCTAGCTAAAATAATTTCAGTGGATGGGGTATCCGTGTTATGGCAGTTCAAAAGAGTAAAAAGTCCCGCTCTCGTCGAGGAATGCGTAGAGCTCACAATGCGTTAAGTGGTCCAGCGTTATCGACTGATCCTGTAACAGGTGAAACGCACATACGGCATCATATTACTAAGACTGGTTTTTATAAAGGTAAAAATGTATTAAATCTAAAGCCTGAAGTAGAAGAAGATGATGAGACTAGTGAAGACTAGATTGAGTAGTAAATTTGGCGTCTTATAAACAATTTTGCAATTAATCTTCCCATCTAAAGACTCATAAACGATCTTTATTCATGATGCATTCCCCAGTAGGTGAATACCGCTTTACTGGGTTGCTTTCTTGATCAATATGCTCAGGTGTGTTTACCACATGACTAAAAACCCTTGCAGTAAGTATGATCTTGCCTTCGTATTTCCGGGCCAAGGCTCCCAGCGTGTTGGTATGTTGCAGGATCTCGTTGAGGCATATCCTGTTATTAGAAGTACTTTTGCTGAGGCGTCGGCAGTTTTGGGCTACGATCTTTGGGAGTTATCTCAGGCTGGCACTGAAGACCAATTAAAAGAGGCTGAGGTCACCCAGCCGCTGATGCTAGCTGCGGGTGTTTCTGTTTGGAGAGCTTGGCAGGAAGGTTGTCAATTTGAGCCGGTAATGCTAGCTGGGCATTCTCTTGGAGAATATTCAGCATTGGTAGCTAGTCAGTCAATACAATTTCATGATGCTGTAGAGCTAGTGCGACTTAGAGGTCGGTTTATGCAGGCAGCTGTACCCTTAGGTCAAGGTGCGATGCTTGCAATATTGGGGCTGGAAGATGAGGTGGTCGATGATTTATGCCGGAAAGTGTCAGATGAGCTGCATGCGCTAAATCCTGACTTTGAAGGCAAAGGGCAGCTTGTTTCAGGTGCAAATTATAATGCCCCTGGCCAGGTGGTGGTCGGTGGGTATAAGCTTGCAGTTGATGCTGTTGCAAAGGCTGCTGGTTTAAAAGGAGCGAGTAAAGTTGTTCCGGTTGCAATGAGTACGCCATCCCATTGTGCTTTAATGCGACCAGCAGCTGAAGCCCTTCAGCCTTATTTGGAGCGACTTGATATCTCAACGCCAAAAATTCCCATCGTTGCAAATGCAACGGGCGGGCTGGTGAAAACAACTGTAGAAGTTCGAGATGCGCTCATTCAGCAGATTTCCAATCCTGTATATTGGTCGAACGTGATACAAACTATGTTGGGTTCAGGTATAAGCTTTTGCTTCGAGTGCGGGCCAGGTAAAGTACTTTCGGGGATAAATCGCCGGATTGAACGCTCATTAGCAAGCAAGTTTTTAGGCACATTGACAGGTATGCAAAGTGCCCAGGCTCTGTTGGCTGATAAGTATTCGAATAGCACATGCTCGAACTCCGTATGACGCTATCTTCCATACTAATAGAATTACTGCTTTCAGATGTTGGAATAAATCGATGTGTGAAAAGAATGCTAAGTTAGCCTTAGTCACTGGCGCCACGCGTGGCATAGGTTTGGGGATTGCATTAAGCCTTGCACGCAATGGTGTTAGGGTAATTGGAACAGCTACCTCTGATCAGGGGGCAGCTGAGTTGGGAGAGCGGCTGAATGAGGTAGGTGGGGCGTATGCTGGTCATCACCAGGCGATTGTTCTAAATCTGCTGGATCAGGAAAGCATTCAAGCTAGCTTAACATCATTGTTTAGAGAAGTTGGTTATCCTGATATTTTGGTTCACAATGCTGGTATTTCTCGTGACCGTCTGTTGATGCGTATGACGGATGAAGATTGGTCGCAGGTAATGGATGTTAACCTAAACAGTTTTTTTCACTTATCTAAAGCTTGTATTAAACACATGGTGGGCAAGCGTTGGGGTAGAATTATTGCAATTGGCTCTGTGGTTGCTCAAATCGGCAATAAAGGACAGGCTCAATATGCCGCATCTAAAGCAGGGCTTGAGGGTTTCGTAAGATCTTTAGCTAAGGAAGTAGCTTCACGGAATATCTGCGTCAATGTTATTTCACCTGGCTTTATCGAAACGGATATGACTAAAGCGTTGAGCCAGGAGTATCGGCAGAGTTTGTTGTCGCAGATCCCTATGAACCGCTTTGGTAATGCTGAAGAAGTGTCAGGTGTTGTCGAATTTTTACTGTCAGAAGCTGCAGGCTATATAACTGGAGCTGTAATTCCGGTTAATGGCGGTTTAAGTATGTGATCTTTTTTCTATCGGATCTAGTTGAAATTGTTCTCGTATTACTTAAACTAGTGCGCAAGTTATTATAAGCATATACATAAGAAATTTTGGCATGAATTAGGGAATTTTATTTATGAGCAATGTTAATGATCGTGTTGTAAGAATTGTAGCAGAGCAACTAGGGGTTAAACCAGATGAAGTCAATTTGTCCTCATCTTTTGTTGAAGACTTAGGCGCAGACTCCTTAGACACCGTCGAGCTAGTGATGGCCCTTGAAGAAGAATTTGAAACCGAAATTCCTGATGAGGACGCAGAAAAAATTACAACTGTTCAACAAGCCATAGACTATGTCACAAAGTGCCTAAGCGCTTAAAACGACTTTATTTATCAAGGTATTATTGCCTTTAAGGCAAATATTGGGTTTTTTGATGTTAATGAGTGCAAGCTTTGGCTTCTGATCAAACTGACCTTACTTTAGATCGTGGCTTACACTATGGTCACGGACTGTTTGAAACTATTCTGTTTGTTCGTAAAAAATGTTTACTCTATGATTGGCACCTTGCTCGCTTAGTAGAGGGGTGTCGCCGCTTAGATATACAGCTTTCCGAAGCTTTGGTTATTGAAAAACTAAAAGCAGTATTAGAGAGTTTTGATACTGGTGTGGTAAAACTCATTGTTACCGCTGGGCAAGGGAAGCGAGGGTATGCCAGCGAAAGAGGTGCTGGCCCAAACATACTTGTTATACCTCATGACATCTGTTTTAAAAGTAATAACCTCATTTACAAGCATAAGTTACTACGTGCTAAGCTGTGTAGCACTCGGTTGGCTCGACAACCATTACTAGCCGGCATGAAGCACTTAAACCGATTGGAATCAGTGCTTGCAGCGAATGAGCTGAGGGATACCCGTTTTCAAGAAGGTTTTCTATTAGACTCAGAGGGCCTTTTGATCGAAGCTGTCAGTGGAAATATTTTCCTCTATGATTCGAAGAGCCAAGTGTTATTGACCCCGCCTTTGACTTATTCTGGTGTAGCAGGTGTCATGAGACAGTTCTTAGTTGATCAACAGTCAGTACACGGTATTCAAATTGAGATTAAGCCTTTGACACTAGATGATTTGGATCGGTCATCTGAGGTGTTTATTACTAACGCGATTGCTGGCATTCAACCTGTTGTTGGGTTTGATGGTAAACGCTGGGCTCTAGGCCCTGTTACAATTCGCTTGCAGCAGTTTCTTAATCGTAAATGGCAGGCTATCTTTAGTGAAAGACAATTCTTATAGTGTTAGCTAGCGTTTAAGGTGTCGTTTCACATGCTCAAAGTGGTCTTCAAATCTCTGGTCATACTCTGTGCTTTGGCCATACTGGTTGGTTTAGGCGGAGCTTACTTCGGTCATAAAGCTTTAAATGAACAATACTTTGTAGATGAACAGCGGGTGACTGTCACATCCGGGCAGCACTTTGGTGCTGTTGCAATAGATCTATATGATAAAAAAATTATTCATGTTCCTACGGAGCTATTGAAACTATATGCTCGCTTTAAAGGTTTGGCATCAAAGGTAAAAGCTGGAGAATACTTAATTTCAGGCAATTTATCTGCGAAACAAGTATTGGAGCACTTAGTAGAAGGCGAAACGGTTTCTTATCGGGTTACTTTAATTGAGGGTAAAACTTTTAATGATTGGTTAGAGGTATTGTGGCAGGAGCCTAAGTTAAAACCGACTTTAAAAGTACTGAAGGAAAAATATGAAGATGATCAGGGATTTAATCAGGCAGTGATTAAGATGTTTGGTATATCTGAAGCAGTGCCGGAGGGTTGGTTTTATCCCGATACCTATGAGTTTGAACAAGGATATAGCGATGTCGACTTGCTTAAGCGAGCGCATAATAAAATGAAGCAAGTGCTTGCTGATGCTTGGAAAGGTCGAGCGGAAGATTTACCTTTGACTAATGCTTATCAAGCACTAACATTGGCTTCTATTATTGAAAAGGAGACTGGTGTTGCTTACGAGCGACCTGAAATTGCAGGGGTTTTCATTCGCCGGTTGAAAAAGAATATGAGGTTAGAGACAGACCCGACAGTGATTTATGGGTTAGGGGCTAAATTTGACGGTAATTTAACTAGAAAGCATCTGAGGCAAAAAACGCCATATAATACTTACCGAATTAAAGGTTTGCCTCCTTCGCCAATTGCTATGCCTAGTGGCGCTGCGATTGAGGCGGCGGTACATCCTGCGCCTGGAAACGCACTTTTTTTTGTTGCCAAGGGAGATGGTAGCCATGCATTCTCTGCTAACCTCAAGCAGCATAATAAAGCTGTTAAAAAGTATCAATTAAGCCGACGAAAGGATTATCAATCCTCACCATCTGTGCGTTAAATAGATTGATATTTAATCTATTTAAAGGTTAAATATATTCGATTGTTATTCAGTTAAATTTGTGAAGGCTGTCAGGTCTTGTTGGGGGTTACTTGCGTGGCAAGAGGGTTATTTATTGTGTTCGAAGGTATCGAAGGTGTTGGCAAGAGTACCCAGCTTCAAATGCTTAGTCAGTATTTGGAAGCACAAGAGGTACCGCACCTATGCACAAGGGAGCCTGGCGGCACGCCGTTAGCAGAAAAAATCAGGTCGATTTTTTTGTCAGAGGAAACCGGTGAAGAGACCATGTCAGCTTGGACGGAGCTTTTATTGGTGTTCGCAGCAAGAGCTCAACACTTGGAGCAACAGATCTATCCAGCTTTGGCGGAAGGTAAGTGGGTGCTTTGTGATCGCTTTACAGATGCATCCTACGCTTACCAGGGAAAAGGTCGGGCTTTGGGTTGTGATCGTGTGCAGGCACTTGAGTCGTTAGTCCAATCTGAGTTTCGGCCAGACCAAGTAGTTTTGTTAGATATGCCAGCGGAGCATGCCATGCGCCGAGTGCAGGAGAGAAATGAAAAGCAAGATCGCATGGACAGTCAGCATATTGATTTCTATCGACGCGTACGAAAAGCTTATCAGGAGCGGGCCGCAGAATCTCCTGAGCGTTACTTGATCATCGATGCGCAAGCGGCTGTCGAGACCATCCAAGCTCAAGTGCGCGAAGCGTTATTTGCTCGGTATCCAACAAAAACGGGCATTAATCATGCTTAAAGATCAATTCCTGGCGGATGATTTAGTTTCCTGGCATAAAGAAAATACCGAGTTACTAGATCACCAGTTCTGTGGGAATTTACCTGGGGTGAGTTGGCCTAGTGCACTCTTGTTTTCAGGTATGTCTGGATTGGGCAAAGCATCTTTTGCTCGTTTGCTCTCGAAGAAGCTATTTTGTGTAGAAAATCAGCATTTGGTAGAGAAAAGTGGCTTGCATATGCCGTGTGAAGCGTGCCAAGGATGCCACTTGTTTAAGTCAGACAATCATCCTGACTTTCTAGAGGTTGGTTTGGTTGAGAATAACCAGCAAATTAAAGTAGAGCAGCTACGTCAGGTCATTTCATTTCTGAGTCTTTCTCCTCAGATCGCCTCGTTAAAAATTATTATGATTAATCAAGTAGAGCAACTAAACGAAAATGCAGCCAATGCTTTACTGAAAAGTCTTGAAGAGCCACCAAGTAATAGCTTGTTTGTGTTAACGACGAATAATATCAACTTGGTGAAGGCTACAGTAAAAAGTCGATGCCGCATTCTGAGGTTTGTGCCACCTGATACTTCGAAGACTCTGGCGTGGCTTAAGCATCAGGGCTGTGATATACCTGACGCTAAGTATGTAAATTTACTGGCCGATATGTTGGGTGGCTCTCCATATGAGATTAAGCAAGCATTAGAAAAAAACTTAATTGATAAGCTTAAGCATTGGTCTATGAAATTGAGGGGTCTCCATCGGTTAACTCCATTTGATGCAATTAGATTGTACCAAGACTGGTCAGATGAAAGCTTTGAGCATTTGCTAACTTGGACTCAGTTTTGGTTGCTGGGAAGAATTAAAAATAATTTAAGTGCAGTAACCAAAAAACACAATGCTGAAATAAAACAGTTTTTCTTATTGTTAGATTTAGTGGTGGAGAAAAAAAAACTATTATCCCGGTCACCTCAAACTAATGTCCAATTAATGTTTTTAGATTTGGTTCATCAATGGGGTAGAATCACTAAAGGTGAGTTGCTGGCTCTGCATTAGATTTCATTTTTCGTTTTAGCCATCCAAAATCGCTAATTTAACTAAATGCTCGGCTCTCCCTCATGGTTTTCATGTAAATCTTTTATAAAAATATATAGTGGGCATTAGAGGTTGCTATACTGTGAGTAGAGCAAGCAGCAGAACACTGGATTTTCTGCATTGTTTGGCGCTTTTCAATGTTGATAGATAAATGGAGTTTTAGATGCGTCCGGGTGGTAGAAGTGGAATCTTATCT
>JAYPYM010000199.1:0-303 GCA_038135915.1 Gammaproteobacteria bacterium
TGCTGGAAGCCTGAACTTTTAAGTCTTGGCTTTGCTTCGTATCTGTGATAGAAGTGTTTCTTATGTTGTTGATATCATTAACCATTTCTAACTCTTTAGCGTTAGCTCGCTCATGTCATGTATATGCTACAAACAGTGCTTATCTAGTCTATCGGCAATTTATAGGAGAACTTTAGTAAATTTTCAATTATCTTTAAGGGGAAAACTACATTAATATTTCCACCAGTCCATGAGTTTTGATTTTTGCTTCCAGTATTCTGTTGGTCGCATTATTTTTCACCTTAATTTGATCACCAATATAAC
>JAYPYM010000199.1:313-8823 GCA_038135915.1 Gammaproteobacteria bacterium
AACGATTTTCGCTGGAATGACTTCCTGTGCAAAGATGGGGGAGCCAAGCTTAATCGGGCGTTTTGCAATGTATCCTACTATATTCTGGTCTGAACTCATGTACTCAAAGGGAGAAGACAGAATATCAATTGATTCGAGGAAAATATCTTGCTGTGTAATTTTATGATTTTTAGGTAGGTGCCTTTTTGTAGTCCAAATTGGCTGATGTAGACTAAATTTTATTGGCAGTGTGAGGGACCAGCGTGGTTGATTGCATTTAAACCGAAATATTGAATTTCTTTTCAGCCAGTTTTTTTGCATGGGTGTCGCATCTAATCGATGAGTACATGGCTTTAGTCTTAGTCTTGCGTCAATTGAGCCTAACTCATAAGAGAGTTGATGATTGGTTGAATAACGCTGTGTGGCTTTTTTGCTTAATATAAATGAATCAATTGAATGACTCAGATCATCCGTTAAAGCTCGGCTTTCCTTAGCCATAGTGGGATGACTCATTAAAAAAAATAGAATAATTAAGGAAAATGATAGTGTCGATTTAATACATGCCATGATTTTGACCTATGCTGTAAGTGAGCGCTACATGCTCTGTTAGGGAAAAAATTCCTATATTGCTTGGAATCAAGCAAATCTTATACCGAAAAGGTATTGCGCGATAAAAGATGTACGAGGGGTTGTACTTATGGTTGGGCTGTTTGATTCAATTGATCAGAGAACTTCGTTGGTAGGCCAGAATCGGCTAGAGATGCTGTTGTTTCACCTGGAGGCGGAACAGGTTTATGGTATCAATGTTTTTAAAGTGAGAGAAATTTTAAGGTGTCCAAAATTGGTCCAGATTGCGGAAAGCAGCCCTGCTGTTAAAGGCATTACCAATATACGCGGATCTACAATATGTGTTATCGATTTGAATGAAGCGATAGGGTACGGGCCGGTGGAAAGTGTAGAAGACTGTGACCTGGTGATTACTGAGTACAATAGATCGGTTCAGGGGTTTGTCGTCAGACATGTAGATCATATTGTAAACCTAAATTGGGACTCAATACGACAAGTACCCAAGTCTGCTGGCGAGGACCATTATCTCACTTCGGTGACACAAGTTGATGACAAAATAGTAGAAATTATTGACGTAGAAAAGGTCCTCTCTAGAATCACGCCTATGGCTGATACAATACAAGACCCATCTAAATTGGAGCGGCTTTCAAGTGAATTGGATTTGATTAGAAGCCAGATAGTAAACCGAGTTTTAATCGTAGAGGATTCTATTGTGGCCAGAAATCAGGTACGAGCAGCTTTAGAAGGCGTAGGACTTGAAGTAGTTGAAAAAACCAATGGTAAACAAGCGTTAGATCATTTGGTCAGCATTTTAGATGGTGGTGAGCGCTTGCAGGATCACTATGATCTAATGATATCTGATGTTGAAATGCCTGAGTTGGATGGGTATTCATTAGTTTCATCCCTTAGAAACGATGCTAGAACCAAAGGATTTATTATACTGTTACATACGTCTCTTAGCGGCGGCTGTAGTGATGAATTAGTTGACCGAGTAGGCGCAGATGAGTTGATTGTAAAGTGCAAACCAGAAGATCTCGCAGAACATGTAGTAGAAAAACTAAAAAGGTCTATTTAAAACTATGAGTGATCAATGGATAATTTAGCTTATAAAAAATTTAAGACATTCTTAGAAGAGTCTTCAGGTATTGTTCTTGGTGATAACAAACAGTACTTAGTAGAAAGTCGATTGTCTAGAATTATGAAAGATCATAAGTTTAGCGATCTTCAAGAGTTACTAAATTCCATTTTGGCACCAGGTTCTAATGTATTAAAGCAAAGTGTGATAGATGCCATGACGACCAATGAGACGCTTTGGTTTAGAGATGGACACCCCTTTGAGTACTTAAAAAAAGCGCTGTTGGAAACCGGACCTTCTTCAAGCTACAAAATATGGTGTGCTGCCTGCTCTTCAGGCCAAGAACCCTATTCGGTCAGTATATGTATAGAAGAGTTAATTAATTCCGGTAAGCTACCTAGATCTGCTAGTTTTGAGATTATAGCTACGGATATTTCAAAAGAAGTTTTAGCGATTGCAAAGGAAGGGTTATATGGCAAGTTGGCGTTAGCCAGGGGGTTGTCAGAGGAAAGGTTGAAAGCGAATTTTACTGAATCCTCTGGAGGGAATTGGAAGTTAAATGGAAATATTGCAAACAGAGTTAAATTTAAAGAGCTTAACTTGAATTCAAGTTATAGCCACTTAGGTAAATTTGATCTTATTTTCTGTAGAAATGTTCTGATCTACTTTTCTGAATCAGCTAAAAATGACATATTACAACGCATGCATACACAGCTAAAACCTAGTGGGAAGCTGTTCTTGGGTTCGTCTGAGTCCCTCAATGGTTTCGCTGACTACTACAAAATGCATCACTATAAACCTGGTTTCGTATACGTGGCGATTTAGTTCCCTACCCAAATTTTCTTAAAGCTTCTTAGCTAATTTCGTTGAATTAAATTTTATCTTCTCTTGTTAATTTTTTCCTCCCTAAAGTGGTATGCCTGTTGCATCTTTCACTCTGTAGCATTTGATGAAACGCTATTTTAATTGGGGTAATAAAATGGCTATCCGTATTGATTTTGGTATACATGAAGTTGCAGTAAAAGTTAGGAGTGAACGAGCAAAGCATATAGCAAATAATATTGCTAATGCAGATACGCCTGGGTTTAAAGCGAGAGATATTGATTTGGCCTCGGTTATGAATAAAGACAGTGCTACAAACATGCGTGTCTCTCATCCTGAACATATTTCAAGTATGAACTTTGGTTCCATTTATGGTGAGCTCAAGTATAGGAACCCTCATCAACCTAGTGTTGATGATAACACCGTGGACACCATGATAGAGAAGTCACTATACGCTGAAAACATGCAACGATTCAATGCATCAGTTAACTTTCTCAATGGCAGAATATCCAACATGATTAAGGCCTTTAGGGGCGACTAAAGAAGTGATGATACAGGAGTGTAGGAAATGTCTTTAACATCAATATTTGATATCGCAGCCTCTGGTATGAGCGCGCAAAGTGTCCGGCTAAATACAACCGCCAGTAATATAGCGAATGCGGAAAGTGTCAGTAGCAGTGAAGATGAAACATATCGGGCTCGCCATCCAGTATTTGCGGTTCGCTCTAATTCTTTCAATGAAATGTTTCAGCAGCAAAGAGCGCTTAGTTTTAATCAACCGCTGCGTGGAGTTGAGGTTAGAGGAATCATTGAAAGTGATGAAACATTGCCAAAAAGGTATGAACCTGGTCACCCATTAGCAGACCAAGAAGGCTATGTAACCTATCCAAATGTTAATGTAGTTGAGGAAATGGCAAATATGATCTCTGCTTCTCGAGCATTTCAAACCAATGTAGACATCATGGAATCAGCGAAAAAAATGATGGAAAAGCTACTCAATATTGGTAAATAAAAATGGGTTTCAGGATTGACGATCTAAGCAGTTAGAAGAGGAGTTAGAAGTGGAAGGTATATCGCAGGTTGAAAGTGGTTCTTTGTTGTCAGACGACTATTTGATCAGGAATAAACAGGGGGAGAAGGTTAAAGATGACCGGAACCAATTCTTGGAGTTAATGATTGCTCAGTTAGAGAATCAAGACCCCTTAAGTCCACAAGAAAATGGTGAGTTTTTAGCGCAGTTGGCACAGTTTTCCTCGGTCGATGGCATCGAACGACTAAACGAAACGATGTCGTCATTTACACAGCAGTTTCGATCTAGCCAGGCTTTGGAGGCAACCGCATTGGTTGGTAGAAAAGTGGCTGTCAAAAGTGATTCTGGTTGGCATATCCCTGGCGAAGCGTTTAGAGGGTTGGTCAATCTGCCGGCTTCGACCTCTAATGTTCGTGTTGAAATCTTAAATTCAGTAGGTGAAGTTAAGAAAACAATCAATCTTGGACAACATGCTAGCGGAGATATTTCGTTTAATTGGGATGGTTTAAGTCAAGCTGGAGATGTCATGCAGCAGGGTTCCTATGGTGTAAGAGCATTTGCTGAAGGCGCTGAAGGCCCATACGAACTAGAAACATATATTCATTCAAATGTTGATAGCGTTACCATTAATCAGCAAGGCGGTATTGCTTTAAACATTCCAGGGAGAGGCTCGGTTGATTTGGCTGAAATTAAGCAGATTGAGTGAGTAGCTTATTTGTTATTAAGATTTGGTTGAATCAACAGGAAGTAGGGTAGTGTATTTAAATAGGAGAATTGGTTATGACGTTTAATACTGCAGTTTCTGGCTTAAGAGCAGCGGATAAGGATTTAAGTGTAATAGGTAACAATGTTGCAAACGCAAGTACTACAGGGTTTAAATCTTCTAGAGCAAATTTTGCCGATGTATATGCAGCAAGTGCGTTAGGTTCGGGGAATAACTCAGTAGGTAGCGGGATTCTGTTAAAAGACGTCTCACAGCAGTTTTCTCAAGGAAATATATCTTTTACCACAAACGGTTTAGATATGGCAATTAATGGAAATGGGTTTTTTATATTAGATGATAACGGCGTTGTTGAATATACACGTTCAGGTGTATTTGGGCTAGACTCAGAGGGTGTGCTCGTGGATGCCAATAATAAGGTTGTGCAGGGTTTTCAGGCCTCTGATTCAGGTGCGATTGCTGGTAGCCTCAGTGAAATTCGTATTAATAATGAAAACATCTCTCCGCAACCCACAACACAAGTTGAATCTTTATTTAACCTGGATGCGTCTGAAGTTGAGCCGGCGATAACAGGTAATATTGTTAATACGACAGGGCAAGCTGTCAATCGAGCTAATCAGGGGGCAACCAATGGATTTCCTGGAGAGCTTGTTACCTTCACACTTGCGGATGGTTCGACCTCTCCTGTAACTATTGCAGCAAATAGCCCTGCATCTGATATTATTACACAGTTCAACAATATCGCTGGTGTTGCGGCTTCTGCAAGATCCGATGCCGTCCTCTCTAATATTACTGACAGCGGTACATTAGATCTTTCGTTAAACGGTGTCCCTTTATTTAGTGCAACGACCACCAGGCCGGTGGATGCGCAAGCGATTGCGATCGCTATTAACAACCTAACAAACACTACTTTGCGAGGCATTTCCGCTGATTTTACAGCTGGTGGTGATGTAACCATATTCTCCAACACAGGGGTCGATCTAAGATTTACTGTTGGTAATACGGTTGCTGGTGATAGTGTTACTGTGGCAGGTACCGCTACAACTAACAACCCAACTTGGGTGCTACAAGGCGATGGATTAGGGGATGGGGATAATGACGGAGACGGTGTTGCTGACGGTACACCCGATGACGGTTTTGAAGCAACGCTTGGTGGATCTATCGCGGTGACGCTTGATGAGGATGTGACACTTGACTCTGTTTTGGACGATGGCCTAGGTACCGATGATGGTTCAGGTTTATTTGCAGCCACTGTAAATGCTCAGCCATTTGTAGAAAATCAGTTTGATCCTGATGATCAAGATACCTTTAATCACGCCACCTCTGTTTCAATATTCGATAGCCTTGGTAATCCACATGTATTAACCATGTTTTTCGTAAAGGAATCCTCCCCAAACCAATGGTCTATGTACTTGAGAGTCAATGACCAGGACGTAGGGGAGCCAAACCCAGCTTTGCCGGCACCAGATGATACGGTGGCAACGTTAGCGAGCTATCGGTTATTTTTTAATAATGATGGTAGTTTTGATGAATCAAGAAGTGACCCAGTTCAGATCACTTACTGGAATCCAGTTGATGCTAATGGAGATCCAACAGGCGCATTACAGGGGCAGACATTTGCAAACGGCGCTACTTTTCCCAATGCTGGGACAACCAGCTCTAACTTTGAAATTTCATTAACTGGTATCACACAATACGGTAGTGAGTTTGCCGTTGCAGATATGTCGCAAGATGGTTACACAACTGGACGATTAGCGGATGTTGATATTTCATCTGATGGATTGATTGCTACTCGGTTTACCAATGGTCAAACCAGGGTTCTAGGTCAGGTGGCGTTAGCAAACTTTGCGAATCCCCAAGGTTTATCACCAGCGGGTAATACTGCTTGGACTGAATCTATTGAATCGGGTAACCCAGTGGTAGGTACCCCAGGTACAGCTGCGTTAGGTGCGCTACAATCTGGTGCCCTTGAAGAATCCAATGTTGATTTATCTCAGGAGCTCGTAGCCTTGATTGTTGCACAAAGGAATTTCCAAGCGAACGCTAAGACGATCCAAACTGCGGATGCTGTTACCCAGTCGATCATCAATATTCGGTAACTGAACCAGTGATCGTGTAGTGATAAAAGAAGTGTTTCTAAGTGTCCAAAGGGTAGGGTTTTTCTTGGTTGCTTATGAATTAGAAGACCGCCAATTAAGGGTGTTTTAAGAGTAAATATCGATGGATAAACTATTATATATTGCAATGTCTGGTGCGAAGCAAACGATGCTGGCACAAAATGTCCATTCAAATAATCTAGCGAATGTGTCTACCGACGGTTTCAAAGCGGAGTTGGTTCAGGCCAGGAGTATGCCGGTCTATGGCAATCACTTTCCTAGTCGCGTATACAGTATGACTGAACAGCCCAGTGTTGACTTTAGTCATGGATCGCCAATTGAAACCAATAGAGATCTTGACCTCATGATTGAGGGAGATGGTTGGTTCAGCGTATTGGATGAAACTGGCGCTGAAGCTTTCACTAGAGTTGGTAACTTTTCTATCGACACAGCAGGGTATATGCGAACACAGAATGGAGACATCCTGATGGGTAATGCAGGTCCAATTATTTTGCCACCCTATGAAAAGGTCGAAATAGGCCACGATGGAACAGTGACGGTTCAGGCTTTGGGTCAGGGCCCAGAGACCCTTGTAGAAATTGACCGAATTAAACTTGTGAACCCCAACAATGTCGAGCTCCAGAAAAACCCAGACGGCTTGTTCAGGAGAACTGATGGGCAAGAAGAACTGCCAGCTGCTGAAATTAGGATAAGAAGTGGCTTTCTTGAATCGAGCAATGCAAACCCAGTTCATAGCTTACTTGAAATTATGTCGCTTTCTAAACAATTTGAAATGCAAGTCAAGCTGATGAAAAAAGCTGAAGAAATGGATACCGCATCGGCACGCATCATGCATTTTTCTTAGTAGGGTTATCTTAATATTTATTCGAGTGATGGAGTAGGGTGATGCATGCATCTTTGTGGATTAGTAAGACTGGCCTAGGGGCTCAGGAACAAAAGCTTAATACCATATCAAATAACCTCGCGAACGTTGGTACAACAGGGTTTAAGCGAGACAGAGCTGTATTTAATGACTTACTTTACCAGATTAAACGCCAACCGGGAGCAGCCTCATCTCAAGATACAACATTGCCTTCAGGTCTTCAGCAAGGTACTGGTGTGCGTACAGTAGCAACACAAAAAGTATTTGGTATTGGTAACATTGAAATTACTGAAAACCCTCTCGATATGGCAATTAATGGCCGTGGGTTCTTTCAGGTATTGATGCCGGATGGAAGTTTAGGTTATTCACGGGACGGTACCTTTCAAGTGGATAATACAGGGCAAATTGTGACTGCTCAGGGGTATGTAATGCAACCAGCGATTACCATACCAGCAACGGCGGCGACAACTACGATCGGGTCGGATGGGGTTGTTTCAGTACTAGATGCTGCTACGGGCGCGACCACACAGGTAGGGCAGGTTCAATTAGCTGATTTTGTTAACCCTAGTGGTTTACAGGCAATTGGCGGGAACTTATTCAGAGAAACCACTGCCAGTGGCGCAGCGACAACTTCTAATCCTGGCTTAAATGGCCTAGGGTCTATTTATCAAGGTGCAATAGAGAATTCAAACGTGAGTGTAGTTGAAGAGTTAGTGAATATGATCGCGACACAAAGGGCTTACGAAATGAACTCTAAGGTCATATCAACTGTAGATCAAATGCTTCAGTATATTAATCAGAACACCTAGATAAGTTGGTTGTTTTTGTATAGGCCGAAAGGCCTATACAAGTTAAGAAGGAAAGTGTTTGTGAAAGTGCATTGTTTGGTGAATAAATATTGTTTGGTGAATAGATATTGCTTGGAAAGCTATCTGGTTAAGACTGCAAAGTTTTCTACTATTAGCCTGTTCTTGCTTTGTATATATGGTTGTGCTTCCACATATTCTTTGCCTGATGATCCAAAATATGCTCCGGTGGCACCTAGTGCCCTGAATCCACCAAATCTTAAAAATGGGTCTTTGTTCAAGCCTGGTTATGCGTTGGACTTATGGAAAGACCAAAGAGCAAGAAAAGTAGGCGATATATTGACTGTGATTCTATCAGAGTCTACAACTTCCTCGAAAAGCTCTAGTAGTTCCCTCACTAAAGATTATTCCACAAGTAATGAAAACCCAACATTGCTGGGCAGTCTACCGAGTCTAACTGGTGGGCTTGATCTAAGCACCAGTGTCAGTGCAGCACGTGACTTTTCGGGTGAAGTGGGTGCCGATCAAAGT
>JAYPYM010000200.1:0-8801 GCA_038135915.1 Gammaproteobacteria bacterium
AAGCCGTAAAGCTGTTTGTGTTCTTTTGCTGCTTTTCTGATATAGGTTGCTGATATATCAAGCTTAGGTATGCTTAGGTAGGCCCACCTATGAGCATTGGGCTTTGATATTAATTCATTAGATTCACTGCTTTTCCCCAGCTGTTTAGCAATATCCATTGGCAGTTGAAGTGGGTCTTCTGTGGGCCTTGTACAAACGATAAACTTGCACTCCTTAGCTAGCCTTCTCCATTCATGCCAGCTTGGTAATGTGGCAAAGCTGTCATCTCCTATAACAAAAAACAGGTAAGTAGGTGACAGTGCCTGCTTTATCTTAGAAACTGCATTGCAGGAAAAAGCATAGCGTTTTTCGTTGGGTAGTTGAAATAGCTCAAAGTAATCAAGCGGCTTTATCGCTTCTTCTACCATACGACAGCGGTGATCAAAGCTTGCCTTGGGCGATGCTCTATGCTCAGGCATGGGAGTAGGCACAAATAAGATTTTATCCAGCTTGCAATGTTCATATACTTCTAAGGCCAAGCGCAAGTGCCCGTTGTGTATCGGGTCGAAGGTGCCGCCTAGCATGCCAAGCTTCAAAACTGAGCCACCTTGAACCCTATGGTATTCTCGAACACTGTAATACTAGGGTTGCAAGTTAAAATAGGGTAAAGGTTACTCACGAATATGTCCGTCACCTAGGACCACATATTTTTGAGTAGTAAGGCCTTCCAGCCCCACCGGTCCTCGCGTGTGAAGCTTGTTGGTGGATATACCAATTTCTGCTCCTAGTCCATACTCAAAGCCATCAGCAAACCTTGTAGAAGCGTTGATCATGACAGAACTTGAGTCCACTGCACGCAGGAATTTCATCGCCTTTTGATGATCTTTGGTGATAATAGCATCTGTGTGTCCAGATCCGTACTGATTAATATGTTGAATGGCCGATGACAAATCAGGTACGACTTTTACTGAGAGAACAGGAGCAAGGTATTCAGTAGACCAATCATCCTCTGTAGCTGGTGAGGTTTTCAGGTCTGTGATTGTGCTTGCTAAGCTGATGGCCTTTTCGCAAGCTTTGATGTGCACAGACTTCTCTGCTAGGCGCTGAAATATGCTTGGTAGTACTTGTTCATAAATCGCTTCGCTTACTAGTAGGGTTTCAATTGTGTTGCAAGTGCCATACCTTTGTGTTTTTGCATTAATCGTGATGTCAATTGCTTGCTGGAAGTCTGCATCTTTGTCGATGAATACATGGCAGACGCCGTCTAAGTGTTTGATTACTGGGATACGTGATCCCGTAGAAATTGCTTCAATGAGTCCTTTACCACCTCTTGGAATAATGACGTCGATATATTCTGGCAAGTTGATCATTGCATTGACTGCGCCCCGATCAGTAGTATTAATGATTTGAACGCAACTGGTATCTAGATCAGCGAGCTCTAGCCCCCTCTGGAAGCACTTGGATAATACCTGGTTTGAATGAAATGCTTCAGATCCGCCCCTTAATATAGCGGCATTACCAGACTTCAGGCATAAGCTCGCTGCTTCGATGGTAACATTAGGTCGAGATTCGTAGATAATGCCGATGACGCCTATGGGTACTCTCATTTTGCCTACTTGGATGCCGCTTGGTCTTGCGTTGAGCTGTTCAATACTGCCAACAGGGTCATCTAAAAGAGCCACATGTCGCAGGCTCTCAATTATGCTGAGAACTCTAGATTTATTGAGTGCTAGTCGATCTATGAGTGCTGTTGCTAGTTGTTTTTCTTCAGCAAATACTAAGTCTTTTTGGTTTTCATCCAGAATTAAAGGTATGTTATTTTCGATTTCTTCCGCAGCAGCGAGAAGGGCGCTGTTTTTTTGTCCAGTATTTGCGGTGCTGATGTTATAGGAAGCAGTGCGAGCAGACTTGCCAACCCTATTTAAGTATTCTTCGAGGTTCATTTCTTGCCTTTGTGTGTATGAAGGAGTCGAAGTCGGATTATAGCGGGTCTTCAAGGCGCAGAAAACCAGGCAAATTTGTAAAAGATTCGAAAATCATAGCTATTTTCCCTGGACTTATGAAAAAGAAGGCTGGATTATAAAAGAAGTTACTACTTGGAATATATCATATTGATACTAAACTAAAAGCAAGATAGCCATTTAAATGAGGGTTAATTGAGTCAGTAATGGAGCCTAAAAGTCTTAGTTTGGCTAAAAGTCTTAGTTTGGCTAAAAGTCTTAGTTTGGCTAAAAGTCTTAGGTTGCGCATGCTGACCAACATTGCTTCATCAGAGCTTCATGAAGTGAACAGAAAATGTGTCCTTTTTGTACCATTGCCCTTAGTGTATTCATGCATGGATAAAAGTATAAGACGTGAGAGGCAGATAGAATGAGTGTCCATTACCAAACTTTTGAGCGTGGCGCATTAAAGACAGCGGCAAAAGAGGTTAATTTAAAAGACCATCGCGTGGAATATAAAGCATTCCAAGTTTCAAGTGATAATAGTCATGTGAACACCTCGCCAACTTCGTTAGTGGTGGTGTGCGGTGCTTTTGAATCTTATAATTTACATCGAAACTTGGTGCTTAGAATGATTAAGCATCAACCCGTTTTGCTGGTGAGTTTGCCTGGTTTGGGTGGTAACGAAGAAATTCCTGATCTTATTCATTTCGATGAATTAGCTGAGGTGTTGAAGGGTTTTATTGAGTATGCTGGTTTAAGCCAGGTCGCGTTGATTGGATCGTCTGCTGCTGCCTCTGTAGTCAGTAGTTTTTGTTGTACCTATCCTGAAATTGTCAAAAAAGCAGTCGTGCATGGTATTGCGCATCGGCCTAGGAAATCATGGCAAATGCTTTTGGAAGAGTCCTTATATTGGATAGACGAAAAGCATTGGGAGCAAAACGCAGAAGCATCACTGTTATATTTGATTAATGAAGATTACCTTGAAGAAACACGATTTCCTAGTCTTTACAAAAGGTACTTTACGCGAAGGTTAGCTAATTTTGATGCTAAACAATTAAAGCAGTTTAAGTTTTTGGTGCAAATGTTATTAAATGAAGATGGGCTACAAGGATACCCAGAAACAGATATTTTGGTTTGTACTGGTGAGTACGATCATTTTACATTGCCTTTCGAGCACGCAGAGTATGCCGATCAATGCCCTAACTCAAGGTTCGCATTGGTTGAAAATGCTGACCACTTGTTGCATTTTGAACGGCAAAAAGAAACTTTGGAGCTGTTTGAAAATTATCTTACTGGAAAAGATATCGATCATGTGGACGGCGTTAAAGTCTTTGCACCTCAAACTTTTTGTGAGTTAGAGCGTAGAAGTGAATCTAGATTCATACCGGTGAATAAAAAAGCAAGGCTCTATTCTAGCAATATTATTCTTCCCGAGGACTTTGAAGGTGAGCCACCTAAATTTGCTAAAGTAAAGGTGAGGAATATTAATTTCTCAGGATGTTTGCTCGAGCTGTCTAAAGAAGACTTTAACGTCGTTGCGCACACTAGGGATTTAGTGTTGCATTTGGAAGCGCCAAAGCTATCATTGGAAATCCTCGCCTTTGATCAATGTGATCATACAATGCGATGTGTTTTTAAACATAAAAATTATTCAAATGCGATAGAGCTTAAGTCAATGCTGGATGATTGGGATTATTTTCGATCACCGCAACGAAAAAAAACCAGTCTTTCAGATGACGACTTAGACGATGGTTACGATGATCTACTCGTGGGCTATTGATTCTTAAATTGCAATTAGTGCTATCGCTCAATCCAGCTACAGCTAGTTAACAGTGACTTTTTACAGACTTAGGTTTATGCTTCTGTACTTTCCCGTTTGATTAATTTAATTCACTAGCGAGAAGGTGCTATATGGTAAACTTAGCCACGCAAGTTATGGCGATATCGATTATGGCTGTTCTTGCTGTTCTTCTTTGGCTTATCGCTGCTGCCCTTCGGAAAAATAAGCATATTAAACAGTTGGTTTATGATAGCGCTTCTACTCAAGAAGCGCTAACAGCACTCAAATCACAGTTTCAGCAGCAGTTGCTGGAAAACACAAAAACTGCTGAGCAATTGCGTATTACCAAAGAACAGTATCAAGCGTTGCAGTCAGAGTATGCTAATGTGCATGTGTCTTACCAAAGATTGATTTCAGAGCATGCGCAATTAAAAACTAGCATGGTTGAGCGGGACCGTTACCACAAGGCTCAACTAGAAGACTTTGGTGAGCAAAAAAAGGCTTTGAGCAAAGAGTTCGAAGGCTTGGCTGCTAGGATTTTTGAGGAGAAAGGCCGAGTTTTTACGAGCACCAGTCAGGATAGTTTGAGCGCATTCTTGAAGCCTTTTCGAGAGCAAATAGCAGGGTTTCAGAAAAGAGTAGACCATATTCATGCCGACTCCATTAAAGGCAGCGCACAGCTAAATGCAGAGTTAAGAAAAGTATTGGAAATTGGGCTGAAAATGAGTGATGAGGCGAATAGCCTCACGCAAGCTTTGAAAGGTAGTGCTCAGCAGCGAGGTGCTTGGGGGGAGGTTCAACTCAAACGAACACTTGAATTGAGTGGTTTGATTGAAAATGATCATTACGAAGCGCAAAGCGATTTTAAAGATGCCTCAGGTAAGAACAAAAGAACGGACTATTTGATCAAGTTGCCAGATAGCAAGCATATTATTATTGATAGTAAGGTTTCTTTGCTGGCCTATGATCAAGCGGTTTCTGCGCAGACTGAAGAAGAAGCGGAAGAGGCTATATGTAAGCATATAAAATCTGTGAAACGGCACATAGATGAGTTGGCATCAAAGGAGTATACCAACTTGACGGGGGTGCATAGTCCAAGCTTTGTGCTGATGTTTATGCCGATTGAACCAGCCTATATTGAAGCGCTAAAGAGAGATAAGGCTTTATTTAGTTACGGTTATGATAAAGGTGTTGTATTGGTTTCACATACGACTTTGGTTCCGATACTTCGAACGGTTGCGAATCTTTGGGTAATGGAGAGAAGCAATAATGAGGCTAGGGAGATCAGTGAGAAGGCTGGTGATATTTACAATCAAGCTTGCGTAGTTGCAGAAAGACTGCAAAAGCTTGGTGGCGCCTTAACGCTGGTTAGCAAGCACTATAATAGTGCTGTGACTGCGGTGGTGGGACAGCAGGGGTTGTACGGTAAAATTGAGCGCTTTAAAACATGTTCCAATAAAGTGAATAAAAAGATGCCAGTGCTGGAGTCTGCACATCTTGATTTTGAATCAGATCGTTTGGCTTTTGTGGTAGAGCCGTTGGTAGACGAGGCGGTAAAAGAGCCGGCTGCGGAGGAAGCAGAGAGTGGTCGTTAATAAATTGTCAGATTGGTTTTTCCTTTGATTGATGAGCGAGTAACTTGTGCCCAATGAATGAATTATTCTGTCAGAATCAGGCAGTGCTGTTAGACGAGCAACCCAGGCATATTGGTGTTCTAAGGATGTCTGCGATGGGTGATTGCTTAATGCTGTTGGCTACACTTCAAAGAATTAAAGCCTTCAGGCCTAATTGGCGTATCACTTGGCTCATTAGTAAAACTTGGATGCCGTTATTCTCAGCCGTTAAAGACATAGAGTTTATTGCTATAGATAAGCCTCATGGGTTGGTTGACTATATCCGCTTTGGTCGCGATTGGAGAAAAAAGCCATTTGATATACTGCTTTGTATGCAAGCAAGCTTGCGCGCAAACTTGTTGTATTTAGGCTTAAGGTCGCCTCTTAAGTTGGGGTTTGATAAAGCGCGGGCAAAAGACGGACATGGGTTGTTTGTTACACACAGAATTCCCGCCCGAGATGAGCATATATTTGAGGGCTTTGAACGGTTTGCAGACTGTTTAGGTGTGCCAACTAGGAAGCCTCAGTGGCACTTGCCTTTGAGTGAGGCTGTGTCCGCAAATGTTCAGTTACGGCTCGATAAGTTATTTCAGCATATTGGTAGCTTAGAAGCGGGCAGCTCAGTCGTTATTATCAACTTGGCTGCTAGCAAAGAAGAGCGTACACCTTATGAATCATTTTATGTCGAACTGATTAAGTTGCTGAGTAACGCCTACTCCCCTGTGATCATACTGGTGGGAGGGCCTTCTGATTGGGAGCTGGCATTTGCTGAAGCCCTTATGAGCAAGCTGCCGGGTATGAGTCGCGTCGCAAATTGGGTTGGGAAAACTAAGCTGCCTGAACTGGCTGCCTTGATAGCAAAGAGCAGTCTTTTGGTTGCGCCAGACTCTGGCCCAGCCCATTTGGCCAATGCGCTAGGTACGCCTGTGATTGGCCTTTTTGCTGTTGCCCCGCCTAATCTTTCCGCGGCTTACTTGTGGAAAGATTGCGTTGTGAATGCTTACCCTGAAGCAGTTGAAAAGTACTTGGGTAAAAATCCAGATCAAATAAAGTGGGCTACGCGTGTTCATGAACGTATGGCGATGACACTGATTAAGCCTGAGTCCGTGTTAGTGAAGCTCAAAGAAATGATACAACAAGGGCGTGTTCAGCTGGCGGGTTAGGTCACTTTTCTTTTGTTGGTGAGCCCCCAATAGGGAGTTGAGGGAAGGGTGTCACATTGTTACCTTTTACTTCCGTCACCTTTGCTGTCCCTTCACGCTCTACTTCATCGATTCTAATAACAGAGTGCATTGGGATATATGATCGAGTAACGCCATTAAACTCATTCTTAAGCTTTTCTTCACCTGGATCTACTACAACTTGACCTTTGTCACCAAAAATGAAATCTTCAATCTCGATGAAACCATAAAGATCGCTTTGATAGATGTGTCTGACATAAATTTCGTAAATCTCTCCCCTGTTTAGAAAGATTACACGGTGTAGTGATTTTGTTTCGTTACTCATAAATGCTCACTAGCTTATTGAATGGCTTGATTTAGTAGTCGGACCTTCTTATTCTAGACCAAAACGAGTCGTGTATATGACAACACTTTAATTCAAAAGTAAAGCCATATGTGGCTAACCGAAGTAAGCATCCGAGTCTATGCCTAATTTGAAGTCTGTGAATAGCAATGAAAAAAAAGCTAAAAAAATACCAGAGATCCTAGACAAATTCCTGACAACACAATAAAGTATATCCCAAATTGATATTCGGAAAAAATGTCTTTGCAATGAGCTTGGGCTGTATTCTATTTTGCTCATAGCTTTAAGTTGTCAAACTAAGCATTTATCCGAATCAAACCGCTAAAACCACTGATATTGCAAGGCGATTCGCAATTTATCGAAGAGTTTATCATAATCGCTAACCGTTTCTTTTTGATTGCGGTGATGGATTACTGGCATAGTAGGCTCTTTAAGCCCGAAAAATAAGACAGTATCAACATAAGGGAGTTATAGGTATGCAGTTAAGACAATCTGTGTTAGCCATTTCAGTGACACTGATTTCTATTATTTTATTCTTCTTGAGCTCGGTAAGCCGCGCAGAATTGGCGCTCGACATGACCCCTGGTGTAACAGAAACTAGCCAGGAAGTTTATGATCTTCATCGATTGATGTTTTACTGGTGTGTTGCAATCGGGGCTGTTGTCTTTAGCATTATGTTCTATTCGATGTTCAAGCATCGAAAGTCCGTTGGGCATAAGGCCGAGCAGTTCCATGAAAGTGTTACTGTTGAAGTGATATGGACTGTTATACCATTTATTATATTAATTTTTATGGCTGTGCCAGCAACGAAAACGTTAGTTTCCATGAGCGATAGCTCTGAGTCTGATCTAACGGTATTGGTTACGGGCTCCCAGTGGAAGTGGCATTACAAATACCTTGACTATGAAGGCAACACAGACATAGATGTTTCCTTTTACTCTAATCTCACTACGCCTAGAGAAACTTTTAGCACACCTGTTAGTGCTGCTGGTTTGTTCCCAAAAAATATTGATAGCTATGATGGGCCTCGGGTGATACCTGAAAAAAGCCCGAATTATTTGCTAGAGGTTGATAACCCCTTGGTAATTCCTTCTGGAAAAAAAGTCCGCTTTTTAACCACTGCAGACGATGTTATCCATTCTTGGTGGGTGCCTGATTTTGGCTTTAAAAAAGACGCTATTCCTGGGTTTATTAATGAATCCTGGACCAAAGTCCCACCCGGAAAAGAAGATACTTACAGAGGGCAGTGCACCGAGCTTTGCGGCAAAGATCATGGTTATATGCCCGTAGTTGTTAAAGTGGTTAATGAAGACGACTTTGGTCAGTGGTTAGCAGATTCAGAGGAAGCTCAAGCTCAGGCTAGGCTTGCAGCCGCAAGTGACGTGAATAAAACATTTGACATGGATGAGCTCATGGCAGTCGGTGAGGAAGTCTATGTAGCAAGATGTGCTGCGTGCCATCAAATCAATGGTGCCGGCCTTCCGCCTACATTCCCTGCCCTTAAAGCCAGTGCAATCGCCATTGAAAAAGACAAAATTGGTGAGCACATTAGTATTGTGTTGAATGGTAAAAACGCCATGCCTGGATTTGGTAGCCAGCTCACGCCTAAAGAGGTTGCAGCAGTGGTGACTTATGAAAGAAATGCTTGGGGTAACAATACTGGAGATATCGTCCAACCTAAGGAAGTTGTTGATTCGAAATAGCGATGGCAGTTTGGTCTGAATTTGTACGGAGAGGATAAAGAGGAATTATTATATGGGCGAGCATCACGCACCTACAGGAATTAAACGTTGGCTTGTAACAACAAACCATAAAGACATTGGGAGTATGTATTTGTGGTTTAGCTTTATCATGTTTTTGGTGGGTGGCTTTATGGCGATGATGATTCGTGCGGAGCTAATGTACCCTGGATTACAACTGATTGATCCAAACTTTTTCAACCAAATGACCACTACGCACGGG
>JAYPYM010000201.1:0-8483 GCA_038135915.1 Gammaproteobacteria bacterium
AAGCACCGAATAATGTTCATATCTGCCCCATACACAAAATTCGGCTATAACTCCTTTCTCAGCCGAATACAGCTTTAGATATGGATGTTGTGCTGGCAAACGATGCTGACATAGCTTTTTGTTTGAGGTATTCTCAGCTTCGAATTGCTTTTCAACGTCACTGTCTGGTCATTGTGAATAGCACAAGTTTAACCTGGCAGCAGTCACCAATGTTTGAAAAAGCGACGAATGTTGTGGTGATGGATGGTGCTGCATCTGGTTTGCTTGTGGGCAATACGACCTATTTCTTGCCTTTATGTTATTCACTCTTAATACAGGATAATCTGCTTCAGTTAAAGCCCACTAGCTCTAATTCTATTTTTTCTAGCCTGAGGAATCTACTAGCCAGTAACAGAATTAAGGTTAAAGATTTAGTTGTATTAAAAACAGCTCGTTTAAACGATCAATTGGCTCGATGGAGCAATGAAGTAGAAAAAATATGGTGCGAAATTGGGTTAAATGAGCAAGCTTTTATTCAGAAAGGTGTTCAGTACCTCTCTCGTCCAGATCTTATGGCGACTCTGTGTAATAAAACCTTATTGGGTCGCAATACAAAAACGAATTTGAGAGGTGGTAGCGTTAGTGCTCATGCAGTAGAGAAAAACCTATTAGATAAGCTATTTGATCAAAGTTCGTTATTATCGAAGGATTATTCACAAACATGGGTAGTGAGTCAATGCCTTGAGCGTACACGTAATTTGGGTTTAGGAAGTTTGTCTGCATATAACGAGTACTGTTTTACTCGCAATGGAGAGATGCAGGAGCTTGAACGTTGTATGTTTGGCGCGAAGCCGCAGCCGGCTTGGTTGTTGAGTGTGGTTAAGCAAGCAGAAGAGCTTTTAGAGCAAGGCAGCTTAGTACAATTTAGCGAAGAGTCTGAGTCTTATCGGGTATGGGTCACGTCTGCAGGTTTAGGTGAAGCCGCTTATGGCTTTGCTTTGGCCTGGCACCTCTCAGATAGTGTACGTCGTTTAGGTAAAAAGCTTAAGATATTTGCCACCGGTGTAGGTGGGCAAAATTTAAAAAAAGCAAGCATCGGCTTGCATGAAAGCTGTATTGGTGCGCTCGCGAATAGTGGTTATCCGATTCATGACTTTACTCAAGAGAAAGTGGAAGCATTTTATTCGCTGCCTAAATTACGTAATACAATCGTATTTTCTCGTCATGATCTAAAAAGTGCAGCACCTTATAAGCAGATTGATTTGATTATTTCATCGGCGAGTTTGTGTCCGTATAAAGAAGCTATTCGTGAAGGGATATTGGATACTTTCAAACATAGTTTAGCTATTGATGGGCTCATATGGTTGGGCCTAGAGGATGATGCTAGAGTTGGTTTTGAAATGAAGCAACTCGGTTTTCACCCAATCAGTCAGGGTTCCTCAGTTTATAAAAAAACAAATTCCGCTAGTCGAATAGCTTCAGTTTACCAAGATTCCCAGAATTCTTTGCCTTTACAGCCGGCTGTTCCATCTGTTTCTACCCTATTGTGGTCTCATAAGCGTTTTAATCGATATGCTAATTATCAGCGTGTATTAGATCATTTGATCGATGAGTTTCTGTTGCCTGGCATATTGTTTGATGGGAACTATAAGTTAATTCATGTGATAGGTGATGTGAACCCTTACTGTTTTGAACCGAGAGAGAAAAACTTTGAGCTTGATATACGGCAATTATTAAAACCGCCGCTTTCAAGTAGTTTATCTATGATACTGGATGAATTTTTCGAGCAGAAAACAAGACGATTGCATCGTATTCAGTGGGCAATGGATGGTGAGCAAAGTGTTGGAGACTTGAGTGTGCATGTGATTTACGAAAATGATGATGAGAAAGATTGTGGCGTGCTTTTGTTCGATTTACAGGTTAGTGAGCCTGTTGAAACCCTGAGTAACCTTGATCCAGTAAAGTCTCAGCTTCACTATATTAAACGAATTGAAGAGGATTTGCTAAAGTCTCAGCAGGATGCAGCTAGAGTGCTACAGGCTCATCAAGAAAACCTCGATGAAATGTCATTGGTGAATACTAAGTTAGCTTTTGACAATGAACAGTTTCAAAGGATAAATGACCAACTTTCTTCTTGGTATGAAGATTTGACCAGGCTTTATCAGCTAGAGCACCATGACAAACAATGCTTTGAAGATGTGTTTAATGTCTTTCCAATGCCGGCTGCGATTATTCAGAATAATGATAAGTTTCGTAGTGTAAATCAGAGTTTCATCGATTATCTTTTACAGAAAAAAATAGTTGATATTGATCAAAGTATGCATAGTTTAGATGCTTCGGTTTTTAGGCATACAAGTTTGGGGGCGGGTTATTCGGACTTAAGAGGTTTGTTTGAAATGAATAAACCGAGCTCAAAGCTATTGTCTGGCACGCCATCGCTTTATTTTAAAATGCTTCAAGTTAACGAGTTGTTGGTTTGTATTTTACCAGATCAATAATCCATTGTTCCATTTTAGATTGCGATGGGAGATGAGATAGCCAAAGTAGGCAAGACCAAAAATAATAACATCTATCGATGAGTACTTTTCGTTTTAGGCTTAATTGCCAATAAAATATCTAGCATGTTACATAATATTATAATAACATTACGTTCGATTTGTTTGAAGTCTAAGAAACTTCATCAGCCATAATGTTCAAACTAGGCCTAAAAGTATTATAAAAGAGGTTTCCATGACTATATATGCTGCAGTAAATTCTAATCACTATACTCGTGGTGTTCCTCGAAACTCGGATCTAGATCATTTAGGTAATGGCACTCATTTTACTCCGCAAGCTAGAGATGGTGTTAAGGATTGTTTACGTGGACCTGCAGTACCCTGTTTAGCTTCTACAGCGCTATTGGTCACTGCGCCATGTATCCCTTCACCGCCTGTGGCAGGGATTGTAGGGGGAGTAGGGGGAGCATCACTTTTTTTTAGTATTGTGAGCGTGGTGGCCGATGCATGCGGTCCTCCTATTCCTATTAGGTATAAGCCCTTAATTTCTGATAATAGACATAATAACAACTATGGAGCCTTGAGACACCAACAAATGGAAAGAGGTGATCCATCTGGCCATAAGCTGGTTTTGTCTTGTGGTCCTGATAGTATGGCTTTTGATGTCGATGATGACGTTTCCTTGCTGTCTGATCCCTCCATATCATCTAACCAAGAATGCACAATAATAGAAACCCATCAACAGGAGGACGACGACGCTTCTACCCTTACCTATGTGAGTGGTGAAAGTTCAGTGTCACCTGTTCAGCGTGATACTTGGCCTTCGGCTGAGTAAGTAAACCAAGATTTCTTTAATTTGCGATGCCTACTTAGGGAAGCCACCTAGTTAGTCTGATGGTCTATTCACCACTCTCAATGACGTAAATGATATCTCCACTGCTGGTATCACCCGTCGACTCAGTCACGAAACGCCATTTAGGGTTAATGGTATATTCAAGTTTCAAGCTAGATTTAGCCTCAAAGAGACCAATACCATAGGATACATAAGCTTTGGGTGAAATATACTTGCCAATGGATAGGCTGGCTTGCTCGGTTTTTTCACCCGGTGCGGTGTCTATCTTTATCTCGTCTACACCTATGTGTTTTCCAACTTTTTCAGTGAGAAGCTGGCTGCCCTTTAGACCAATCGCCAACGCAGCTTTGTCTAATGCTGATTTTTCACCACCACCGGTGGACTCGATGGGTCTACCGAATACTAAATACGAGAGCTGTTCTGATGAAGACATTTCGGGAGTGGAGAATATGCTGGTTCTTGGTGATTTGATTGGTCCTGTTGCTTCCACGCCCACCTGGATGTTTTTATTAATCACTCTAACTGCACGAAGATCAATGCCTGGTTGTGTGACCTTTGAACCTGCAAACAGTAAACGTCCTTTTTCAATGACTAGATCCTGGCCGTATGCTCTGAAACGGCCTTTGTTTAAATTAAGCTCACCTGTGGCTTGGAGTGCTTGATTGGTCTTGCTGATAAGGCGTAAATTTCCACTTAAGTTAGTTTCTAATCCATGCCCTTCAAATGAAATGTCTTTTCCGAAAATAAGCCTAATGTCCATAGTGACTGCGATAGGCGTTTGTTTATTCGATAGAGGTAAATTGTGATGCGTGACAATGATCTGGTCTTCGGAGACAGTTATAGCATTTTTCTTCTTCTCTTTAACCCTCATATGTGCCTTGGGTATCTTTATCTCACCGATCAGATCAATTTTCTTGTCTGTTACAGTTAGATGTAGATTAGGTACGGTATGAAGTGTCAAATATGGCTGTTCTATCAGTGAAAAATGGTCGCTTTTTATATTGAGATTTAAGTTAAAAGGTTCCTTGATCAATGTGACAGCTCCGTTTGCTTGAGCACTGCCATGGCGATGATCGTTTGCATGTATTTCAATGTTTAATTTGTATGGTGCAATGCTTTCAATTTTCGCATTGATTCGGTTGATACTGGTGTTGTGGCCAGCAGTTGACACTAATACTTTGTCGAGCGAGAAGTTACCTGATACATTTGGGTCTCTCAGTTTCCCAGAGAAGTTAACTTGACCATTAAAAGCATTAACCATTTGTACCTTATCTGGTAAGAAGTCGTTTATAAAGTTTGTATTGGGTATGCTCAATTGAAATTTTCCTTGAACTACTTCTAGCTCTTCTAGGCTCGACATATGACTAATTGTTAATGCTAAGTTAGCCGATGCAGTTGTGGTCTCTAGTTGATTTGAGTGAGTTACGGTGGTGGTGTTGTTAGTTGCATCTGTTTGATGCAGCTGGATCGAGCTATTCAAAAAGGTGTGCTTAGGGCTTTCTTTGGTGCGCTTGATTGTGAGTTTGGCAAACATGCTTGCGTCTAGTTCGTTAACCCAGGGTGTTATGCTAGGTAAGCGAAGTTTAAGTTCAAAGTCTGACGTTTGACCTATTAGGCCGGACCCGGAAATTTGGTGTTCTCCCATGCTAATATTTAGGTATCGAGCCTGAGCCTGTTGATTTTCTATAAAGCCAGAAAATGAGATGTTAATTGGTTCTGGGAATCTTGAAGGCGGTATTTCTGGAGAGACCACAGAAAGGTTGGCTAGTTTAAATTGTTCAATATATAGATCTACAGGAAAATCTGTATGAATGCTTCTGGATTTTTTTTTCTTCAAGTTTTTTTGTTGTTTCACTTCTCTTTAGTGTTAGGTCTACCTCGCTGAATGTGAGTTCATGAATAATTAACTTGCCCGATAATAATTTCAATGGTTGCCAATTTAATGATGCTTCACTTATTTTAATATTTGCATGACTCGAATCAAATGAAAGGTTTCTGATGTAAATTTTATTGTGTAACTTGCCTGAAATCTCTTCGATTTTGACGTGGTTTTGAACCAGAGGGCTGATTGCTGTCCACAGGCTTTGCAAGCCTTGTTCGGTAAGCGTCACCCATACTAGGGCAGCAACTGCTGAGGAGACCAGTAAGGAGCAGAGAAAAAACGTGCTACTAAATGTCCGGCAAATAATGGTGGTCAAGCATCGTAGAACAGTCACCAATTGATTCATAAATCAGGACCGAAACTTAAGTGCAAGGTGTTTCCTGTTTCTGCTGAGCGGGTAGGAAATCCGATATCGATACGTAATGGGCCGACCGGTGAGCGCCAGCGAAAAAACGTTCGTCAGGTGATAGTTGGTCAAACTTATCCGCATAGAGATAGCCAATTTCTAGTCTGTTAATCCAGCGAGTGTTAGGTGTGAAACTGTCGATATATGCTGTTTTATGTAATGCGCGAATAAAAGTCGTAGAGGCGATCATTGCTTCATGAGCTCCATGTATATCTATGGACTAGAGCAACCCGTTCTTGGTGAAAATTGAGTCATCAGATTTTTTATATCGCCACTCAAATCCAGGAATTAAAAATTCGCTGGATTCGTCTTTATCGAAGGTGAATTTTATGCGTTCGAAGTTAAGGTAAAGGTGCCTACGACCGAGCAGCCAATCATCTTGCCTGCTAATGCCAATAGATATCCTTTGGCTTTCTTCATTGCTATCTGCAATCTGAGCTTCTTCTAACTGCAGTGTTGTAGCCCAATGGTCTGTTAGCACGTTATTGAAAGGTATTTTATATTGATTTGTAAAACTTTTCTTTGCATTTGACCAAAGTATGTTTTGATCTGCGGTATGGCCTTTTCTGTTAAGCCGGCGAAATTCTAGACCCATGTTGATTCGAGGACCTGTGTCTGTACCATAGCCAGCCCCGAATGTGTATTTTCTTGGTTTGCTGGCTGTGAGAATCGTTTCTATATCGACTGTGTTGTTTCTTTGATTCGGTGCTGCTATTAAATTGTTTGCCTGAGTGTTCCCGGCGGTAGGTTCAGCCAGAATTTCAACTCGGTTAAAATAAGGTGCTTGAGAGAAATTGATTTGAGATTGAATGAGTGCATTCGGGTCAAAAGCATCGCCTTGCTTGTAGGGTAATAGCTTTTCTACAAAGCTTGGTTCTAGTATCTTTTGTTGTATGTTAGTTTGGCCAAAATAAAATTTTGGCCCTGTGTCTAGGGTTATATTAACCGTTGCAGCAAAATCATCTTGGTATACTCGAATTTCAGTTGTGTTAAATTTTGCAATTGCGAACCCTAATTCCATAGCGGTGTCGGTTAAAGTCTGCTTTAGTTGATGATAATCTTGATGATGAATGGGTTTGTTAAGGTTGCTTTCGTAACCACTTAGTATTTGTTTGAATGCTATGTTTTCTTTTCCCTCCCCAACTATTTTGACATTGATGCTTTTTAGTAGTGTTGGTTTATGCGGTTCGATGTGAAACTCGATGAGCCATGCGTTTGCTGAGGTTTGAGTTAGCTTTGCATTAATCTTGGGGTGGTAAAATCCAAATGGTTGTAGTGCGGTTTTGATTTCCGGTACAGCTAGTTCAAATGCTGATTGAATGTCAGTTTTGGTTACTTTAGCCTTGTTATTGTTATGCTTTAAATCATACAGGCTCAGAGAAAGGTTGATATTTTCTCGTAATTGTTTGTCAATCTTATTCATTTCGATTTTAAATGTATCAGCTAAGCTAAAAGAGGTGGCTGATATTAGCATCCAATGAATTGCAAATTGAGTAAAATAGTAGTGTATACGCTTCAATATGATAATGTAGCAATAATGTGTAAGAACTGATGTGATTATTATCTAAATAAAAATATAAAGATAGCTGTTGGTTTTTCGAGGCGTTCTAAAGTGTATAAAATCATCCAGGATCAATGTCGTTCATTTCCATGTCCTCTAAGTTAAAGCTTCCGATCACTGGTATGTATTGCGATAGCTTTTGGATCATGTATGATTTTTCTCTATTGTTCAAAAAATTAGCAAACTCAACTTTTTGCTTGTCATCTTCTAACATTAAGCGCTGTACATACCTTGGGTTTGTGTTTTGCGCGACCGAAATTCTAACTGTTTTTGGGTTAAATTGGGTGCAATGTTTTTTTCTATTTTGCTTGCCTGATTCTAGTAGTAGGCTGCTGTTTGCAATGGTAATCACCTCTTGTGTCATCAGTTTTTTTTGTACGTACCAAAATGCAAAAAGAAGACCCATTAATTCAATGCCGGCAAAAGGCAGGATGAGCCAAGCGCCAATCAGAGCAAACCCAGAAGATATTAAAAGGCAAAAAATGGCAATGATGCTAAAAACATTACGGGCCTGGGGCCAAGTAATTGAGCGGTTAGGGCGAAGCACCCAGACTGTTTGATGCCTAGTTAGGCAATGTTGACTGACAGGCATTGTAAGATATCAATATGCATCATGTGGTTCTGAGAAATATTAGGGAGACCACTTTAAGTGTAGCTTAGCTTTAGTCGCAGTAGCAGAGTTTTTAGTTGGGGTTTTTGGTGTTGCACTGCCGATAAGAGGTCTGGAATGACTTGGAATTAGTCTGTGCAACTGGTTAATTATCTTGGCAATTTGGTATTTTAAGGGCTATTTATATGGTAGGATATTGGCCTTTCAAATGTTGCTGAGTAGCGGAGTGTTTTACAAGGCAAGTTTTGTTTATTGGGAAGAGGGAAAGTCAAGAGAGCGAGTGCTGAATGGTAGACATAGCGAAAGAAGTATTACCGGTAAATATTGAAGAGGAATTAAAAAAGTCATACTTGGACTATGCCATGAGCGTTATCGTCGGGCGTGCTTTACCAGACGTCAGAGATGGCTTAAAGCCTGTTCATAGGCGGGTGCTTTTTGCTATGAGCGAGCTGAGTAATGACTGGAATAAGGCTTACAAAAAGTCCGCTCGTATTGTTGGTGATGTGATTGGTAAGTATCATCCTCATGGCGATACAGCTGTATATGACACCATAGTAAGAATGGCGCAGGATTTCTCGTTGCGCTATCCGCTAGTAGATGGCCAAGGAAATTTTGGATCGATTGATGGTGATAACCCAGCGGCCATGCGTTACACAGAAATTCGAATGGCCAAAATCGCACATGAATTGTTAGCGGA
>JAYPYM010000202.1:0-2121 GCA_038135915.1 Gammaproteobacteria bacterium
CCATACCAAACCAAGCATCGGCAATTCGACTTAAAGCCCCCAAGGCCATGATTTCTTTTGAGGATCTATGGTATAACTACCAGCAAGCTAATACAGAGGTGATTGGCGACACAATTATATTTCGACGTGACGGCTTTGCCTCCTATCATCTTGCAACAGTGATTGACGACGCGGAGCAAGGCATTACCCACGTTATTCGAGGTATGGACTTATTGCAGGCTACTCCAACACAGATCATGATTCAAAGAGCATTAAATTATAAAAGCCCAAAATACGGCCATTTACCCCTGGTACTTGGAAAGGATAAAAAAAAGCTGAGTAAGCAAAACCAAGCACCTAGCATTAATGCAGCTGACCCTAACCTCGACCCAATGAAAATTTTAAATCAGTGCAGCCCCTGGCTTGGCTTGAAGAATCATAAAATAAAGCGGCTAGACAACCCGGAAAGATGGTTAAACATAGCGATCAACAGCTGGCAACGACAAAACATTCAGCCAAACAAGGGTTTTCTAGCAAACTGATCACATTGAACACCTGCTGATTAAAGGCATAGGTATCGTCAAATGTATATTGACCGTTTAATTCTCATCTTTATCATAGGCGGCTACATTGTTTCGCCCGCTATTATGGAATGGTCCAGCACCCCAGGGGGGGCCTGGTATAGACCTTATATGATATGGGCATTGCTCATAGGCATAGGTTTTTGGGTTACACGCAGCAAGGACCTCGATGACTTTTAAACTATCTCAAATATTATTTATTGGTATCGGATACCTGTCATTACTCTTCCTGATCGCATACCTAACCGAGAGGCAGTGGCAACCCTCCCGGTTAGTTCGTCGCCCCATTATATATGTTCTCTCACTCGGCATTTACGCCAGTGCTTATGCCATCTATGGCAGTGTTGGCTTTGCTTATACTCAAGGCTATAACTTTTTAACCTACTTTCTTGGCATTTCTGGTTTATTTCTTCTATCACCTATCATTCTCGTACCCATCTTGAAACTTTGTCGTATGTACCAATTAAGCTCCCTAGCAGATTTGTTTGCCTTCCGGTATCGTAGCCAAGCAGCTGGTTCATTAGTGACACTCGTGATGCTTGTTGGTGTCATACCTCTGTTAACCATGCAGATCAAAGCTATTTCTGATTCAGTTTATATCCTAAACCAAGAAAGCCCACCGCACAGTTTTGCCCTCATCTTTGTGGTCGCCATGATATCGTTTGCCATATTGTTTGGAGCTAGAAATATCAACAATCGTGAAAAGCATGAGGGCCTCGTTGTTGCGATGGCATTTGATAACCTAATTAAAATCCTTTGCTTCCTAGCTGTTGCTTTTTTTGGTGTATACGAAGTGTTTGGTGGATTTGACGGGATGGAAAAATGGCTTACTGAGCACCCACAGGCAATGGAAATGCTGTATATGCCTTTAGAAGATGGTCCGTGGCGGGGCTTACTGCTTGCTTTTTTTGCTGGCGCTGTGGTCATGCCTCATATGTATCACATGACATTTACAGAGAATATATCACCTAAAGCACTTCTAACGGCGACTTGGGGCGTACCTTTAATGATGCTAATTATGGCAATCTGCGTACCTTTGATTCTTTGGTCCTCTATGGAAGCAAACACACACACACCACCAGAATACTTTAGCTTAGGCTTAGCCATCAGTTTACAAAACCCCTGGATGGTAGGCATTGCTTTTTGCGCGGGTTTATCTGCGGCAAGCGGCGTGATGATTGTGAGCACTTTGTCACTTTCTACGATGGTGCTAAATCACATTATTTTACCAATCTACCAACCGCCAGCAAAACAAAACCTTTACGCCTGGTTACTCAATATCAAGCGTTTCTTAATTTTATTCATTTTACTTTGTGGCTATGGGTTTTATTGGGTGACTCAGAACCATCACGACTTATCTCAGCTGGTGATGCTTGCGTATGTGGCTGCGCTCCAATTTATCCCAGGTCTGCTAGGCGTCCTATTCTGGCAACGTGCCACAAAAAAAGGGTTTATTTGCGGTCTAACACTCGGTTTCCTGCTTTGGGTTTTTGGCATGCTACTACCATTATTGGCTACCATTCAAGGCCTAGGATTTGAAGCATTCGACTTAGGTTTCAGC
>JAYPYM010000202.1:2131-8100 GCA_038135915.1 Gammaproteobacteria bacterium
TTCTATCGATAATTGGCAAGCACCCACCTATATTAGCCTGTTGGTGAATGCAATCACCTTTTTCATTGTTTCACGCTATACACGTCAATCTGCAGCAGAGCGAAGTGCCGCAGGAGCATGCGCGATTAATGATTTACGCCGCCCTTACAGGTGGGAGCTTACGGTCTCTTCTGTACCAGAGTTTATCGAACAGTTGACGATCGCCTTCGGCAAAGACACAGCAAAGCGGGAAGTACAACTGGCGCTCAGCGACCTAACCATGGGCTTTCAGGAAAAGCGTCCATATGCATTACGCCGCTTGAGAGATCAAATTGAAGCAAACCTATCTGGCCTCATGGGCCCCACCATTGCCAAAGAAATGGTTGACCAATACCTCCCTTTCAAAAGCTCGACGATTCAATCAGGGTGGGAGGATACGCAATTTATCGAAAGCAAATTAGAGACCGGGCGTCATAAATTATCTGGACTTTCAGAAGAGCTAGACAACCTTCGCCGATTCCATCGCCAAACACTTCATATCCTGCCGATTGGAGTATGCTCGATCACTTCTAATGCCGAAATCATTAGCTGGAACCTAGCAATTGAAAAACTAACGGGCGTCTCCAGCAAAAACATTATTGGCTCATCGCTCACCAGCCTGCCAAAAATTTGGTCGAAATTACTATGCGAGTTTCTTGAATCCAACGAAACCAGTATCCAACATAAAGGGCTGAATACCGAATCAGGTCCGCTATCTGTCAAATTACATAAAGTAAAGATGCGCTTTAGAGACCAGGAAAGTAAAGACAGTGAACAGCAGGCTCATAGACAAGAAGGTTTTATTTTAGTGATAGAAGACATCACAGACACACAAATTCTTCAAGCTAAGCTAACTCATCATGAACGATTAGCTTCTATCGGGCGCTTTGCCGCAGGTGTGGCACATGAAATAGGTAACCCGGTAACCGGTATTGCCTGCCTTGCTCAAGAAATTATTGCAGAGTCTAAGGACATTGATACTCGCAATAGTGCTGAGGACATACTAGCGCAAACCCAACGGATCACAGCAATCGTCAGCTCGCTAGTCAACTTCAGCCGCATGGGTCACTCTGATAGCGAAGCTTTTAAAAAGTTTCATTTAAAAAAGTCTGTCACTGATGCTATCCAGCTCATTAAACTACAACCAAAAAGCAAAAACATCTCTATCAATACAAGCATCCCCGCAGAGATTAACCTATGGGGAGATGAACAAAGAATCGTACAAGTCTTAAATAATCTACTCAGCAATGCCTGCGACGCTTACGCTAATCCAGAACATTACACCACTGAGTGTCCTACCATAGCCATCGAAGCAGTAATTTTAAATCCAACAAAGGTACAAATCAGCATTACTGATTACGGAGAAGGCCTACCTAAACCTTTAAAAGATAAACTGATCGAACCCTTTGTGACCACAAAAGACCCCGGAAAGGGAACAGGCCTAGGGCTTGCAGTGGTATACAGTATCATAGAGGATCATAATGGCCAGATTTCTTTTATTAGTCCGACTAGAAATGGCAATCAAGGCACAGAGGTCCTACTCACACTGCCATTGGCAAACTGATTAAGGTATTAGCTAATACATCTATGATTACTCAATATATACAAATCAGAGAAAAAATATGGCACAAATTGATTTTAAACAGGATACAATCGACAAAGAACGGTAAAAAGATTGTACGCGGTATAAACACTCTCAATAGATCGAATTTTAATACACATGAGCAAAACACCTCACGCTAAAGTATTATCCGAGCCGCACTGCGCAGGCTTTTAGAGAAACATGGCTACGAAGTCGAAGAGGCCGGCTCAGTAGCTGAAGCAAGGGAATATCAACGAGAGTCCTACGATTTAATTGTCAGTGATCTGCGACTGCCTGGCGAACCTGGTACGGCTCTGATACAAGAAACCCCAGGCACACCTGTATTGCTTATGACAAGCTACGCAAGCTTAAAGTCTGCTGTTGATGCTATGAAAACCGGTGCCGCAGACTATATCGCCAAACCTTTTGACCATGATGAAATGCTGGAAACTGTAAACAGAATTATCAGCCAACGAAAAGATTTCAGTATATCACCACAAGCTCAAACTCAGGCAGAACTTCAAACACCTAGCCAAACTAAAATGATTGGTCAGTGTGAAGCAATGCAACAGTTATTTATCAAGATTAGAAAAGTAGCGCCTACGGAAAGCACTGTACTGATATTAGGTGAATCGGGCACCGGAAAAGAACTTGTCGCAAAATCAATTCATGAGCAAAGCCCGAGAAGTAACGCACCACTTATCTCAGTTAATTGCGCTGCAATACCAGAAACGCTGATCGAGTCAGAACTATTTGGCCATGAGAAAGGCTCCTTCACTGGTGCACACACTGCTCGAAAAGGGCTAGTAGAGGCTGCCGATAGAGGCACACTGTTTTTAGACGAAATTGGAGAGCTACCTTTTGAAGCGCAAGCAAGGTTACTTCGACTGCTACAAGAGAAGGAAATCAGGCGCATCGGATCTGTGACCGCTAAAAAGATCGACGTTAGACTGGTAGCTGCAACACACAGAAATCTTAAAGAGCTGGCTAGAAGCGGTAAGTTTCGAGAAGACTTATATTACAGGCTACACGTGATAGACCTAAAAATACCGCCACTAAAAGATAGAAGCCAAGACATTAGGCTATTGGCCAGCTTTTTTCTCGATCGAGCATGCACTACTCACAGAATTGCACCAAAACAGCTTTCACCTGAAACATTGAAACTGATAGAGAGCTATGAGTGGCCAGGGAATATACGAGAGCTTGAGCATGCTATTGAGCGCGCTGTTATTCTATCTGATGACGATATCATTTCACCCGAAATGCTAGCACTAGATCTTACCTCTGTCTTTGAAGACTCATTAGGTGATGACGATACGCAAGAGAACGATACCCAAGGTACAGCAGGCCTAGACGAAGCTTCAAATGACCTCGATGACCCTTCGGAGGACCTCACTTTAGAAGATTACTTCCAAAGGTTTGTTTTAGAGCACCAAGACCAAATGACAGAAACAGAGCTAGCACAAAAACTTGGAGTCAGTCGTAAGTGCCTTTGGGAACGTAGACAAAAGTTTGGGATTCCGAGAAAAAAGAAATAGTCACGACTAATTGACCAGGTTACTAACCTGTTACTATGTTACACATTGTTACTCCTATAAATGCTGTTTTTAACCGTTTAAAGTAACAATTGAGAAACCCAATCCTATCTAATAAGCCAACTAAAACTATAACTAACTGATATAAAAGGATTTTATTTTTTTTAATTTTTTGGCACGGTCAATGCATTTATTAGAATAAACATTCAAATAATAAAGGACAGTATTAAAGTACAACTAGCTAATTGAGCTAAATAAGGAAAGTGGGAAGCGCAGGAACGCTGGGAAGATATAGGCTGGAACGAAAAACAAAAAGGGGAAGTTTAAAGCGCTTGAATCGGGGAAACAAAAAAATAATAAATATAATATAACAAACAATAATAAACCCCGCTTACAAGCGAAACAGGACAAGAAGTAAAAACAATAAAAAAATGGATATGATTTAGGAGATAATAAAAATAATAAATTGAAACCAAATAGTAGGTAACGGAAAGTAGCGGACAGGGAAGTTTTAAAAATAATAAAAATAAAAAATGAATACAATAATAAAAATAGAAGCACGTCGGCACAGTGTAGAAGACCACGAACATAACTGTTCGTGGTCTTTTCGTATCTGATGCTGTTAAATGTTAGAGATACCTCTCATTCTCCAGCCAGCATAGACTTTAAACTAGAAATATAAGACTGACCTATCTCTTTTTGCTTCTCAGGTTCAATCTTCACACCTTTTCCGCTCCGCTCTATAATGTCCGTGGGAAGCTCATCTAAAAACCGACTCGGCTCAACTTCAACTTTCTCTCCGAAATTCTTATGTTCAGCACATAAAGTTAAAATTAATTGGTGCTGGGCTCGAGTAATACCAACATAAAACAATCGCCTTTCTTCTTCAATCGAACCTTCCTCAACGGACGAACGATGCGGTAGCAAATTCTCTTCCATGCCCATAAGGTAAACGAATGGAAACTCTAAACCTTTGGCAGCATGTAAGGTCATTAATTGCACCCTCTCGCCAACCGCCTCCTCTGTTTGTTGATCAATAATATCTCTGATAATCAGCCGGTTAAGAACTGCTTCTAGCAAAGATTCATTAGAGCGGACTTTTTCAGGGTCAGCATCTGACATCATGTGCTCGATACTAGTCAACAGCTGCAGAACATTCTCCCATCGTCGCTCGGCAATCTTAGCAGATGCGCTCTGTTCAAAGAGCCATTGCTCATAATCAATATCCTTAAGTAGTTGCTCAATTGGGGTCACATCCTCGGCTGAATAGCAAGCACTTGAGATAGCATCTAACCACTTTTTAAATCTTTGTAAATTTTGTAGACCTTTACCTGATAGTGTTTGCTCCAAGCCCAATTCAGATATGGCATCATATAAACTAATATCTCGAGAGGAAGCGTAGCCACCAAGTTTTTCTAATGTCGCCACCCCAATTTCTCTGCGCGGTGTATTAATAACTCTGAGAAAAGCATTGTCATCACTAGGGTTTAATATCAATCTCAAATAGGCAAGCACATCTTTCACCTCTGACCTGGCAAAAAAAGATGTGCCGCCATTCATCTTATACGGAATATTTAACGACTGTAATTTTATTTCTAATAAACGGCTCTGATAGTTACTTCTGAAAAGCACTGCAAAATGACTGAAGCAAGCAGCAGACTGTAGTTTATGATGCAGCAAGTTATTCGCTATCCACTCCGTTTCATCCTCATCGTTTTCACAGTACTGAATTCGAATTAAGGGGCCATGTCCTAACTCACTCCAAATACGCTTTTCAAACATATGCGCGTTATGAGCGATCACAGCATTTGCCGCTTTCAATATATTCTGAGTAGACCGGTAATTTTGTTCTAATTTAATGACCTCTAAGGTGGGATAATCTTTTGCTAAGGTACTTAAATTTTCTGGCTCAGCACCACGCCAACCATAAATAGACTGATCATCGTCGCCAACAACCGTAAACCTGGCACGCACACCGACTAAGAGCTTCAGCAGCTCATATTGACATACATTGGTGTCTTGATATTCATCAACCAACATATAGTGAATCCGATTTTGCCAACGCTCAAGTGTCTCCTGGCAGTTTAACAAGTGATGGTAAGGCTTTACGATAAGGTCATCAAAGTCAACCGCATTATAAGCCCTTAGCAACTTCTGGTAACTCTGGTAACAAATGGCAGCATGTGTATCAGCATCTGTGGTCGCCAAGGACAAAGCTTGTGAAGGTGAGGTTAAAGCATTTTTCCACAAGCTAATCTTATGGCGTACCATATCTAATAAACTAGCATCTGCATTATTTTCAAGCATCACTTCTTTCAGCACTTGCTTTGTATCAATATCATCAAAAATAGAAAAGTTAGATTTATACCCCATTGACCGAGATTCTTTCCGAATAATCTCTAAACCTAACTGATGAAAGGTAGTAATTTTCAAACCGCGAGTAAATGACTTTTCTACAGATTTGGCCACTCGCTGCTTCATCTCCGCTGCAGCCTTATTGGTAAAGGTCACTGCCCTGATGTGATGAGCAGGCATATCGCATTTTCGTATCAAATAAGCAATTTTTTGTGTGATCACACGCGTTTTACCAGAACCAGCCCCTGCCAAAACCAATAGCGGATCTGAAATATTTTCTACCGACCTACGTTGCTGAAGGTTTAACTGTTGCAGATCCAAAGTTGCCTCGATGAAATGTTGGAATAATTAATCAATGACCTAAGCGGCCTGGACAGTGCGATCAAAGAAACGGTAACTCAAGGCTTCGGACAAGTGCTGGCCACCAATCTGTTGCTGGTGGTCTAAGTCCGCCAATGTTCTGCTGACCTTCAATACAC
>JAYPYM010000202.1:8110-8366 GCA_038135915.1 Gammaproteobacteria bacterium
ATGCAAACTCCTCGCAGACAAGTGGAGCTGCATCATAGCTTGATTCAAAAACTTTTTTTCTGCCGACTGAAGTTTGCAAAATTGGTCTATTTCATTGCCTTGTAAATGCGCATTTGGTTTTCCTGCTCGCGTTAGTTGAATTTGGTAAGCTTGATCAACGCGTTTTCTAATCGTTTCGCTGTCTTCAGATTCTAGCTGATGATCCAACAGTAGCTTTTTATCCACCGGTGGGACTTGAATTTGAAGATCTATGCGA
>JAYPYM010000203.1:0-8359 GCA_038135915.1 Gammaproteobacteria bacterium
TAAAGGGCTTCCGCCCTTGCAATTCAAGAAAGGCGATGAGGTTGGCCGGTTTAAGTTGGGTTCTACGGTTGTACTCATTACTGCCCAAAGAGTCGATTGGGATAATGAAATTGTTGCTACTAAGAAAGTTCAAATGGGGCAGCGTATAACTGTTGATTGAGCTTTTTCTTTTTTATCTAAGAGTATCGCTCTAGGAGAATTAAGCTCGATTAGAAGAAAAAGAAATCACTTCAGAAATATCATCTACTCCCATTAATAGCATGAGTATTCGATCTAGGCCTAAAGACACGCCAGAGCAAGCAGGTAAGCTGTCGGAAGCAGCTGCAATATAAAGGTGATCCAGCGGGCGCTTTATATTTTCCGAATCTAATCGATTTTTTTGTTGAGAAAATCGTTCTTTAAGCTTAGCTATATCAGTTATTTCTTGGTAACCATTGCCAATTTCTAACCCTTTGTAGAAGATTTCAAATCTTAAAGCATGGCTTTCTTCGGAGCCTGGCATGTTTGCAACTTGAGATAGCTCCGATAGGCAGCTGGGGAATGCGTATAGGATAACGGGGCTACTAGCCCCTAAGTTTGGTTCAATCAGGTGAGAAAAAATCAAGTCTAGGCAGGCAGCTTCGTTTAACTCATTTGCGTTGAAAACATCTAAGTGATCAGTAATGACTTCTTTCAGATCTTGCAGATCAGCTTGGTGAGGGTTAATGCCTAACTTGGATTCAAAAACAGACTGGTATGAGCGTTTCACTGCGGGTGGGGTTTCAAGTGTTACGCTGAGTAATCGGCTGACCTCATCTGCCAGCTTCATATAATCCCAATTCAGTCGATACCATTCGAGCATTGAGAATTCATGGTTATGTCGTTTGCCTAGCTCTTCCGATCGAAATGCTTTGGTTATCTGGAAGATATCCCCATACCCAGCAGATATAAGGCGTTTCATATGAAATTCAGGAGAGCTTTGTAGGTAGCCTAACTTTGGTAATTCCGTATTCCTTGATTCGTTATCAGCAATAATAGCTTTGATATTAGGTTCGAGCACAAAAGTGCTCCCGATAATAGGTGTTTCAACCTCTAATACATTCTGATCACGAAAAAATTTCCGAATCTTTTCGTAAATGAGTGCTCGAGCTTTTAATGCCGCTAGTGAACCGCTGGGGAGCCAGCCTTGCGTGCTCAGGAGCCTTTAGTCCTTGAAACGTAGTCACCAGTACGTGTATCAACCCGAATAATATCGTTTTGATCCACAAATAAGGGTACTTTTACGACAGCGCCGGTAGAAAGCTTGGCAGGTTTGGTACCCCCTGAAGCTGTGTCGCCACGAACGCCAGGGTCAGTTTCTACGATTTGTAGCTCAACAAAGTTTGGTGCCACAACTGAAAGAGGAGTTCCGTTCCACAAAGTTACTGTGCATAAATCTTCTTCTTTTAACCAAGCCTTGGCGTCTTGCACAGCGCTTTCACCTGCGCCTATCTGTTCGTAGGATTTTGGATCCATAAAGTACCAGAATTCACCGTCTTCGTAGAGATACTGCATTTCGACATCTAGGATGTCAGCTGCTTCAATGCTCTCACCTGATTTAAAGGTTTTTTCCCAGGTTCTACCAGTTTTTAGGTTTTTTAATTTTACCCTGTTGAAGGCTTGGCCCTTGCCAGGCTTGACAAACTCATTCTCTACAATAGCGCAGGGGTCTCCATCTAACATAACTTTAAGGCCAGATCGGAATTCATTTGTGGAATAATGGGGCATATAGGCACCTCAATAATTTAAAATATACAAAAGGTAAAATAGGGTGACATTTAATCAGTAACGCTGTCCCCAATTGATGACTGGTATTGAAAAAGGAGTCTAAAAAATTTAGGCCAGATTAACAAGTCGAGATCATTTATCCTCTCTAAGAAAGATGGCCTAGTTATCAGGACTATAATAGATTATTATCTATGGGTTATGTTAATTAAATGAGTGTGTTGGCAGAAATGACGGACCCGCAAGTCACCCAAAGGTTAAACGAATTTTATCTAGATCATCAGTCTGTTATCATTGAAGGCGTTGAAACTGTTTATTATGACTCCTTATCAAAGAGCTTGAGCCATCATATAGACACTCCCATTGTTGTTGCTTTGCATGGTATACCACTTTCAGGATATTTATATCGCAATCTAATTTCTGATTTGGCACAAGAGTATCGGTTGATCATACCCGACTTGCCTGGGTTTGGCCGTTCGCAAAAAAGGTTAACTTGGCCGGCAAAGCCTAAACGTTATATTTCTTGGTTGAGTAGTTTTTTGGAAGAAGTGTTGCCAGAGAAAAGGAAGGTTTATCTAGTCGGACATGACTTTGGCGCTATCTTAGCCTTGTCATGGGCGCAGCATAAACCAGAGATGACTGCTGGCCTGTTGCTTACTAACACATACTTAACCATTGAATATCTGTATCCACCGCTATGGCCTATCACCGCAGCAATACCTATTTTGGGGTCATCCTTAACTGAGCATATTGGTTCGGCTAGGTTAATTTCGAAACTATTGAAAAATTCGTTTTATGCTGATCCAGACCCAGTTTTGCTAGCTTGTTATACTGATGTTTATCATCAAAAAGATGCAAGGCGATTGCTTGCTAACTATCTTTGGCATACGAATAAAATGCTTAATTTCATTTGGCAAATCAGGCGGGGTTTAAGTGAAATAAAATGCCCGGTCATTTTTTTGTTCGGAGAAAAAGATAAGTATCTACGTCAAGAAAGTTGTGAGAAATTGGCCTCTTATTTCAAGCGCTCTGCGTATCGGCTTTTACCTAACGTTGGTTACCAACTACCGGATGAAGCTTCCGAGGTGGTTACAGCAGAGTTAAAAGCATTGATTGTTGGTAATGCCCCTTCCTAACCCTGGTTTTTGTTTTAAAAGGTTGTGCTTAATTTGACTACTTTATTAACTGGTTGGCGACAAGAGTTAAAAAAAGCTATTACCTGTTTGTCAGAATTATCTCGATACTTAGAGCTCGATGAGCAAGCGCTGAAAAACATGTGTGTTGAGCATGCTGATTTCTCATTAAAAGTTAGCAGGCCTTTCATAAAAAAAATGCAAAAAAGGAATTTGAATGACCCTCTTCTAAAGCAAGTCTTGCCTTTAAAAGAGGAGCTTGTCTCTGATGTTAAATATGATCATGAAGATCCGTTACAAGAGATGGATTATAACCCTGTACCCGGCTTGATACATAAATATAAAAGAAGAGCGCTGGTGATATTAGGTGGGTCTTGTGCAATACACTGTCGTTACTGCTTTCGAAGACATTTTCCATATGATTTGAATGCGGTTACCATGCCTAATCAGACGAAAATTAAAGATTATCTATTAGCCCACCCCGAAATTGATGAAATAATATTCAGTGGTGGTGATCCTCTGATGCTTGGTATGTCAAAGCTTAAGATGATTGGCGAGTTGATGAATGGTTGTCCTCAAGTAAAACGACTCCGAATTCATACTCGGCTACCAGTATTAATTCCTAATTGTATCGATGATGCTTTAATTGATTGGATCCAGAACCAGTCTCAGAAAATGGTTATGGTGATTCATGTTAATCATGCTCAAGAGATAGATGAGGCAGTTAAAGGATCAGCTTCTAGGCTGCTTCAAGCGGGTGTTACGGTACTCAATCAGGCTGTATTGCTTAAAGGAGTGAACGACAGCGTGAAAGCACTTGTGGACCTGAGTACTGCTTTATTTGAAGCGGGTATCTTACCTTATTATTTGAATCTGCTCGATCCAGTAAAGGGTGCTAGACATTTCAATGTAGATTTGGTTATGGCGCAAAATTTATTGTTTGAGGTTAGCAGTCTATTACCTGGTTATCTTGTACCTAGATTAGTTGTTGAAAAGCCGGGTTATCCATTTAAAAAGCCTATCCCTCCTGAACGCCAAGAAAGGCATAGAATAGGTTTAGCCAATCTATAAAAATGCCTAAATTAGCGGAATATATTTTATGTTTTTCATCAGCGCTAAGCATTGGAACTAAACTATAATAAAAAGAATCTAAAGATGTGTAATGTGTTTTTCTAGTTAAAGTAGCTAAACAGCTAACCTATGTAGTAGCTCTGGACAGCCAAAATGCGTCAAGAAGACGAAAAAGTACAGCTTACAATTCCAGATCAAGACCTTAAGTCACTTTCTTTTAGTAGCCATAGTGCTAGAAAATTTAAACAGTGGTCTGATAATTTGCCAATGTTTAATATAAAAGAGATCAGCTCACAGTTGATTAAAGCCTTAGGGGAAATAATTCGGTTAAAAACAGATGAAACCACTCGGTTTGAGCTGCTTGAAATACTTTATCCAAAAGTAAATTATGTCAGCAAGTCCATTAGCAAGGATTATTTAAATAAGCCCTTTACGCTACCAGACTCTGCGAAAATTTCTGCAAGCATTGCGCAGTCACTTGAATCTCAAATTGCTTTGGCGTACAAGATAGTCGTTGTGCAAGCGACAAGCAAAAAAGAAAGTAAGAAAATAAGGCCGGTACTTTGTGGTGCGTTGCATCGATCTCTTTATTACCAATCTAAAAGCTTATTGCGATGTTATCAATTATATGTTTCAACACCAAAAAATTTCTGGATGGAGCTAAATTGGCTTTACATGATTGCTGAAGAAAGGGGTATGACGCAAGATAAAATAGCCATAGAGATAGATAAGAAAAATGTTTTCAGTAATACTGAAGGTATTTACAAGCAAACCATATGCTTGGCTATTTTGCGGCCAAATCAGCTTCGCCAAAAAGATATTGGTATTTTATATGATGCCTTTATGGGTTGGGCGGATTATATTAGTATCGGAAGTGATCCCGCGGAGTCGGATATTTACTGCGTCAATCTGATAAAAGATAGTCCACCTTGTTTTTTTGCAGACCTCAAACAGAAAAGCGGGCAAAAACATTTAAGGCACATACTGGCGGATAATTTGGTTGGTAAGATCAGAGGGGTATTGAGTGAAGCGGGTTATAGGTCTAAAAAATTGTCCTCAAGTGGTTCAGGTTTTCCGGTTCCTAGCACGGTTTCGAAAGAAATGCTGGTTCATGTTAAAAATGTATTTAGTAGAACCCTAAAAAGAAAACAAAATCGGCTGCGTGTTAAGAGTAAGGTTATCGCTGCCTACGGATTTATTAATGCGCACTTTTTCTTAGGTAACCAAACAGATTTTAATACAATTCTTACTAAAAAAGATGTCGGTGTTTTAGTAAGTAATGCTGAGACAATAAGCTCAAGTGCAGAAGAAACCTCAGAGAGAACATATGATCAATTGACTTGTAATATTGTTAATGTAAGCAGTTCCGGTTACTGCCTATCGACTAGTTTTAAAGAGAACGAAAAAGTATTTCCAGGAGAGGTTGTTGCCATCTTTGATGATAACATTCCCGGTTGGAGGCTTGCTAGCATATGTTGGATGGAGCAAGAAAGAAGAAAAAGTGCTCGTATTGGTGTAAAGATTATTTCAGAGCATATGTTGCCTTGTGCAGTTAAGACGATTCCTAAAAAAGGCGTTGGCTCTGAATATTTAAGGGCTTTTATGACCGTGCTGCAAGGAATAAGGCCAGGGGAAAGTCAATACCGTCTAGGAATTGTTGTGCCGAATTTAAACCACTATTCAGGCCAAAAGTACATCATAAAGTATTATGATGAAGAATCAGAAGCCACATTTTCTAAAGAAATTGAAACTGGTGCGGGTTTTATGCATTATGAAATAAGTGTTAAAGATGACTTTCGTTTTATCGATGCTTTTATAGAAGAGACTAGACTCAGAAAAACTGAGCAGAGCGAGAAAGATGATCATGAAGATCGGGAAGACAAGAATAAAGGTGGTACAGTATGGGCATCTTTATAAGTACTTTTTTAATTAGATATTTTTCATAGGCATTTATGTACAGTTAAGACATCAAATAGTACGATACATGTGCTTTTTTTGCACGATGCTTCTGATGAAGCAGAGCAAATTATTAATGCAATGCGAAATAGCGGTAAAGCAACCCGTGCACAGCTTGTGCATAATGAGGTAGAACTCAGTAAATCTCTTACCCACCAACCGTGGGATGTGTTGATTGCAGATTATGAATCTGGCGCGGTGGCTTCAGACTCCTTGATGGAGATCATAAAAAAGCTTGGGAAGGATATCCCCGTAATTTTCTTAACTGATGAGGTTAATGATGATAAGCGGTTGGAGTGTCTAAAAAAAGGCGGTTCAAATATTGTTCAGCTTGAATCGCAGGAATTGCTCTTGATGTCGCTCGATCGAGAGCTAGAAGCTTTGGGTAATCGACGCCAATTAAGAAAATCTGATATGGCGCTTATTGAAGCTGAGAAGCGTTGCGGTACGCTTTTGGAAAGCTCTCGAGATGCAGTGGCTTATGTAGCGGGTGGTATGCATATTTATGCAAATGCACCCTACCTTGAAATATTTGGTTATACCGAAACAGATGAGATTGATTGCCTTCCAGTTTTAGACTTGGTTGCTTCTAAGGACCATGAGAAATTTAAAGCATTTTTGAAAGAATATAGCGCTGAATCTTCGGAAACTGACACCATACAAGTGACTGGTGTAGCTGCTGATTCTTCGGAAAAAATATTGAGACTTACCTTTTCAGATGCAACTTATGATAGAGAAGCTTGTACGCAAATCATAGTGAGAGCGGATAATGAAGATGCAGAGCTGCAGGAGAAATTAAAGTCTATCAGTCATCAAGATCTGTTAACGGGTGTATATAATAGAAACTTCTTCTTAGAAGAGTTGGAAAAGTCTGTTCAGCGATCATTAAATCGTGAACAAAATTATATGCTTTATTTCATTCGACTGAATGACCATGATAAATTGATCATGGATATTGGTATCGGTGGTATTGATTTAATTGTAGGTGATCTTGCCAAATTAATTAGCGAAGTATCTCCGGATAACAGTATCTTAGCTCGTTTTAGTGATGATGTCTTTACTTTGATTATACAAGAGGATTCACCTGAAGAAGCAGTTAAGTTTGGTCAAGTTATTTGTCAAAAAATTGAAGACCATCTGCCAGAGGTTCAAGATAAAACGGTACAAATTTCTGTTAGAGTTGGTATTGTTGCAATCAATGATGCCTCTTCAAATCCACAGAATATGATCATGCGTGCTCACTCGGCATCCGATCGGGTGAAAAAGGAATCAAAAGATAGTGGTTCAGGTGTTTTCTTGTATACACATATAGAGGAACTTGAAGATAAGGGTGAACCTCAAAGCATTATTCAATTACAGAAAGCAATAGAGGGCGGTTTATTTAAGATACTGTTCCAGCCTATTATTTGTTTAAGAGGTAATAACCAGCCTTTTTATGAAGTGTTGCTTCGAATGTTGAATGAGGAAGGGAAAGAGATATCGCCACATGAGTTTTTAAAGACTGCGGTAGCTTATCGACTTTCTGAAAAAATCGATCGGTGGGTTATTATACAGTCCATCAAGGAGCTTACGGAGTCCTATAAGAAAGGCTTGACCACGCGTATTATTATTAACTTAACACCGCAGACTTTGCTTGATGAAACCTTTATTTCTTGGTTAGGTATGGTCTTGAAGGCCTCTAGACTTCCTCATGATGCCATGGTCTTTCAGCTAACAGAGAGTGATGCGCATAGTTATTTAAAACAGGCTAAAGAAGCGACTAAAGCGCTTTCAGAGCTCAAGTGTAAGGTCGCGCTTTCTCGGTTTGGTTGTGCACCTAACCCATTTAGCGTGCTGAAGCACTTGACAGTTGACTATCTAAAGCTAGATGGGTCTTATACTAAAGATTTAAATAAAGAAGAAAACATGGCAACTCTCAAGTCAATTGTAGAGACTGCTCGTCGTCATGGTAAAATGACCATCGCTAGTTTTGTTGAAGAAGTAACGGTCATTTCGTCACTTTATACCCTTGGAATGAACTTTATACAAGGTTACTATTTGCAGCCACCTTCCGAAGCGATGGATTATGAGTTTGATGCAGATGATGAAGAAGATGTCGGGTGACTGTGACTATTAATCAAATCTTTACTTTCCGCATCTGTGACTCCCATGAGATATAGGATCCCATCTAGGCCTAGGTGAGAAATAGCATGCTTTGCTTTTTCTTTCACGATTGGCTTTGCCCTAAAAGCAATGCCTAAGCCTGCAAGGTCTAGCATAGGTAAATCATTAGCACCGTCGCCAACTGCGATCACTTGTTGTCTGTTGATACATAGCTTTTCGGTCAACGATAACAATAGCTCAGCTTTTCTGTCACCGTTAACAATAGGGGACTTAATTTCCCCTGTTACTTTACCCTCTTGTATATCAAGTTCGTTAGCATACATGTAATCAATACCAAGACGATCTTGAATAAT
>JAYPYM010000204.1:0-6364 GCA_038135915.1 Gammaproteobacteria bacterium
GTCGCATGGGTTGCAGAAAGAAAAGATCTAATGTGTGGTTTCTTCTTTTTTCTTTGCTTAATTTGCTATGACGCTTACGTGGCTAAACCCACTCTTGTCCGATACATCTTGACTTTTTTTTCTGCTGCGGCTGCCGTGATGTCTAAACCTATGGCGATGTCTCTGCCTGTGGTGTTATTGATGTTGGATATATGGGTGTACAAACGTTTGATGTTATATTTTTGGCAATCCAAAAATTGGTTCAGTATATTGTTAGAAAAATTTCCTTTCATCTTGATTGTATTGCTTTCTATGTATATGACGCTTCAGGCGCAGTTTGACCTCATTAATAGTGATATTTCAGTTTTTATTCGAATTAAGAACAGCTTGATTAACTGGTTGAAGTATCTTGGCTTAACGCTTTTTCCGATAAGTTTATCGCCATTCTACCCTTATCATAAGGAGTCTTCCTGGCTAGTAGCGCTGTTTTCTTTATGCGTAATGATTGCTTTGTTTTTGGTTGGTGAGTGGTATCGACGACGAGGTCAGAGCTGGTTAATATTTTCATTTTTTTTCTATAGCATTACTATATTGCCGGTTATCGGCATAGTCCATGTAGGTGCTGCTGCCTATGCTGATAGGTATACCTATATTCCGACTATCCCTCTCTATTTTATAATGGTTACGTTAATTGTTAAGTTGATTGTTAAGCCTGCTGGTATTTCATATGCTGATGTTAAGTCAGTCAGACCATTAGCGGTGTGCATGGCTCTGTTATTGTTTATTTCGATTGCCTTAGGTTATACAACTTTTAAGTACACTAAGGTCTGGCAAACAGAAGTGTCTCTTTGGGAATATTCCAGAGAGAGATTCCCTAGGTCGATACACACAAATCTTTTTTTAGCAGAAGCTTATTTTTATGGCGGGCGTCTAGAGGATGCTATGCCTCTTTATCGTTGGGTATTTTCTAATCGTTCGAAAATAAAAAATACAGAGCTTAAGAATCGGTTTATATACCGATATTATTACACGGCTTTCGAGCTTCAGCGCTTTGTCGAAGCAGAGGGTGTCCTAAACGATGGATGGCAAGAAGGTCGTTTATGGTATATGGACAATGATATCGTATTTTACGAAGCAGCTAGAGTCAGTATTAAGTTGAAAAAGTACGACATGGCATTGGAGCTTTTAGACCGTATAGAAGAAACTCATCTTGTGAATGGCATTCTTGTGGATGAGCGTAAAATCAGCACAATGAAATCTGAAGTAAAATCTCTGATAGATCTAAGTATGAAAGATGAAACGGCATTTTAGTTATGATTTCTCTTTATTGTGAGCGTAAATTGTTAATGTTGCGCCATTTCCAAAATAATAAGTTATCAAGGCTTCAATGATTGCGAATGGGATAAAGGGAATAGCGATGATTGCCCACCCGATCAACGAGAAGCCTTGGTTATTGAGTTTTTGCCCGCTAGTTAATAATTTATAGAGACGATTTGGATAGTTAGGAAATAGTTTATTCAAACAGCTTTGTAGGAACCCATAAATATTTTGGCTAGGAGTAAATGTATGCCAACTAGCAATGCTTAGGTTAAGTGATTCTAGTTGGTCAAAGAGAAAGTTTTTTTCAAAGTGAGCAACATGCCGTGGTAAATCCAGGTGAAACCAATAATGTTTGAAGAACTTACTTTGCCAGCTTGAAAAGTTAGGCACTGAAATGACTAATAAGCCGCCTGGATTCAGGTGTTTGGGCAATTCTCTAAATAGCGAACCCAATTCGGTTATGTGTTCTAAAACGTGCCATATTAAGATGATGTCAAACTTTTTGCCTGCTAGCTTTTTATCACTTAATGAACCAATGTGAATATTTTTGCTATCCGCGTCTATCTCATCGAATTCATCTCTCTCGATACCAAGGCATTGCGCGCCAAGCTCGGAAAAAGCTTTCATTAATAAGCCTCTGCCACAACCAATATCTAACACGCTTAGGGTTGAAGAGGGATGCTTAGGACTTTTTTTCATTGCATGGTAAGTATCAATTATTTTTATAGCTTGGCGTTGATGTCCGGCGTTAACAAATGACTCTAAGAGAGAAACGAATTTCTTTTTTCCTGATCCATAATATTGTTTACTGTAAGATGCTGCAAGAATCTCATCGGTTACCCTTGAAGTGTAAACTAGATGACATGTGTCACACCGTACTAGTGGGAACTCGATAGAGCCTGTGTCGAAATCCCGAGCGTCAAATACTGGAGTTGCTTGATTGCTGCCACAGTTTAAACAGCAGTTGAATGTTTTTGTTTTATTTTCCTCATTCATGGTTTTGGGTTCTCTATCAAGTCCGTCTCTATTTTTGCTAAGTTCTTACGTGGTGAAATTTTGAAATCTACTAAGAATATTGCTGGAAGGCCAGCTATAATATAAACCCAATACTGATTTAGCCTTCCGATCAAAGCGATGATCGGACCATTTTCGGAGCCATTGAGTTGGTATAGGTAAGCAAAAACGCTTTCTGTAATACCGAGGCCGCCTGGTGTAATTGGAACAGAATTGAAGAAGAGTGCAATAGGATCAAAAATCAGGTGTGCAAGTATTGGTAGGCTATCGTTTATTAGAATCCCTGCAGTGATAAAGCTAAAAACGGTGATGCCCTGAGAGGCTACAGAGATAGTTACCCAGATGAATAAGTCCAAGCGAAAATGTCTGAAGGAATGAATAGATTCTATAGTTGCTTGTAGAACACTTGGTATTCGAGTTAAGAAGAATCGAATGGGTGCTAATGAGAAAAATGTTTGATTCATCATTAACACAATTGCTATAGAGAATCCTGCTAGGAAAGTGACTAAGAAAATTAAAATTGTTTCACTCACGGAAAAAAAACTAAATAAGTAGGCGAAAACGGTTGCTAGTGTAGCTAGTAGAAGTAGTGCATATAAACCGATGATACGATCTACAATAATACAGCTGATTGCATCTGGTTTTTGATCTGGCTTTTGGATGCAGAAGTAGGTTGCTCGCAATGCATCTACGCCGATTAAACCGGGTAGTAGTAGGCCTAAAGACATGCTGGCCAAGTTAACTCGGATCGCTTCTCGGATACCGACTTTTATGTTCAACAGGTTTAAAAGGCGCCACATTCTTAATGATATTAAAATCAACCCAATGAATAGAAAAGCGGAACTGATGCCAAACAGCCTTACACTCCTCGCGTTTAAGCTAATTTGATACGCATCATCTAAGCTTAATGCCTCACTATCATATAACCAATGAAGGAGCATCAACGCAAGAGAAAGCTTAAGGCAGAAAACTAGGAATTTTTTCAAGGTTCTAGGTTCTAATAACTTCGAGAGTGTATTTTATTGAATTATAGCTTAAGCGTTAGAATCGCTCATTCTGCAAGAGCTGGCTAAATAGACCTATACTGATGGAATTATTTTGACACAGTTTAGTGGTGAGGGTAGTCAGTTATAACTGAGTTTGGATTCGTCCTAGTTTTATCTTTGGGTTTATTAATTGTGGAGCTGGGCCTATTGGTTTTCCAATACTTGTGAAGTTAGGTATTGTTCCTGCTGTAGTATGTGTGGATAAAGGCTTTGTGTTCAAGTCTGTGGGCTCTTGATCGAAACTCAATAATAAATCTTCTAATGACTGGTCATCCGTTCGGGTGTTGGTTTGTTCTTGTTGTGCAAGGGCTTCTGTCGCATTGGGCGTTGAGTTCAACTCTGCCAGCTCTTGATCGAAATTGCATAATAAATCTTCTAATGGCAGGTCATCGGTTGGGGTGTTGGTTTGTTCTTGTTGTGCAAGGGCTTCTGTCGCATTGGGCTTTGAGTCTAAATCTACCAGCTCTTGATCGAAATTGAATGATAAATCTTCTAATGGTTGATCATCGGTTGGGGTGCTGTCTTGTCCTACAAAGATTTCTGATCCCGTATGTGCAATTTGGCTTGTAGCGGGTAGGTCTTTCACCAGTCTGAATAAAGGTGGAGGTGGAGCGATAGGTTTGGCTTGTTGAAACGAAGAGGCTATTGGTATTGTCATATTAGAAGGCGACTGTAATTTTGAGGTTTTTTTACTTTCTTGGCTTCCTACTTGATTTGATTCAGCTGCTCGTTTTGCAGGTGAACTAGTCGTTGAATGAGCTTTCATAATACTGTAATCCTCGCTTGCACATCAGATACGTGTTGAGTTGGTTGCCAGCTATGATGATAACGCTGGCATATGCTTCCTTATGAATTTATTTTTTCGTTGATAGCTTTTAGTATTTCGAAAATTGATCAAAATATTACCATATTTTAAGTTTTGATCAATATTTCTTCATAATGTTTTATGAAATGGCATAAAAAAGTGCAAAGATGTTTAAGGCTATAAGAATCCACCTAGTCTTCCCTCAGTAATTTGTATGACCCAATGATTAAGCATGCACCTTAAAGTTACAGCTGGGTAAGAGTAAGCGCCATGTTTGGGCGACTTGAGTTGGGGTGATCGGTAAATAAAATAAAGTTATTCAGGTGGAATAAATTTGAAGGGATAAAACTGCTCCAAATACGGACATCATTTGTAAAGATCATTTTTGATTCATGCGCGAAGGATGCAAAGATGGACGAATAATACCTTAAAGATTTTGTACGTATACATGATATGGTTGAAATTTGATCAATTTAGAAAATTGGCAAACACCTTGCAGGCGAGCACAGCTGCGAAGATTAAAAAAAAGGGTTTAGTTAATGCGTGCTTAATTGGAGGGTAACCAGTGGACCGTTTATACGAAAGAAAAAAAAGGTTTAGCAGATCGTTAAAATCAGTGATTTATTCAGTGCTTCTAACTGTTGGTTTAAACCAGTTAGTTCAGGCCGAGCTGGCTTTAGAAAAAGAAGAGTTGAAGCTTGGATTCATAAAATTAACAGATGTTGCCCCTCTTGTTATTGCTTACGAGAAAGGCTTTTTTGAAGATGAAGGCTTATATGTCACCTTGGAAGCTCAAGCAAACTGGAAGGTGTTGTTGGATCGAGTGATTGATGGAGAGCTAGATGGTGCGCACATGCTTGCTGGGCAACCCCTGGGTGCAACAATCGGCTTCGGTACGAAAGCTGATATCATCACTGCTTTTAGTATGGACCTGAATGGCAATGGAATTACAGTCTCCAATAAAATATGGGAGCAAATGAAGCCTAATATTCCACATGAGAATGGAAAGCCCGTTCATCCAATAAAAGCTGATGCACTTAAACCGGTTGTAGAAAGTTTTAAAAAGGAAGGTAAGCCTTTTAAAATGGGTATGGTATTCCCAGTATCAACTCATAATTATGAGTTGAGATACTGGTTGGCGGCAGGCGGCATACACCCAGGCTATTATTCTAATTCAGATGTAACAGGTTTAACCATGGCGGACGCCCAACTGTCTGTCACACCTCCGCCACAAATGCCAGCTACTTTAGAGGCGGAAACCATTTATGGCTATTGTGTTGGGGAACCTTGGAATCAGCAAGCTGTATTTAAGGGTATTGGTGTACCAGTCGTTACCGATTACGAAATTTGGAAGAATAACCCTGAGAAAGTGTTTGGTGTCAGCAAAGCTTGGGCGGATAAGAATCCCAATACGCATTTAGCTTTGGTCAAGGCCATGATTCGAGCTGCGCAGTGGTTAGATGCCAACAATGATGCTAATCGCCCAGAGGCAGTCAAATACCTCGCGAGCCCAGAGTATGTTGGTGCAGATTATGATGTGATTGCCAATAGTATGACGGGTACGTTTGAGTATGAGAAAGGCGATGTTAGGCCGTTGCCTGACTTCAATGTTTTCTTTAGATACTTCGCAACTTATCCATATTATAGTGATGCGGTTTGGTACTTAACTCAAATGAGACGCTGGGGTCAGATCAATGAACCAAAAGCTGACGAGTGGTTCCATGAAGTAGCGAAGAAAGTATATCGACCAGATATATACATGCAGGCTGCTAATCTTTTGATAGAAGAAGGAAAAGTTAAGAAGAAAGACTTTCCCATGGGAACTGATGGTTACCGTCTGCCTCAAAAGCACTTTATCGATAATATTGTATACGACGGCAGAAAACCAAATGAGTATCTGCAAAAATTTAATATCGGCTTAAAAGGAGCAGAAATAGTTGAAAAGGGTAAGGTCGTGCAAGCAACCTTGGCCCAGAAAGCCCTTTAACAGTTAAATATAAAGTAAAGAGAAAGCAATTATGGTACAGCGAATTACGAACTTTTTGAGCTTGACTGGGTTTACCTGGTTTGTCCCTTTTTTTCGTCTTCTATCGGGTGGAAACCCAAAAGAAGAGCTAAAAGAAATTTGGTATATGGTGGGTGTTCCTATCGCGGCCATTTTTGTTTTCTTGTTCTTGTGGCATCAAACATCCCAGCAAGT
>JAYPYM010000204.1:6386-8278 GCA_038135915.1 Gammaproteobacteria bacterium
GCCCTGGGGATGTCGTGCATGAAGCTCAGGGTTTATGGAATGAACATAAAGTTCAGCGCGAAAAAGCTGCTGCTTTTTATGAGCGTCAAGCAAAGAGAAATGAAGCGAAGTTGGCTAAAGACCCAAATGCAAAGGTAAAGATTAGACAATATACTGGAAAAGATACCTTTATAGATCAGATTTATAAGAGTTTGCAAACGGTGTTTTTAGGTTTTTTGATTGCGACTTTAGTCGCTGTACCGCTTGGTATTCTTTGTGGCCTGAGTAAAGCGATGAATGCAGCTTTTAACCCGTTAATCCAAATATTTAAGCCTGTGTCTCCATTGGCCTGGTTGCCGATTGTGACGATGGTGGTCAGTGCGACCTATGTCGTTGATGATAACGCTTGGTTTGAAAAGGCATTTCTCAACTCTGCAATCACCGTTACTCTTTGTTCATTATGGCCGACATTGATTAATACGGCAGTAGGGGTATCTTCGATAGATAAGGACCTAATGAATGTCGGTAAAGTGCTAAATTTGGGATGGTTTACTCAGGTGTTTAAAATCGTTCTTCCCTCCTCGTTGCCCTTAATTTTTACCGGTTTGCGCTTATCTTTAGGTGTTGGTTGGATGGTGCTGATTGCGGCCGAAATGCTGGCTCAGAACCCTGGCTTGGGTAAATTTGTTTGGGACGAGTTCCAAAACGGTAGTTCCCATTCCTTAGGTAGAATTATGGTTGCTGTGTTTGCTATTGGTATCATTGGCTTTATTTTAGATCGAATTATGCTATCCCTGCAGAAAGTGTTTTCGATGGGTAGATGATCATGTCTAGTAACTTTTTTAGCGGAGGTGTCGAATGAAGCCAATTATAACATTAGAGGCTGTTTCTAAATCCTATAAAACGGGGTCGCAAGTTAGCCAGGTATTAAAAAATATTAACTTGAGTATTGATGAAGGCGAGTTTGTAGCGATATTGGGCTTTTCAGGCAGTGGAAAGACTACATTGATCTCCATGTTGTCGGGCTTGCTGATGCCTGATGAAGGTAGTGTAAATTTTAAGGGCCAGGCTGTAACGGGGCCTAGCCCAGACAGAGGTGTTATTTTTCAAAATTACTCTTTGTTGCCTTGGTTGACAGTAAAGCAAAATGTTGGGCTAGCTGTGAATACCTTATTTAAGGATTGGTCGAAACAAAAACGCGAAGAACACATCTTAAAATACATCACTATGGTTGGATTGAGTCATGCGATGGATCGTAAGCCAGCTGAGTTATCAGGTGGTATGCGGCAGCGAGTATCTGTTGCTCGCGCACTGGCAATGAGTCCAGATGTATTGCTGATGGATGAACCGCTGAGTGCGCTAGACGCCTTAACCAGGGCAAACTTGCAAGATGAAATTGAAATTATCTGGTCGCAAGAGAAGAAGACAGTCGTTTTGATTACAAATGATGTGGATGAGGCTTTGCTATTGGCAGATCGTGTCATACCGCTTGACCCTGGACCTGGCGCTTCGTTGGGTCCAGAGTTTGTTGTGGACATTGAGAGACCAAGAGATCGTACCAAGATGAATACAGATAAAAAGTTTCTTGGCTTGAGGGCAAAAATAACAGAGTATTTATTAGATGTCGGTTCAAGCAAAAAAGAAGTACAAGCTCAAGGCAACTTGGTGACCTTACCCAATGTTTTACCAAACACTCATGCGGACTATATGCCAAAAACGATCGATGATGGGCATGAAAGTAAGCCGGTAGGGGAAGATCGCTATGTAGAGTTTTTTAAAACGACCAAGGTATATCCTACTCCCAAAGGACCTTTGACGGTTGTAGAAGACTTTGATTTGAAAATGAAAAAAGGAGAATTTATATCTTTGATCGGTCATTCCGGTTGTGGCAAATCAACTGTGCTCTCTATGGT
>JAYPYM010000205.1:0-8210 GCA_038135915.1 Gammaproteobacteria bacterium
TATTTAGCTGCGCACCAACCTATTTTCAAGCTCAGATTGATACAGATGAAGAAACTGTTACAGAAACCGTTTCCACTCAATCCGAACTTGAATTCGTAGAAGACACTGTATCAGAAGTGATATCCGATAAATCTGAACTTGAATCTATATTTGAAGAGCACGAAGTAGAGGCATTTGGAACAGCAGAAAACCTTTTAATTGTGATTGATAGCATCTTTCACAATTTGTCGAATAATGGCAAAATAACAGGCAAAGAAGAGCTTCAAATGCATTTATTTAACCTTAAATTGCTATCCGAAGATTTAAAGCGTTCCAGCACCTATCACAACACAGCATTTATTGAATCCCTTGAGCGAAGTATTAAATTTATTCATTATGAGTCTGAAAATAAAGAAGGGAAACTTGAATCTCTAATTGGCGAACTAACCTCCTCTAAGGATTTTATCGCCTTTGTTAATTCAACAAAGAATCATGCTATTGGTGAACTCATTATAAAGAACCCAAATGTTGAATTAGGTGAAAAAGAGTATTTGAAAATTTCAATCAATAAAGGACACGGCGGATGCGATGATTATTGTTATACTTGTCAAGACTTCGCCAAAAATGAAGTAGCAAAGATGATCGAATATCCAAAAAATGGGCATTATGACAAAAAACTACCGCTGTTAGGTAACGATCAAATCGTTGGAAACTGTTTGTTTATCGCACTGATGGAGGCAGTAAGATTAGCAGCCTCATTACAATCAAAAAAATTTAGCACCCTACTCTTTACTTCAAAAGCAGACCAAACACCTCAACATAACCTTCAACAGAAAAAGAGATTTGGCGCAATAAAGAGAAGAAAGCATAAAACAATGAGCATGGATGATTTTCGCCAGGCCTTACATGTAAAATTTAAAAAATACAGCAAACTAAATGGCAAAACGCTAAAACTTAAATACGCCTCCTTATATAGCCAGCATCTTGGGGCGCCATTCAACCGGTTGATAAAAGAAAGAACAGAAGGCATTGTGAAGAATAAAGGTTTGCGCGCTGGTAAAAAAACACATTCTTTAACAGACCTTTTTAGAAAACACCGAGATACAAACTTTAAAACGATCTTCAAAATAGTGACTGAAGGTAGAGAAAAATCTGAACGAGACATCTTTGACTCATCGTTCCATAAAGCTAATTTTAAGGCCATAGCCGAATCACATCTACACAACCGTACAAGTATAATGGCCGAGTATTTCGAGTGCATAGCAATGCGCGCCCTGGAGTACTCTGACCAACTTGATCTGCTTTATGATATCTCTACATCTGACGCATTTTCAGAAGACCCTGACGTTCAATTTGCTGTATTTAATGCATTCACATCTTTAAATACCCCATCTGAATATTCTATTAGAAACGAAACCTCTCCAACTAATGAAATAAATAGGAAAAAAAATTATCTTGCTTCAAAGATGAGCAATCTCAGACACTCCGATGGGCAAACACTTATTCAGTACGCACTAGAGAATGGTGTAAGCACAGAGTGCATTAAAATTTTAATTCGCAACTTTAAAAAGGTGGATATCAATCACGGGGAATTAGGTGCTTTTGACACTTTAATACTCGCACTACATAGAGGCGAGGCCGACCTGCTTGAGGAGCTCATTGATCACGGGCTCGATCTTAACAACGAGTTCTATAGTGAACATATCACCGCTCTACATCTATACGTTCTCCTAAAGGTAAACTGCACTAGAATGCTTGAGCTACTCGTGAACAATATCGAGGATATCAACAAAAAGGATAGCGATGGCTTAACTGCATACGATTTTGCTGTGCAACATGGCAATACGGAAACAGCCGCATTGTTAGTGCAACATGGTGCTAAGCCACCGGTCACTTCATATTTCCAAGAGGCTGTGCAATCCGTTTTTGGTTAAAACTGTCACATCTAAAATTAGAGAAAAAGTCCTCAACAGAGGACTGAGAACGACATAACATGGTAACTACAGTAAGCCCGGTTATTAGCAGTAGCGAATATAACCGCGAACAACAGGAACGAGCGACTGAAAGCTTTGAGGCAAACGCCTTTAGAAAACAAGCTAGTAATATCAGTGTTACTGATGAACCTGACCCAATCCATACACTGAGTGGTCACGAACCAAGTTGCAGAAAACAGGACAGCGATTTTCTAAGTTTATTTGACGGCTTTCATAAAATATTTAGCTGCGCACCAACCTATTTTCAAGCTCAGATTGATACAGATGAAGAAACCGTTTCTACTCAATCGGAAGTTGAATCTATAGAAGACACTGTATCAGAAGTGACGCCCGATAGGGCTGAACTCGAATCTATATTCTCAGCATACGAACTAGAAGACTATGGACATGAACAAACTTTTGTAAACATAATCAACGCCATGTTCCATAATGTATCGAACTCGACTAAAGTTGATATAAGTGGTGAAGAAGAGATTCAGGTTCATTTACTGAATCTTAAATTGTTATCCGAAGACTTAAAGCAATCTAGCACCTATCACAACACAGCATTTATTCAATCCCTTGAGCGAAGCATTAAGTTTATTCATTATGAGTATGAAAGTGATGAAGAAAAACTTGAATCCATGATTGCCGAACTAACCTCCCCTAAGGACTTTATTGCCTTTGTTAATAGGACTGATGGTCATGCTATTGGTGAACTCATTATAAAGAACCCAAATGTTGAATTAGGTGAAAAAGAGTACTTAAAAATCTCAATTAACAAAGGGTACGGCGGATGTCCTAATCATAATTATACCTATCAAGACTTCACAAAAAAAGAATTGTCAAATATTCTCGAATATCCAAAGGACGGGCATTATCATAAAAAGCTGCCGCTTTTAGGTAAAGATCAAATCGTCGGGAACTGTTTATTTATCGCACTGTTTGAAGCAGTCAAATTAGCAGCCTCATTACAAACGAAAGCGTTTAGAGCACAACTCTTTAATTCTCAGAATAATTGGTTTTTTTTGCCTAAAAATAACCCTCAGACTATACATGCAGAATTTAAAGAACATAGTAAAGTAGATGGAGAACCACTAAAACTTAGATTCCCCTTGTTATATGGCCAGCATTTAGAACAACAAGAGGATTTCGAAGGAGCAAGCAACCTCGCCCACCTAAAAGAAGTTATTGTAAAGAATAAGCGTTTGCGCAATCAGAAAACAACATATTATTTACCAACACTGTTTAGAGAGCACCCAGATACAAATTTCAAAACAATAGCCACCATAGTAACTGAAGGCAGACAAAACTTTAGGCAACCTCATAACACTGACAGCTCTTCTCAAAACGCTGAAGGCTCTCCTCATAAATCTATACGACCGAGGGAGCATAATGACCGAATACCTCAAGCATGTAGCAATGGAAGATCTGAACTACTTGGACAGACTAGATCTGCTCTACGATATCACGATATCCGAAGGTTTTTCACAAGACAAAGAGATCCAGTCTGCTGTATTTGAAGTATTTCTATCTTTAGATACACCAGTTGAGGTAGCAATAAAAGGTGAGCCTTTGTCAACTAATAAAATAAAAAGACCTGACAGTATACAAAGAAAGGAAAATTATATAGCAGCTAAAATGAGCAAGCTTAGAGATGACGAAGATCAAACACTGCTACAGCGCGCAATAATGAAGAACGAAAACAGTGAAGTCACTAACATTTTAATTCGCAACTTTTCTAATGCCGACATGAACTACAGATCAAGAGACGGCGTCAGTACCTTGCAGATGGCTATACAAGAAGGTGATGCAAACCTGTTTAAAGAACTGATCGATCACGGCATAAATACCAATGGCGATTCTTTTGATCCAAGCCCTGCGCTAGACGTATACATTTATTATGGGGAATGTATAGAAATACTCAAAATGCTGATAGATATTTGCCCGGATATCAATAAAAAGAATCATTTTGGGCTAACGCCACATGATGTTGCCATTCAACAAAGCGATATAGCAACGGCTTTGATATTAGAACACAATGGCGCTATTCCAACGTACGCTTCAGTGCAATCAGAGGATGTGATCGAATCGCTCCTAAGACACAGTAATACAGGCCTAATTGAGGGACTGCTCGATCAAGGATGTACACTTAATATCGGTGCTGATGAACAAAAAACCGCTCTGCATTTGTACTGTACCAAAGGGCTAAGAAGACCAGAAGTACTTAAGCTCCTACTCACTCATAGCCCAGAAATAAACAAAAAAAATCATGATGGATTAACTGCGCATGATATAGCGATTCAATATGGCGACTTAGAAACGGCTGATTATATAAAACAACATGGTGCTAAGCCACCGGTCATTTCATATTTCCAAGAGGCCATGCAATCGGTCTTTGGTTAAAATTGTCACATCATTCATTCTCTGACTAAACTATCGTGATCCGTTTTGCAGAAGCAAGTGAGCTTTTTATTAGCTGGACAGCAACTTTGCTCACCCCGACCTGCCTGAAAAACACCCACTGTCTGAGCATGTACTTTACGAGATTTCACGGATCGATTGGCAAAAAAAGTATAAATAGGCTATCAAGTATTGATGAAAAGGATTAGGTGGTGCGCATAACAACTCAACCATGTACCTAAAATAAGACAAGTCATACAAACGTATTATATGAAAACGCTATCAACCCTTAAAGTATGTAACCTAATGCACCAACAAAAGGTTTTTAAATTATTACAGAGGGATATATACTTGACCGCATGATCATATAATGAATAAGAGATTCTTCTTATGGCTAAAGCAAATGTGCTGACTGCTAAACAGCTGGTAAAGCAATTTCCAAGATTATTAAAAGATATGCCCCATATTCTACAAGGGCTGAAGCTAACACGTCTTGAAAACCCTTCTTTGCCCGTAGGCTTAGGTCTTACCTTAGAAGAAGCAACCCTAGCTAACCCAAAAGGTGTTGCTATTCTCTACGAAGACCTTCGCATTACCTACCTTAGTTTTAATCGATGGGTTAACCGAATTGCTCACTATTTGCGCACACAAGGCATCAAAAAAGGCGATGTGATCGGTATTTGTTTAGAAAATAGGCCGGAATTACTGGCCTACAGCGCAGCCATTGTTAAGCTTGGCGCCATTGCAGCCATGCTGAATACCAACCAAAAGAGCGACGCTTTAAGCTATAGCATTAAACTGGTATCGCCTAAGTTTATCATTCTAGGAGAAGAACTAGAAGAAACCTTTCTCGAGATACAAGCTGACATTGGCATTGAAAAAAACCGGGTAGCCTATTTAAGGAATGAAAACACACTAGATCAAACGAACACCGTGCCACCGGGCTATATCAATATCGCAAGGGAAATCCAAGAATTTCCAAATTATAATCCAGATACCACTAAAAAAATCTACAAGCACGATACATGCTTTTACATATTTACATCCGGCACAACCGGCCTACATAAAGCAGGGAAGTTTACCCATTGCCGATGGATGAAGGTATTCGGCGGAATGGGCAAAATTGCACTAAAGCTCAATAAAAAAGACATACTATATTGTACCCTACCCTTATATCACGCCACTGCGCTGTGCGTTTGTTGGGGCTCGGTCATCTCTGGCTGCGCAGGCTTCGCGATTCGTAGGAAATTTAGCGCCTCTAACTTTTGGCAGGATACGAAAAAATACCATGCAACCACCATTGCCTACATTGGCGAGCTATGTCGGTACTTAATGGCTCAACCTCCAACTGCTGACGACTCTGACAACCCCGTTATTAAAATGCTAGGCAACGGCCTAAGGCCTAATATCTGGAAACCATTCAAAGACAGGTTCGGTATTGAAGAAGTGTATGAGTTTTATGGTGCTTCAGACGGGAATGTAGGATTCAGCAATATTTTCAACCTGGATAATACTGTGGGCTTTTCACCCAATGACTATGCAATTGTACGCTTCGATCGAGATACACACCAACCCATTCGTAATGAGCAGGGTTTTGTAGAACCCGTTCCTAAAGGTAAAGTCGGCTTGTTAATCAGTCAGATTAATGACCGTTTCCCACTGGATGGATACACGGACAGAAAACAAACGGATCAAGTCATCCTTAAAAATGCCTTCGAAAGTGGTGACCGCTGGTTTAACACCGGCGACCTACTAAGAGACCTGGGCTTTCGACACGCCCAATTCGTAGATCGATTGGGCGATACCTATCGCTGGAAAGGTGAAAATGTCTCAACCACTGAAGTAGAAAATAGCATATTAAACTTCCCTTCCATCGATCAAGCAGCGGTTTATGGCGTCCAGATCGGCGAACTAGAGGGTCGTGCTGGCATGGCCACAATTACACTAAAACCTGGGGAAAAGTTTGACCCTAAAGCATTTGCTGAATACTTAACAGACAAAATTGCAAGCTTTGCGATACCGCTGTTTATTCGAATCAATGATAGCTTGAAAACTACTAGTACCTTTAAATACAAGAAAGTTGAGCTAAGAGAGCAAGGCTTCAACCCTAATGAAATATCTGAACCACTATACCTGCTAGATGACAAAGAAAAAGTCTACCAACCACTGTCAAAAACAGTCTACAAAGCACTGATTGAAGGAAAGATCAGTTTGTAAATTGGCCTATTTTGCTACTAAACTATGGCCACAGCTAGATCAATGACTATCTCCGAGTGATGAATGATTGCTTTGACACAGCGTGAGCTTCGAACTAACACAGGCTACGCAGCAAAAAGGGACTAAAAGCCATGAAAGTAATGAAAATATTTAAAGTACTTCGTTATTTGATACTGATCATACTCTTGCTACTGGCTTCAATACTCAGTTACCTCTTCTTTGTGTTAGACCCAAACGATTACAAACCCCAGATTATCAAGGGTGTAGAAAGTAATCTACCTGTTAAGCTACAACTAGGCTCACTGAGCTGGACGCTATTTCCCCACCTTGCTATCAGCCTTAACGAAGCATCGCTCAAGGCGCTGAATGGGGAAGATTTATTTAGCTTTAATCTTGCGAAACTATCCGTTGATGTACGCGCCCTGTTTTCAGGCAAGATCAAAGCATCAGACATTCAATTTCTGGATCCCACAGCCTATTATAAAGTCTCCAGTGATGGCTCGACAAACTGGGATGACTTATTTGAATTGGGGAACCAACCAGATCAAAAGCCTGTTGAGCCAAACGCCAAGCAAGACACAAGCAACCAAGCCTTAGACATTAATATTAGAGACATTTCACTCGAAAATGTAACCATTCTTTATTCAGACACTTCAACAAACCAACACATTAGTATCAAGCCTTTGAACCTTAAAGTAACAGGCTTCTCGTTTGACAAGCCATTTACCGCAAGCCTGAATTTTTTATTTAAAGACCAAACTAATCTTCAAGTTAACAGCAAGCTGACCTCACAAGTTACCTTAAACCTAAACAACCAAAAAGTCTTCATCAAAAAACTAACTACGGATACTGAAATCCTAACGCCTGATTTACCGGGCCAGCCGATTCGCTTAACCTCGCTTATAAATGCCGACATCGACCTCAAGCAGCAACAACTCGAACTTTACCCTTCATCTATTCAATGGCAGCCAATCAAACTCAGCTTCGATGGCAATATTAAAGACTTCCAGTCCGCACCAAAACTGGCGGTCAATCTGAAGACTAATGAGTTTAATCCACTGACAGTCATGGATAATTTGAACCTGTCGAAACCCGAGCTAACAGATAGCGGCGCAATGCAAACCGCACAAGTATCTGCTTCGATATTTGGCGACTTAAACCAAGTGAAGGTGGATCTATCTAACATCAAATTAGATCAAACACATTTAACTGGTATGATCAGTGCGTCCGAACTCTCTAAACCTGAAAAAAGCCTACCCAACATTTCCGCAAAGTTTAAAGTAGATAAAATCAACTTAGATAGATACTTACCCAATACAGACAGTGAACAACCCGATTCCGACCAAACACCTGAACAGGAAGAAGAAGCTGTATTAATTCCTGTTACTCCACTTAAAGCACTGAGCTTTGATCTGAGCACGCATATAGATGAACTCATTGTTAAGAAAGTACCCATCTCAAATTTAAATTTGGTTGCTAAAGGTCAAGATGGTCTCATAGAGCTGTCAGAAATCACTGGCAAAGGACTCGGCGGCACCTTCAAATCAGAAGCCATGCTAGACGTCAGGCAGAACACGCCGACAATGCGCTTTAAACAAAATATCGATGCCTTCAGTTTAAATCACCTCAGTAATTATC
>JAYPYM010000206.1:0-362 GCA_038135915.1 Gammaproteobacteria bacterium
AAGAGCAAATCAATTCGATGGGAGCTGAATTCCTTGAGTTAGATTTTGAAGAAGAAGCTGGTTCTGGTGATGGTTATGCCAAAGTGATGAGCGAGGCTTTTATCAAGGCAGAAATGGAGCTCTTTGCACAACAGGCCAAAGAGGTTGATATTATTGTAACAACTGCTCTGATTCCAGGTAAGCCTGCTCCTCGCTTAATCACTAAAGAAATGGTTGACTCTATGAAGCCGGGAAGTGTCGTTGTTGACTTAGCGGCAGCAAACGGTGGGAACTGTGAATACAGTGAAGCAGATCAGGTCATTAAAACAGAAAATGAAGTCACTGTGATTGGTTATACAGATTTGCCTGGGCGCCTTCCCGCA
>JAYPYM010000206.1:372-7967 GCA_038135915.1 Gammaproteobacteria bacterium
GATGTACGGTACAAACCTAACAAATCTTTTGAAACTGCTTTGTCCAAATAAAGATGGAGAGGTTAATATAGATTTTGAAGATGAAGTCTTAAGAGCCGTTACAGTGATCAAGGAAGGCGAAATTACCTGGCCGCCACCTCCCATAAAAGTGAGCGCGCAGCCCCAGCAAAAAGCTGCTGAAGTAGTGGATATTGTTCAAAAACCAGAAAAGAAAATGTCCGGAAAAGTGAAGGCCGGGCTGCTTGCATTAGGTGGTTTAGCATTTGGCTTTATTGCAAATACAGCACCAGCCGAGTTTTTATCTCATTTCACGGTGTTTGTGTTGGCCTGTATTATAGGTTACTACGTGGTTTGGAACGTTACTCATGCCTTGCACACGCCACTGATGAGTGTGACTAATGCAATCTCTGGAATTATTGTTGTCGGCGCATTGCTACAGATTGGCCAAGGAAACTGGTTGGTGAGTGTCTTAGCGGCTATAGCGATCTTAATTGCATCCATTAATATATTTGGTGGTTTTTTGGTAACAAACCGCATGCTAAAAATGTTCAGTAAGGGGGACTAGTAGAATATGTCTGAAGGATTGGTAGCAGCTGCCTATATTATTGCTGCAGTGCTCTTCATTTTAAGTCTTGCTGGACTTTCAAAACAAGAAACGGCAAAAGCGGGAAACTGGCAAGGTATCGCAGGTATGGCAATCGCCTTAATTGCGACCATTTTCAGCCCAAACACTGAAAGTATCGCTTTCATTATTTTGCTTATTGCAGTTGGTGCTGGAATAGGTATGTATGTAGCGAGCCAGGTTGAAATGACACAGATGCCGCAGCTTGTTGCTATTTTACATTGCTTCGTAGGCTTGGCTGCTGTTTTGGTGGGTTACAATAGTTATATTGACCATGGTGACCTGACTGGTGCAATGCTGAATATTCATCTAGGTGAGATCTTTTTGGGCGTATTTATTGGTGCAGTCACCTTTACAGGTTCAGTAGTTGCTTTTGGGAAGCTTCATGGGATTATGCCTTCAAAGCCATTGTCTATTCCTCACAAGCATAAGTTGAACTTAGCGGCTGTAATTGTTTCATTATTATTGATGTTCCATTTTATCAGTGCCGAAGGTAGTGTGGTTGCTCTTGTACTGATGACCTTAATTGCATTGGCCTTCGGTTATCACTTAGTCGCATCTATTGGTGGCGCTGATATGCCGGTTGTTGTTTCCATGCTGAACTCCTACTCAGGTTGGGCTGCATCAGCAGCCGGCTTTATGCTTGCAAATGATTTGTTGATTGTCACTGGTGCATTGGTTGGCTCTTCAGGTGCTATTTTAAGTTATATCATGTGCAAGGCTATGAATCGCTCTTTCATTTCTGTTATTGCAGGAGGGTTTGGCAGTGATGCAGGCACAGATGTTGGAGAAGTGGAAGGTGAGCACCAGCCGATCACCGCCGATGAAGTTGCAGACATGCTCAAGAATAGTAGAAGTGTGATTATTACTCCCGGATATGGAATGGCTGTAGCTCAAGCGCAATATCCCATCTATGAAGTGACTCAAAAGTTGCGCGATAAAGGTGTCGATGTGCGATTTGGCATTCACCCTGTTGCTGGTCGCTTGCCTGGGCATATGAATGTACTGTTGGCAGAAGCTAAAGTGCCGTATGACATTGTGTTGGAAATGGATGAAATTAATGAGGACTTTGACGAAACGGATACTGTTCTGGTCATTGGCGCAAATGATACTGTAAATCCGGCTGCAAAAGAGCAGGGTAGTCCAATTGCTGGTATGCCTGTACTCGAGGTTTGGAATGCTAAAAATGTCGTGGTATTTAAGCGTAGCATGGCGTCAGGTTATGCCGGTGTGCAGAACCCTCTTTTCTTTAAAGATAACACCAGAATGTTATTTGGTGATGCTAAAGATAGTGTTGACAGCATATTGAAAGCTATGTAAACGAACATAAGCTTTTTGTAAACCATTCCTTGAAATATTTCAGTAAACTCCTGATAACTAAGCTTTTCCAGGCTTAGTTATCAGGTTTGCATCAAAGTAAACTTTCCTTCAAAAACTTGCTTTCTTTTCGGTAATTACTGAGCCAAATATTCGGTATATTGATTTAGTATAAAATATATATTCTAAATTCAAATATCAGGAGGTCTAATGTCTATAGAGAAGCATGACTTATTACATGAGTTTCCAGAGCATAAGGAAGCAATTCATGACCTTAAGGTAAGTAATAACCATTTTGCTCGTTTATTTAAAGAGTACCATGAGTTAGATCACAAGGTGCGTAGAATGGAGCTTGGCGCAGAGTTCGAAACTGGAGGGCATCTTGAACAGTGCAAAAAGCAGCGGCTAAATTTAAAAGACCAGCTTTATAAAACCATACAGGAGTATTCAAGTGCAAGAGCCTAGTATTCAGAAACTTAAAGAGAAAGAGCAAGCACTTCAGTCTCGGCTGGATGCAATATATCGAGATTATCGAAAGGGCTTAGATGCTGACGGAGAAGAACGAGCGCAACAGCTTCAAAATGCAGAAACCTTGAATGAAATCGAGAGAGTCACAGCAGAAGAGCTAGATAAAGTTCGTACGGCAATTAGGACGCTAGAAGAAAGCGTAGGTTAGTGGCTAACAAAAAAGCTTAACTGGCTGAGTTGTAAAAACTATCTAACGATCTCATCAAATAGAGTCGTATTGCTATTGGGTGTAATTCTAAATGAAAGATGAAAGTATTAAGCGCATTATGACGCCTCACCCCAAAAAGATTAGTCTAGCGGCAAACGTAGGTCAGGCCGTGGATATTCTAAAGTCTGGAGCGATACATCATCTGCCCGTGGTAGACAACGGAAAGCTGGTGGGTATCGTTTCAACTACAGACTTAATTTGTGTTAACCCTCTCAATGGAAACCGAAGTGTTGCAGATATCAATTTACCTATTGAAGATATCATGAAGCCCAACCCCATCTCGTTGAAGTCTAACGTAAGCCTTCGTATTGCTGCAGAAACCCTGTCTAGTGGAGAATTCCATTCACTACCTATTGTTGACCATCAAAATATATTGGTTGGCATCGTTACTTCAACTGATCTTATCAAGCACCTATTGATGCACATCCCTAAAGGAGATGGTAGTTTGAAGCCGGTTTCTCTGGAAGCCTTGAAGCTGCGTGTCCAATTACTTGAAGAAGTGAGGGTATCTGCAGAATTGTATTTGCGAACAGGACTTGGTGAGCATGAGCATGCAACCTTGCTAGAAAAGCTTGCTGCTGCTAGAAATGATGGAGTGAATATTTAAGAGTTATCACTTTTGCTTGTTTGGTTATATGCGCACAAGTATTTTAAAAGAGATATCATTCAAGGTTTTGCATTGAGACCGTTTTAATATTATGAAAACCCGCCAGCTATGTGGACTTTCACAGGAAGAAGTGGATGGGCTAAGGAAGTTGCATGGTTATAACTTGTTACCTTCTAATGCCGCTGAAACTCTACTGCAGAAAATAGCACGGCAGTTTCAGAATCCTCTCATATATATTCTTCTCTTCGCCCTTGCTTTTGACTTAGTTGTTTGGGCTTATGAGGGATCAGAGGGTGTTCCTTTCGAATCCATCATCATCTCTTTTATTCTAGTATTGAATGCCTTTTTGGGTGCCTGGCAGGAACACAAATCAGATAAAGCGCTGGAAAGATTAAAGTCCTTTGCTGCACCTTATAGCTGGGTTGTTAGAGATAATAATATTAAGAAAATTCCGAGTGCAGAAATTTTACCAGGAGATGTGGTTCGTGTTGAAGCAGGAGACCGCATTCCTGCTGATGGTCAGGCTCTTCAGTCTCAAGGTTTGATGGTTGATGAGTCTACATTAACTGGAGAATCTGTTCCTCTTGATAAAGCAGAGGGTAACTCACTATATTCTGGCACGCTTGCAGTGCGAGGTCGTTCTTTGCTCTTAGTTTCTGCTATTGGCGTTAACAGTAATATGGGTAAACTTGCGAATATGCTTGGCGAGATCAAGCATGAGAAAACGCCTCTTGAAAAAAAGATGGATCTTTTTGGCAACCTGGTTGCGGCCTGTATCTTGGTGATTGCCGGGTTCATTCTTGTTACTGGTGTGTATTTGAGCGGAGTAAATCAATTTGGTGAGATATTCTTGTTTGCGGTTGCGCTAGCCGTCGCTGCTGTTCCGGAAAGTTTGCCTGCCGTCATGACGCTAACTTTGGCGTTAGGCGTTGAAAGAATGGCGAAAAAACAGGCGGTGGTTAAACGACTTTCAGCTGTTGAAGCTTTGGGCTCTGTGACAATTATAGCGACTGATAAAACAGGTACTTTGACTGAGAATCAAATGGAAGTCAGAAAAATTGATGTGATAAATGATGAAACAGCTTTAATGGCGATGGTTATTGCTAATGACGCTGAGCTCGATGAACATGCGGGCGATCCTCTAGAACTCGGTTTACTCACCTATGCTTCTCAGCGAGCTTTGAATATAGGGCAATTACTTGAGCAGTGCCCTAGAGTTTCTACCAAACCATTTGATTCCAAATGGAAGTTTATGCGAGTGAGCGTTAAGCAAGAAAATAACGTCATTAGTTACTTCAAAGGTGCGCCGGATGTGCTTTTGGATATGTGTGAAATAAGTAGCTCTGAGAAAAAAATTGGCTCAATAAAATAGAGCAATACAATACGCAAGGATATCGGACCCTTGCGCTTGCTTTCTGTGAAGGTGAGTCTGAAGAAAATTTACATTGGTTAGGTCTTATTTTACTTTGGGATCCACCTAGACCCGAAGTGTGTGAAGCAATTGAGCAAGCGCAAGCTGCAGGGATTCGAGTCATTATGATAACTGGAGATCATCCAGCAACAGCGAATGCGATTGCTCGGAAAGTGAGTATCGAGAGTGATCAGCCGATCTCAGGTAAAGCGCTTGAAGTAATGGACGATGAGGCCTTGGTTCAGTCTGTGAAGAAACATAGTGTATTTGCTCGGATGGCACCAGAGCACAAGTTGAAAGTGGTGAGTGCATTAAAAAAAGCTGGTGAAATTGTAGCCGTTACAGGTGATGGTGTGAATGATGCGCCAGCGCTAAAAGCAGCAGACGTTGGCGTGGCGATGGGGCAGCGAGGCAGCGATGTTAGTCGGGAGACTGCTGACTTAATATTGATGGATGATAACTTTTCTACCATTGTGTCAGCGATTCGAGAAGGGCGCAGTATTTATGAGAATATACAAAAATTTATTCGCACCCTTTTTTCTACGAACCTGACTGAGGTCATCTTGATTACCATTGGTGTTGTTATCGCCTTCGCTAGCTTTAAAAGTGGGCAATCTATTCTATTGCCTCTGACCGCTGTGCAGATATTATGGGTAAATCTACTAACAGATTCCTTGCCCGCTTTAGCTTTGGCTATGGATAAGAACCAAGGCGTGATGTTGACAAAACCTCGCCCACCTGAGGCGCCACTATTAGGTGGCTCTTCGCTCTACTTTACTCTAGGTGCTGGCGTGTTTGGAGGGATAACTGCATTGTTGATCTTAATCATTTTACCAATGCTTGGATATTCGCCAGCTTATGCTCAGACGCTCGTGTTTTGTTACTTGGTCTATGTGCAGCTTTCATTTGTTTTACCGGCGAGAAGGGTTAATCTTAAGCCATCAGTTAATGCGTTAGTTTATCTTTCTATAATAATAGGCGGTGGTTTGCAAGCTGTAGTGATGATCTTTGAGCCTTTGAGGGCTTTGCTTGGACTTGTTCAAGTAGACAGCCAGATGTTCTTAATGCTAGTTGTAATGGTGTTTGTTAGTTGGACTTTCTCAGAACTACTGACGAAAGTACTCTGTCGAAAATAGCAGAACCTTTGATTCTAAAGCGGTATTTGTTCATTGTGAGGTGTCGTTGAGCCAAGTTTGAAGAGAATGGAAGGTTTCATTTGCAGATGTTATTGCTTCATTTGCAATCGAATCTGCATCTTTTTCTAGAGCTGCTTGAGTATACCATTGAGAGAGTAAAGCTTTAAAAGTGGTCCAGTTTTTAGCTGTATTTTTTTCGTATGGGTTAAAAAAATGAGTTGTTTTTTCGACTTGATATTGAGAAAAGTGTTTTAAGAGGTGTTGCCTTATGACCAGGCCGCCCATGGTTGCACCTTCTAAAACATAGATAATGCCAATCTTATACTCTATTTTATCTGTTGAAGGTATGTTTAAGCATTGCGGTAATGTATGTTGCTGTTGTTTAGAAACTCCTAGGTTGGTTAGGTCTGCACTTAAATATAATAGTTTACTTTTATTGCTAAATATTGGTTTTACTTTGTCAGGAATATTTGAAAATAGCCGCGTTTCGAGAGCACTGTAGTAGCCGTAGAATTTACATAACAAGTCCCGATAGGTTTCAAGTGTAAAGTTGCGACTGAACAGATTGGATAATGCCTTTGAGCTTTCAATTGATTTGTGTGACTCAAGCGTTTCTTTTTTTAAGCGTTCAGTGAATTCCATGGTTGATATCTAAGCATTGATTGGCAAATGAATTTTTTTGCCAATATTCAAGATGGATTGAATAGCGATTTTAGCGTCGTTTGACCAAGGCTCGCTATGGTGTTGCATGTTTTTACGCCATTGTCCAAAAGAATTAACGGGGTGCTCTGATCTTGAGTAAAAATCAACTTGGCTGCCCCAAACAACTTCTTGCGTAATTTCAGGCTTAATGAAGATAATGGTAACGGTTTGGTAATGGTGCTCGAACCAAGCGCACAGAGTCCCTGCAGCGATTGGTGTTAGGTCACTCAGGCTAGGAAATGCGCTTTCTAAACAATCTGTCACCAAGGTTCCTTTATAGTCAGATGCCCACAGTGCGTTAACTAGGCGGTCAAAAGCGGGGTGTAGCTCAGTTAATCCAAAATATGTCCAGTCATCCCCGGTTTTTAATAGTATCGCTTGACTACCGGTTGCCGCTAATATTTGGTCGATAAGGACCTTGTCGTACTCTTGTTTGTTCAGCATCATCCAGCAAAAGCTTTCGATTTCTCTGCTATATTTATCCATAAAACGGATTCTATTCTCAATACTTGTCTGGGCGATATACAAGTTGTATTTCTTTACCGCTTCACACATCATTTTTCTTACTCTGTGAGGAAGATAGATTGGGGTTTTATTATGTAACGTAAAAAGCCCTATGAGCTGATTAGCTTGGATAACGGGTAAAGAAAAACTGCAGCCAACCTTCATATTCTTTAGGTATGTTATGTGAAAATGAGAAACACTTCTCGTAATCGCGTATGTGAGATCTAACTGTAGATGTTTGTTACCTGGCAAGGATTGGATATTAACAGGCTTCTCATGAATATCGTAAATATACCGGTATTCATTTTTTAGGTAGAGTGATCTGGCAACCTTCGGAATATCAGTAGCAGGGTAACGAAGGTTTAAATAGCGATCAGCGTCGCCATGATATTCTTCGCCCATCACAACGCCTGTTCCATCAGGTAGAAACTGGTAATATAGCGATCTTTCAAATCCAGAAAGCTTAGATAGGTATTGGAGTGTTAAGTCTAACGCATCTTTTTGCTTGGATTTTCGATCTATATTGAAAATGGGTGGATTGGTATCACTCACTTCATGTG
>JAYPYM010000207.1:0-7952 GCA_038135915.1 Gammaproteobacteria bacterium
TGCCAGACGGTAGTGTTCAGGATTTTGTGTCACTTACTTAATCTGGCATTATATGCCATGAAAAGGAGAGACACATGTCAACAACAGACTTTGATTTTGAAAAAGCACTAAAAGAACTTCAATCAGGTAAAGATTTAACCGGTAAAGATGGAATCTTAACACCCTTGATTAAAAAACTTACCGAAGCTGCCCTCAACGCTGAGCTTGATAATCATTTGGCGGATGAGGAGCGCACTAATCGGCGTAATGGGTCAACCTCAAAAACCGTTAAAACCGGCTCAGGCAGCTTTGAATTAAAAACACCCCGTGATCGAGCTGGTACTTTTGAGCCTCAGTTGGTTAAAAAACATCAAACCAAATTAACGCCTGAAATCGATCGAAAAGTATTATCGCTTTTCAGTCATGGAATGAGTTATCGAGATATCCAACATCATATAGAAGACCTTTACGGTATTGAGATCTCGGTCGGTACGCTTAATTCAGTCACCGATCAATTGCTCCCTCTTCTAAAAGATTGGCAAAATCGGCCCCTAGAAAGTCATTATGCAATTGCTTGGATGGATGCCATTCATTACAAAATCAAGGAGAATGGTCGTTATGTTAGCAAAGCGGTTTACACGCTTTTAGCCCTGAATCTAGAGGGGCAGAAAGAAATCTTAGGCATTTATTTATCAGAAAATGAAGGCGCAAACTATTGGCTGAGCATATTAACAGAATTAAACAATCGAGGCGTACAAGATATTCTAATCGCTTGTGTTGATGGGTTAACTGGTTTCCCTGATGCTATTGGAGCGGTGTTTCCTGAAGCTGAAGTACAACTTTGTATTATTCATCAGGTTAGAAACTCAATGAAGTATGTAGCTTCAAAAAATCAAAAGGCATTTATGGTAGATTTAAAGCCAGTTTATAAAGCAGTGACTCTCAGTGCTGCTGAGCGGGCATTAGATGAATTAGAATTAAAATGGGGTGCTCAGTATCCCGTTGTTATAAAATCTTGGCGTACGAAATGGGAAGTACTATCTGCATTTTTCAAATACCCAGAACCTATCCGTAAAATTATCTATACGACCAATGCCGTTGAAGCAGTGCATCGTCAATTTCGCAAACTGACTAAAACCAAAGGCGCCTTTCCTAACGAAAATAGCTTGCTGAAGCTTTTATACAGCGGCATTATGAATGCTACTGAAAAATGGACAATGCCCGTTCAAAACTGGCCGCTGGCCCTTTCTCAACTGGCAATTTATTTTGATGGGCGTTTGGATGAAAAACTAGGTGTATAAACTTTCTAAATATTCTAAAATTGCTGAGGTTGTGGATATGTGGTTAACACCTAGTGTTATCCATCATATCCAGCAGCCTTACTACGATGACACAGAATTTTGAACGCCCTCTGCCAGACATCATGAAAGCTACTTATAGAGCTTTATTTTAAATTGGTTGAAAATTCAATTTCTGAGACTTCAAGATACATTTGAGAGTAATCATAATCTTGATCCTCACATTTTCTAATAAGATTCCTTCCCATACGCGATATTGTTTCGTTATTCCACTTAATCAAACATAGTCTTTTTGATTCATCTCCAGGAAAAGAATCAATAACTTCGCCAGACCAACCACCAATATCAAATTTAAAGTCTGGATCAATCACACCATCCTTAACCCTAACCTTATCTCCAGGGTTGAAATTAACTGAAGCCGACTTCAACATTTTAACTTCCTTCAATTCAATTTTGTATCGATATTCATAATGGCAACGCTTTACCAGCTTTAATTTTGCTTCCATGGCTGCGCTTATCATACCTTTTAGTGGTATTTATTGATGCGTGCCCCAGCATGTCCTGGACAATTGAAAGGTCTTCACCATTTTCAAGAAGCAAGGTAGCAAAGGTACGCCTCAGATCGTGGGGCGTCAACGATTCAAGGCCAGCCTCTTTGTATCGTCGTACGACGATATTATACACGGTTTTTTCTCCAATTGAATCATCGGTGATGTGACCCCCTTTAAGTATTCTAACAAAAAGCGGCCCATGTGCGCGCCCACGCTCATCCAGCCAGGTTTCTATAATATCTAAAACACGAGAATTAAGAGGGTTAATACGTTCTTTATTACCTTTTCCAATGACTTTGATCTCACCTTTCTTTTTACTATAGCTAGATAAGGGCAGGCTGGCGGCCTCTGATCTACGCAATCCTGCGCCATACACCAGAGCAATTAAGCAGGCGTCACGCATGGCAATAGGGCCTGTCTCTTGTATGCAATGATCTATCATTTGGTTAAGCTCTGCGACGGTTAAGGCTCTGCCCGTGTCTGTTCTTGAGCCCTTGACTCGTTTGATTTCCTTGATGTGCTGATATTCTTCGATATCAATCATCTTTATCCGCCAGGCTTCTTTGGCAACACCTTTGACCGCTGCTAAATAGGTATTTATGGTATTTGGCGTCTTTTGCTGCCTCTTGAGCTTGTTAATGATTTTGTACACATCATCATAGGTAAGTGTTGACCAGTCATAGGTATCAAACAATGCATCTTTGTTCAGCATGCGCGCAATGCCATTGATCAGTGAATGCATTTTCTCACGGCTGGTGTCAGATCCAAGTGAATTTAGATAAATTGTTGCTGGACATTTTTGTTTAGACATAGATGAATTATAGCACGAAAATCATTATAAGTTACGGAAAGCTATATTATAGGAAGTTATTTTTTAGGTTTTTTACTGATCAAGAATTACAACAAAGAGGTATGATTTATTATCAGACGTTTACAGTCATAACTGAGAAAAACCTTCATGAATAACACGTACAACCTCTTGAAATATCTCACGCTTTTTCATCTTTGACTCAGCCGACATAACACTCTCACAGAATTCAGCATTCATCTTCATCTCTTTATTCTCTGTTTCAATCAATACTATACGACCTAAATCACCATACTTATCATGCTCAAATGTTATACATCGCCCTCGGTGATCATACCCAGTACTAGCAACGACACCGACAGGAAGATCTTCGGGCCGAAGTTGTTTCAGATTAGGTCTTATTAAAGATGAATCTATGGGCTTTTTCAGCTCTATTCCACGCTGATGAAGCCCTCTTTTTATATTTTCTTTATTGCTTGTACGGCCTAATTCTATTTCTTGAGGACCGGGGTAGGTCCCGTTATCCATTTCTTTAGTCCGCCTTGCCATTACCTCCATTAGCTTTTTAGCAATCTCATCCGCATCTTTAAATAGGTTCTGTTTCTCTGTCTCCCGAAATTTTTTACCAAGGCCTTTTTTTAACATGACTTCAAAGCATCCATCATCAAGAATATTACCATCCATGATGGCTCCAGACGCACACATATTTTTATACCGTGATAGTGTTTCACAGCAAGCATGTATCAATGGTTTAATTTCCTCGTCTACTTCCGGATACATATCCTCAGCAATAGATTCATTCAAAATAAAATCAACTCGATTGCCATTAACCACAAACTTATATAAGAAAATAGCAACGCTATTCCCGGCAAGATTTTTCATAATTCCAACCTCATAAAAAAATAAAGACAGCATCAGCAATATACTTTACTAAATAACTAAGGCCATATTGGATCGTTTATCCACTCAGAAATTAACTCACGGTTTTTCTTGTCCAAAACTTTTGCAGCTCTCACAAAATCAAATCTTACTCCAGAATTTTCCTTGAGCCATATTGCTAAAAAAAACTGCGCCATAATAGCCTCTCCTTCTGACATGCTATCCATACCAGCCTCTAACCCTGATATATCAACTTCTCTTTTCTTAACACTCCAGTATTCACTTAATTTTGGATATTTTTTTAGCATCTCAAAGAATTTTCTTTGCTCTCCACTTAAAGATGGGTGTTGCGACACATAGGGGACAAAAAAGAACTTTAGATTTCAATACGCTATCCTTTTAGTTTGAATTCTAATATCTTTTTTATATCAAACGAGCTTGAGTTTGCAGCTTTTGTAAAATCGAACTCACCCTGAAGGTTCACGTGCTTCCAACTCTGTATTGACCCATAGGTTATGCTTTCAATCAATGCTTGCCGTTTCGATTTGCTTTTGGTTTTAGCTAGCTTTTGCGATAAATATAGATAATTCCAAAGCACGATACAGCTTTGAATCAGCGTCTTGCAGGCTATCACCTTTGCCTGCTCTTTTGGTGAGGAAACGTGAATCTCTCCACTGCGCCCGTAAAATATTGCTCTACCGAATTTATTCGAGAGCTCTATTCGATTGAGCATCTGAGTTATTCGTTGTCGGAGCTTAACATCATCTGTATAAGTTAGGATAAACTGCGACTTGATAATACGCCCGAATTCTTTCATGGCTTTGTAAAGCGGATGCTCACTGGAATATGAGTTTAATCGCTTAAAGAACTGGGAAGCCGTTACTCTCTTTAGCTTTAAGCTCACCATGAGTCTAAGAATATCGTTCCAGTTATCCTTAATCAGTTTGGTATTGATTTTTCCTCCAGGCAAAAGCTGATAGCCTTTGTTCTCATAGTGATCCTGTGATTTAAAAGCGTACAAAGTTTGCTTTTGGTGCTTTTTAATCCGCGGGGCGAAGGTTGTTCCTATGAGGTGGGTTGCAGCGAAGATGAACTCTGTGTACCCGTGAGTGTCCGTAGAGTGGATATCGCTTTTGATCACATCGTTATGCAATAATCCATCTAATACAAAGCTGGCTTCACGGTCAGATGAACTGAGTACGGTCGAGTAGAATAGGGCATCTGAATCGTCAATGAAGCTGTAGGCGCTGATGCCTTTTCCTTTGCCGAAATACTTATAAGAGTAGGTTGCCAATAATGAGTCAACCACAACTCGCATCTTCTTCCCGTCACTTGAGGTGTGCGAGAGCTTTTCATCTTCTTTGAAGATTTTAGATAATGCCAATCGTTTAATCATTCCAACCACTCTTTCATTGGCTGCTTCAATATTCTTAAGCGAGAAAAACCAGTTGAGTGTTTGATTCAAAGTGTTTTCATTAATCCCAACGGATATGCCCGCTATCTTCTTTTCGCCTATGTTGCAGCCCGTTGCAATGATACCAGCAATTAAAGTAATTGGATTAGGTTTGAGTTTGTTATTCTTATGAACCAAATGCCCAAATGAGTCTAAGAATCCAGTTGATTGATGGATCTCATTCAATACTTTAATGATGGGTACAAAGCCAACGTCTGTAAAACTCTCTTGTAACCTATTCGTATTGATATATGTTTTCGATTTCGGTGTGTGGAGTGTATAGGTTCCGTCTTCTTTGAATGTTATGTGCGGATTGTCACCATTTTTTATGTGCTCGTTGGTGTCACTATATTTATCATCCAGAACTTTCTTTAATTGAGCCAATATTTGTTCTATATGTTTAAAATGTGATAGACCCGCTAATCTGATTAAAGCTTCTTTTTGCTCATCCCAAGTGTTTTGATCAATTAAATAGTCGTTTATCGTTCTGTATCGGTAGGAGTAATTGAAACTGAGCTTACCGCCTTTGATGGCATCACACATGGAAGCAAATAACCTAATTTTATAGAATGAAGGCTTGATCTTTCCCTTGATGTCCCGACAGAAGTCGATCATTTCCTTATCCATGAAATCAGTCGGAGCATCTGACCCTAAAGTGTCAGGATTATTTCGATAGTAGGTAATTGCATTGACGATTGAGTCCAACGAATTGTCTGTATCAATTTCTAGCGCATGAACCAATAGAGATACCCGCGTCTGCAACTTCCTCGATTGTTCCTCTAGGGCTTCGTTGAATCCTGTATCTTGAGCAAGATTCGCCATTGTGTTCTTAACTTCATCTAGATCTATGCCATCGCTATCTGGTTTTCTAGCTTCAAATAGGTTCTTGATAGCTTCAATCTTCCCTTCATCTGTCATTGTAGCGTTATTCACGATAGACTGTATTTGTTCCATCGCTTCCTGGAGAGAAGTATGATCACTCAGCAGGTATTTAAGTGCTTTTTTGGTTTTTTTGCGTTGTGCTTGGCCTTGTTTATTTGACTGTCTCTTCGCAGCATTTCTTCTGGTTTGTACCGCTCGCAGTAAGGTATCAATGAGGTAGTCATGTCGCTTGTATAACTGGTCCTGAATAAATGCTAAGAGACGCAGATATCGGTCATTTGGATTCTTGATTTTTTTGAGTTGAGATAGTTTTGCCGCACTGACCCATTCACCATAGTATGCGATCGCGGGATCAGATAGGTTGAGCTGTTTTACAAGGGGTTCAAGCACTTTATATGTCTTTTTAATCTCAGAGAATAGGGCTGCTGAAGTTTGAATAGCCTGAGGATTTTCGGCGTGGCTAATGTGTTTCCAAAGCTTCAGTTTAGATACTGAGGAACCCTTATCTATAATTGTTAGTGTCTCCAGCAGTGCCTTTTGCTCCTCAGTAATATTCTCCGCAATGATTTGCTCAAGCCGACTCTCATGATCATTGATTGCATCGGTTACTAGGCGTGAGAAGGTATCGTATCCGGGAATTTCAATCCGTTGTTGATGTAGCTGAGCGCAGGCATGATAAATCATAGTTTTTGGGTGGGTTTGACTTATTACGAGTTGCTCTAGTATCTCTTTGAGAATGCCTTTTGCATTGCGGCCAAAGCCTTGGAACCCTGTTGCTTTAAGCACGATCTGAGAGTGTTTCTGGTGTATTTTGTTGTTCTCTGCATAAGCATCTGAATCAAATGAATCCGGATCTAGGCCCAACTGTTGGGCGACATGTCGAATATCCAATGGGCGGAAATCAATGGGCTTGAAAAACCTTCCAGCGGCTTTGAAATAACCGAAATGCAATACCAGTGCAATTTTGAATGTCGCTGAGCGCATCCTGCCTAAGGTGTCGATGAGTGGCTCTGAAAGACGAAAGCAATCAAGCCTTTGCTCCACAGAGAATTTCGGTGGTTTATCAAAGGATTTGATCTCTTCAGCGGTGAAGACGGCGACTCTAGGCATAGGTTAAATTTTAACTGGTCTCATTTATTGGGTTTGGCAACCAAGGATAAATTTTGTGTCGCCGCATGTCTATCGGTTTGATTGACATGCCGGTAATGCATGGTGGTACTAATATCAGTATGACCGGCATTTTCCTGAGCCACCTTCAATGGTGCACCCGAATCTAGCAAATAAGTTACATAGCTGTGTCTGAGCCAATGTGCCGATGCTGAACGCAGTTTCGAGGCTTGCCTTGGTGCTTTGGTCTCAATGCGATCTGCTGCCAAATTAAAGGCCCAGCGAAGGATTTGATCGATACGCCTGGTGCTAATCGATTGTTTTAGGTTTTGCATGGGGATTAGCGGCGTGCGTTCTCTGAATTTCGGTTCTCTGGATGATAGGCCTACAGATGTTCTGAACTCGGCCAACACCTCCAATAATTCATTTGGAACTGGGATCTCGCGGGTCTTTTTCCCTTTGCCCGTTACACGCAAAAACCAGTTGCTTTCGCGTTGCATAAAATTTCCCATGCGATGCTCGGCAGCTTCGGCGATACGCATACCCGTATAGAATAATAACATGATGATATAGCGCGCTCTGATCACTTGGAATAGGGCGATATCATCAGATTCATCTATGGGGTATGATGCAAGCGTATCTAAGACAGCATGGATCTCTTTGAGCTCAAGATAACGGTCTACCAGCTTAGGTTTGCCTTGTCGTTTCTTTCGTCGACGATTGACGGCCAAGGGATTACCCACTAGATAGTTGGTTTGAACCAGATAATTGAAAAAAGAATCAAGGATGGCCACAGCGCGTTTGATAGAGGTTTCACTGAGACCTTTGACAAAGGGACGCCAGTCAGGGTTATTTGAACCATCTTTTTTGAACCGTGCCAAAGAAGGCCCACACCAAAGCTTCTTAGGCTTGGGGCTTTTGAGGAATGACTGGTAAGCAACAAGCCTAGCCTGCGGCGGCTCAGCCTATTGATTAATTTAGCCATTATCCATATC
>JAYPYM010000208.1:0-1734 GCA_038135915.1 Gammaproteobacteria bacterium
GGTCTCATCCTGCAGGGGAAGAGTTCTATGAAGAGTTAGATTCATTGGTTCAAAGTGTGGGGCCTAAACCAGGGTTGATTGAAGGGCTTCCCCTTGATTCTTTCCATATTACCCTAGAAAAAAATGTTCCTGAAGGTAGAGTCTTTAATATTGCTTTTTATTTTGATATGGAAGGACGGTTATTGGGAGAAAAAGTGTCGCCCAATAACAATAAAAAGCATAGAGATAAACCTTTACCAAATGCAGAAGACTACATAACAGCAGACATGCGAGAAAACGCTTGGAAAATTAAACAACTAATCATGCCATCTCATAAGGAACCGCCTGATTTCAATCGTCCGCTTCCCCCGTATGAAATTCAAACTTTAGATTCTGGGTGGCGGGAAGTAGTTACTTCATATCCATAAGGGTTCCATATCGTCATGTTGGCTTCACTGTTCTCGATTAACTAGAACTATGTTCTAAAAAGGAGTAAATCATGACAATTTACTATATGCGTCCGTACCAAGCGCCAGCCGATAAAACCCCTAATCAGCATGGTAGGCCGGGGCTTGCAAGGTCTGGGTCTATGGGCACATTAGATGAACAAGGAAATAGAACAACGCGACTACATTTTCATGCTTTGAAAGGTAGGCCAACAATGATTACAACCCTGGAGCCTGCCGGTCCACATAATACAATGCAATGGGCAAGTGTAAAAACATCTGGTCGGCCTATGACGATTCCTGGTGCAGTGCTTGTTGACGTAATTCAGACAGCTACGCCGCTTGCGGTTAAACCCTTTGATAGCAGTACAATGGTTCCGAGTTCAGGATTAGAGGGGGTTAACTTTGATCATACAACAGTTACCTATAATTGGAATGATCGTGGGAACCAAGCAGGTACACCCCATATTATGGTTGGTAAGCCTCAGCCTAGTTCTTGGCACATTTCCTTCTTTGGGTTGCCTAGGACTCATCCTGAAGGGAATTATGAAGCCTTAGATGAAATGGTTGAAAATCACGGAGTCGAATCATGGATTTTTGAAGGACTACCCCTTGATTCTTTCCACATTACGCAAGAAAAAAATGTTAACGCAGATAGAACGTTTAATGCTGCATTCTATTTTGATATGAAAGGGCGGTTGTTGGGAGAAAAAGTATCACCGAATAAAAAGCATAGAAATAAACCTATACCAGCAGCTAAAGACTACATTACAGCAGACATGCGAGAAAGCGCTTGGAAAATTAAACAACTAATCATGCCATCTCATGAAGAAGCGCCTGATTTCAATCGTCCGTTTCTCCCGTATGAAATTCAAACCTTTGATTCCGGGTGGCGTAAAGCTTAGCCTAAGCTTATCAAATAAAAAGATTAAGCTGCCCTAGTTTTTTCATTCTCAAATAGTTTCGACAATATTGTTTTATTGTACGACTTAAGCGCTAGCTTCATTTTTTTGTTGAGTCCGAAAATGGGCTTATCTAATGTGCCATATGAAGCTTGTAGCAAGGCTACATCGATAAACTTAATATGGTGAGCCAGTACTTGCTTTTCTCTGAGTCGCATAGTGACTGCTAGGCTGTCCTGAAAACCCTGCTGAGTATTTGTGTTGAGTGTTTTTAATAGTTCGATGTCGTCTTTATCAGATGTATCGAATTTTTCTAACGTTTCTTCAAAAATTTGTTTTAATCTATTCAATACTTTGATTTCTAAAGATAAAGTATCAATTCAAGGAGAAAATTTGGATGAAACTGT
>JAYPYM010000208.1:1744-7947 GCA_038135915.1 Gammaproteobacteria bacterium
CTATTCAATACTTTGATTTCGAACGCTAAAGTGAATTCAAATGGTTTGTCTTTTTCTCCACTTTCAAGTTTTTCTGCGGCATCTAAGGATGCTCTCATGTATGTGAGTAAGTTGGAGAAGTTTCCATTATACCTCAGAGCTAAATCAAAGAAACTAGATTGATTGTCGCAGTGATCTAATTTGTCACTTTTTTTATTAATATCTTGGTGCAACGCAGGTAAATAAAATGCGGCAGTAAAACCGGGGCTTTTGGGTGTTAACGCATCAATCAGACCAAATTGAATAAACAAGGATACACCGGAAGCTTCGCTATAGGAATGCTTTAGTTCTGTATTTTCAGCGTATTCATCTATCGCTACAGAAGTAAATGCGTTAACTGTTTCATCATAACCGTAGGTTAAGCCTTTTGTTTGCTCATGATTTAAAAGGTCAATCAAGGGGATTAAACTCGGCATGGGTTTTTCATCTACATTTAAAGTAAAGACTCTAGTGCTTACAGTTAACATTCCCCAGAGAAATTCTTGATAGCTATACTTAAATGATGGACTGTTTTTTATTAGCATCTCATATAGTTTTTTGAATAGACCTTCTCTGTTTGTCAACAGTTTCTGTATGGCTGTGTGTTCGAAGTATGGGGAATCAGAAAAAAATATCGGGTGGTTGTCATGGTTTTCTGGCAGTAAGTCGATATATGGTTTCCAATAAGAGTTCTCATTCATTTTTTCTTGTAGGAGAAATGGGATTAAATAAACCATTTCTGGAATTTCAAGGTCGGCTTCTTTCAGCTCTTGGCCAACTTTGGTTTTGACCGCTTCTTCATAGGTCATTATGCACGATTTGGATATAGTGATCAGAGTTTCGTCTTTATTAATTGGTTTACTTGAGAAAATACCTCTCGAGCCAGTTTCGTCGACTCGAATTTCTAGTGGTCCAATTTCACTTCCACCATCTCTTAACCAAGCTAATAGACTTTCATATTTTCTCTGAGTTTCTGACACAATCGTGATCCTATATTTAATTGATTAGATGTAAATCGTACATTTTTTAAGTATGAGCTTACAATTCAATTTTGTAGAAAAAAGGTTCTTGCAATTGTATCGTTATGTAAGAAGAAGTAACTTTAGTCAGCTGGTTTGGTCTTTAAAGGTAATATTTTTGCGAGAAAGATGCCCCCTTCAAATAAGAGCCACATCGGAATAGCCAATAAAGTCTGACTAATAATGTCTGGAGGTGTGAGTAACATGCCAAATATAAAACAGAAGAGGAAAACATATCTCCTCATCTCGGAGAGCCGCTCTGTCGTAGTGATACCCGACCAAATGAGTAGTAAGGTAGCAACTGGAATTTCAAACGCAAAGCCAAACGCGAAAAATAATTTAAGCGCTATGTTCAAATAGAGATTGATATCGGGCGTTAATTTAATATCTTCAGGCCCTACATATGCGAAAAAATTCATGACGATTGGGAAGATTACAAAGTACGCAAAGGCAATTCCAAGATAAAAAAGTAAAACACTAGATGTTAATAAGGGGATTGCAATTTTTTTCTCATGGGCGTAAAGGCCAGGTGAAATAAATCGCCAAATCTGATGGAGTATCACTGGTGCTGATAAGATGAACGCCACGAACAGCGTTAGCTTGAATGGTGCAAAAAAGGTAGAAGTAATCTCGGTTGCTATCATTGTGCTGCCGTCTGGCAAGACATCTCTAATTGGTTTTGATACAAGGGTATAGATGTCATTTGCGAACCAAACTAAACATATAAAAATACCGCCTATACTAAGCAGAGAAGTAATCAGCCTTTTCCGAAGCTCAATTAGGTGTTCGATCAGCGTCATACTACCTGTATCCGCATCCAAGGAGTCTTCTGCGTTAAGATTTTGATTGTTTTCAGAAATTGTCTTCATGTAGGGTTTTTAGTGGATGGTTGGGTCAGTTTTTCGTCATGATCATCATGGGAAGCTAGTTCATTGGTCACTTGATTAAATGAATTTTCGATATGCTCTTTTTCTTCCGAGACACGCTGCTTAAACTCTTCAAGTTGAACTTGTCGTTCAATCTCATATTTAGCTTCTAAGAAACTTCTGCGGATTCTACCAACCCATGCGCCGGTCATACGCACAGCGTGAGGCATTTTTTCAGGGCCCAACACTAATAAAGCGATGATTGCAATAAATACTAACTCAAAAAATCCTATATCAAACATATTGGCTTAACTTGCTTAGAAAGTTAGTTCTTCATATCGTCTTTAGCTTTCATATTGTCAGGTATATCAGATGAATTGGCTGTATATTGGTTGTCAGCATGGTTTTTATCAATTTTTTTAGTGTCTTCATTTGGATCCGACACGGCTTTTTTAAATCCTTTAATTGCTGTGCCTAAATCTTCGCCTAGGTGTCTTATGCGGTTTCTGCCAAAAAAAAGCAATATAATTGCAAAAATTATCAAAAGCTGTGCGATACTGATACCACCTATTCCCATATTGCCATCCTCGTAAAATTGAGCAAGTTTAGTTTTTCGCCTATGTTTCGTTTTTTTCCGATGTTCTCGCTTCTTTCTCTTGTAGCCCAGACGTACCAGAGCGTTTTGCGAGTATTGCTAGTACCTCTTCAGGACGTAAGTTTAAATAGGATAACATGACAAGCGTATGAAACCATAAGTCTGCTGTTTCATTCAACAATGCTTCTTCTAATTTTTTAAGTGTTTCTGCTGAGTGTTCACTTTCGACCCGATTTATGCCTGCAGAATGGCAATCCTTGGCGGCAAGTATCACCTCTGTTGCCTCTTCTCCGACTTTTTCAAGAATTTTGTTAATGCCCAAATCGTACAATTTAGCAACATAAGAAGTGTCACTAGAAGCGCTTTTCCGTTTTTCTAATACATTTGCGATTTGGGGTAGTGTTTCTTCTGTCGCCATTCTGATATATACCTCAATATTGCCTTCAATTCTTATACTTTAGCCTTTAGGATGTTGATTTAGAGCTAACTTGGTCTCAAATATTTAATTTCATCCACTTTTTCTCGCTTTGCCTAGATAACAGAAAAAGCCCTCCAATTGCAAATAAAAATGAATAATTCTGAAAGGCTCTTATGATGGCCAAATAGGCTGATTCTAATGTGTTTGCACTAAGAATCGGGTGGTTCAAAAATGTCTGAATGCGAATAATTGAAAGTGATGAGAGCAATATGCGTGTATCATGTATTGTGCACAAATAGGGTTTTAATCTGCGTAGAGACTTCTTTCAAATGAAACAAAAATATGTCGATGTGATTGGTTGGGTAGCGTCGTTTATGGCGGTGTTGATGTTTTCTTCATATATAGACCAAATAAGGTTGAATATGTCAGGTAATACTGGTTCAGTGTTGCTACCCGTAACGACTACTTTAAACTGTACTTGTTGGGTGATGTATGCATGGTTGAAGGAGAAAAAGGATTGGCCAATTCTTTTCTGTAATGCATTGGGTATCATCTTTGGGTCTGTAACTGCGTATACTGCGGTTTCTTTCAATTAAGGGAATATTGTCAGAATAAAGCGAAAATAGATATCAAATAGAAATCAATTAAAATTCAATGACCCGCTATTCATCATCCTTAACTTAGCATCTATAATTTTCCAATAGACTATTTGTAATATTCGTTTTTTTGATAATTAGACGCTTGTCGCAAAAGAAAGAAAGAAAGGAAGAGCTGAAATATGCAGGATGATTTAGAGGAAACCTTATTCCTCTCCCAGATGCTTTCATGCCTAAAGCCAGTAAATTTATTAAAACAGGTGTTTACTAATTCAATAACGCCTATTTTAGTGACTGATGCGGGCCATTTAGATGGTGGTTATAAGATTGTCTATGCGAATAAAGCATTTTGTACTTCTACAGGTTACTCACTCGCGGAGCTCGTTGGAGAGAGCCCTAAAATTTTCCAAGGGCCTAATAGCAATAGGGCCGTATTAAAAAAATTAGGCGCCACTTTAAAGTCAAAAGGTTCCTTTCGTGGTACCTCCCAGAACTATAGGAAGGATGGAACCTGTTATCCATTTGCTTGGGATATATCCTCTATTAGAGACGAAAATAATAAGATCTTATATTTTATTTCTACTCAACGAGACTTAACAACTTTCATGAATAGAAATAAAGATATAAAGTCTGTTAATGAAAAAGTAAGATGCTTTATACATGATTTGTCGACGGGTAAATTGAGTTTTAATGAGACTAAGAGTCAAGGAGATGATCTGGTTAAGGATTTGAAGAACAATGCCAAGCTGTATACTTCAACTCTACCTAATAAAATGGAAATTAAAGATCTTACTTCAAATGATGCAGCTTCTACTTCTGACTCTGAGAGCCATGAACTCACTGTCAGCGCGACGCAATATTTGGAAGAGGAAAGGTTGTCCGAATCAGAAATTTCAACGCTAATAGAGAATTTACAGTATGTTGAGTCAGAGATTGACGCCCTTATTACAGATGCAAGAGCCTCTTATCATTTAGACAATATTGAGCTGAAACTACGCGAGATATCGGACGGAATATTCTTTTTAGTTGAATTTACCGATGTTGCTTTGGCAATTACTGAAATTGCAGATCTAATTCATACAGCGACTACGGAACAGCTTTCCAATATTTTACTTGATCTAATGAAATCTTTTGTAGTTGATGTCCAGAAATGGTTTGCTGAGATTTTTGTATCCAAGACCGCGACGAATATATACGACGGGTCCAAAATGATTATTTCATCTGCATGTCAAATCACCTCTTTGCTTAATCCAGATGCAGGTGATGAATCAGTTACACTGTTTTAGGATTGTTAGAAACTGGGTGTATATTTTCGATTAACACCTACCACCAACTAAGAAAAAGTATTGAACCTTCCCCATATTGTCAAGTCTTAGAGAAGATAGGTTGTGTATTACTTTTTGTTTCGTAAGATGAAATCAAAGCTAAAATTTCGTTACATGAATTAAACCGATAATCAAAACCGTCTAGTATAATATAACCGCGGTGGGTAGTAGCTAAAATAATAATTATTGCTATTAGATTTGAAATATAGGAGAGATACAATAGAAGTCTAGGAGAAGTTAAATGACACTCAATGTAGCCGCAGAGAGCTTAGCTAGCGGCACTCAAGCCATTCAAACGATGAAACTACATTCCATTTCGGTTGAGATCGAAACCATTACTGATTCCGCTGAAGCAAAGGCTGCTGCCTTAGAAGCCGCCCAAGGCGTTTACAATGCACAGCTCGATGATTTATTGTTTGACGCAGAGTTCGATGATAAAGGGCGGTTAATAGGAGGAACTTATTTCGAGTCTATTAAAACTAGTATAGCCGAAGCCACAGGAGGGGCGATCACTGCCAATGAGATTCAAGATTGGATGGTTGTTGTGGACGATAATGGTGTCCCTCAGGGTATCGCTGTGGTTTTAGATAACGGCCAGATCTATATGATGGAGCCAGGGAGTGGGCAAGCATTGTCTACAGCTTTCTTTGGAGTAGTCGGAGGAATTAGTGAGACCGAGCTAGGCACAATGGTGGGTGAACTCGGAATAGAATTGACCGAAGGTCTGAATTCACTATGGGGTCATCTCGAACAGCTTAATGAGGTGGCAGGTGCATTGATTGAATACATAGCTACTTTGGACCTGATAGATGCCAGGACAGCTCTTGAAAACGGAGACCTTCCTGCTCACGAAAAAAGGAATCTTGAAAATCTGGTCAGAGGATTAGAAAGGGAACTGGGCTTAGCGCCCGGGCAAGAAGTAGACATCGGGGCCCTTAGAGCAGACTTTGTTGAAAAGTTCGAGTTATACGTTGAGGAACATGGACCTCTTGCACTTGGTCATATCATGGGCCTTGATCTGGGGGCTGAGTTTACATCTGCAAATGAAATGCTTACCGCAGCAGAGGCTAAATTGAACTCGGAGAGTTATGAGGGATATGCTCGTGAAATGATAATGCGGCATAACGATCAATACGTTTATGGCTATAACCTTAGCAAAATTGAGGCTGAATATTACAAGGTTCTTGACTACGTGGCGGCGCAAAACGGTGGTGTAATACCTGAGAATTTTGCAGCATCTTTACCCGAAGGTCTACTGGATAGGTGGGAAACTTGGGTTGAAGCAGGGAGGCCAAATTATCTTGTTTCTGGTGTTGAAGGAAACACTTATTCCGAAAGTTACATTGATTATCTCAGTTCTCTAGAC
>JAYPYM010000209.1:0-7572 GCA_038135915.1 Gammaproteobacteria bacterium
TGACTCAGCAGCACGGGCAGTAGATAATGCCTCTGTCAACTCGACCAATACAGCATTAGACATACCAGGTTCAACACCTCCTGGCTCAACGTCAGTTAAATCTGCTTCCGATTGTTCTCTAGACTCGGAAATGTCTGGGTTTTCGTTACCATTGGAGATAACTTGATCCAGACTATCTGTTTTATCGCTCTCAGAAGATTGCACATCCACTTCATCAGCTTCTGTATTTAACGGTATGTCAGTAGAACCCTCTGTTGTCATATTCACCCCTAAAATAACCCTAAATTCTCTTCAGTTGATGTAAGTTGGGGCCAAAAGATATTTTTTCAACCGCACCTAAGCTAAAATTTTACGCTTTTTAGTTTCACGTGTATCATTGGGCTTTGATATTCAGCCATAACAGCACAACATTTCATTACTACTGCTAATAACACGATTCAAGCGCAAAAAAGAGTAAACATTCTTAATCAATGAGGCTGTCCGATGGACTACATGCTTAATCTCTCACTTCTCATCAGCAGTGCATGTTATTTTGCAGCATGGCTAAAAATGATCAAAGATCAACCAAATCCTATCCAATCGACCACCAAACCCTTCTTTCTCTGGCTAATCACTGCTGGTGTCGTGTTCCAAGCATACGCAACCATAACGGCTGTCATAACAGCTGACGGCTTAGATTTAAGGCTACCCCATGCAATTCTATTTGCATTTTTCACCTGTATTACCCTAACAGTACTTTTCTTTAATCGCAGACCCGTCTATTACCTCGCACTGACATTACTACCACTTGAAGTGATTGCTAACACCCTACCGATGGTCTGGCAAACAACCTATCAGCCAGGCAGATTAACCATGGGCACTAACTTACATATTCTCAGCTCAATAGTTGCCTTTAGCCTTCTGCTAATGGCTGCAGTGCAAGCTGCACTGCTGTCTATACAAAACGCCAAGTTAAAAGCTCACCAAACATCCGGTGTTTTATCATCATTACCACCACTCCAAACAATGGAATCTTTATTATTTGAAATCATCACACTGGGCACGATCTCACTATCATTATCTATCATCTCTGGCTTCATTTTCCTAGAAGACATTTTCGCGCAAAAGGTTGCGCACAAATCAGTGTTTACGATGATTGCATGGTTTATCTTCACCGGACTATTGATCTCACGCAAATATTTTGGTATCCGAGGCACCAAAGCGATAAAGGGAACTTTTATTGGTTATGGTTTATTGCTTTTAGGCTTCCTTGGCTCCAAGTGGGTCCTGGAAATATTGCTCAACCATTAAAATCTGACCTTTCAAAAGTTTTTTTAAAAAAAATTAAAAAAAAGACAAAAATTTTCTTTTCACCCGATAATTTATGTCTAAAATAAGAGTCGTATGTGATTTTGTGCAATTCGCACTTCCAAGAACATTACCAAAACTAAATCAATTTCCTATTTTTTTAGAAGGGTTTAAATATGGCTCCGACTAAAACCACCAAAAAGGCGGTACGCAAGACTGTGAAAAAGACAACTGCCAAGAAGGCAGCGACAAAAAAGACAGCCACTAAAACTACAAAGGCTAAGGCAAGTGCGCCTGCCCGCAGAGTGACTGGCGTTAAATCCGCTATGACGAAAACAGAAATGCTGACTGAGATAGCGACAGCAACTGAGTTGTCAAAAAAACAAGTACAATCTGTACTGGATGAGCTCTCAGTAGTCATCGAGCGACATGTTAAGAAGAAAGCAATCGGTCAATTCACCCTACCTGGTCTAGTTAAAATTATTGTACAAAACAAGCCAGCAACTAAAGCACGTAAAGGTATCAACCCCTTTACTGGTGAAGAAACCGTATTTAAGGCAAAACCTGCACGTAATATTGTCAAAGTAAGACCGTTGAAAAAGCTTAAAGACATGGCAGTTTAAGGCGGACAATATAATATGTCACCCTGTACAAACAGGGTGACATATATATTAACCTCAACAACCTACCATTACTCAACAAACTCTTACTACTCAATAACCTACCACTATTTGTTCTCTTTGAAACCGTTGAAATATTAAGAGTCCATGCTGCTTCATCACTTCTTATTTAACATTACCTAGACCTATAACCAGGCATTGTAAGTCAAGCATGATCAAAGTTTATTTGTGATAGGATATGAATATCCATCATACTCTATACTTTTTCCAAAATCGCAACTAAAATAAGCCGCCCACTCCATACCTAGAGGTGTTACATGCGCTGCAGCAAAACGCTAATCGCAACATTAAAAGAAAAACCGGCCGATGCAGAAGTGATTAGCCACCAGCTAATGCTCAGAGCAGGCCTCATCAGAAAGCTTGCATCCGGTTTATATTCCTGGTTACCACTGGGGTTACGAGTATTAAACAAAGTAACTGAGATCGTAAGAACAGAAATGGATAATAGTGGTGCTCTAGAAGTACTGATGCCTATGGTTCAACCCACCGAATTATGGGAGGAGTCCAAGCGGTTAGAGGATTACGGCCCAGAGCTACTGAAATTCAAGGATCGACACAAACGAGGATTCTGCCTTGGTCCAACACACGAAGAGGTCATAACAGACCTTATTCGAAACCAGATACAAAGCTATAAGCAGTTACCGATTAATTGCTACCAAATTCAAACTAAATTCAGAGATGAAATCAGACCTAGATTTGGTGTGATGCGTGCAAGAGAATTTATCATGAAAGACGCATACTCTTTCCATATGACACCAGAATGCATGGCAAAGACCTACGAAACCATGTTCGATACCTACCATCGAATCTTCACTAAAATGGGATTAGAATTTAGAGCTGTAGCAGCAGACTCCGGCAGCATCGGTGGTCAGCACTCTCACGAATTTCATGTTCTTGCAGACTCAGGTGAAGACGCTATTGTGTTTAGCGATGGCAGTAGCTTCGCAGCTAACATAGAACTGGCTGAAGCAGCTCATCCGGCAGAACCTTCAGACGTAGCACCTCTACCATTAGAAAAAGTGGAAACAAAAGGCGCTAAGACAATAGAAGAGGTATCCAACCTTTTAAATATTTCACCCCAGCAAACGGTAAAAACGCTGATTGTCAAAGGTGAAAATAGCGACAACAAAGAAAGCTCAGACAATCATCATCTTGTAGCGCTAATATTGCGTGGTGACCACGAACTCAACGCCATAAAAGCCGAAAAGCTGCAAGGTGTTTTTTCTCCTCTCACCTTTGCAACTGAAGAGGAAATCAAGAAGCTTACGGGGGCTGAAATCGGTTCAATCGGACCTGTTGGCCTGCAGATCCCAATCATCGCAGATCTCAGTGCTGCAACGATGATTAATTTTGTCTGCGGCGCAAACCAGACGAATATGCACTTGAAAAATACAAACTGGCAGAGAGATGTAGGTCCATTTGAAACAGCAGATATTCGAAATGTTTGTGAGGGCGAACCGTCACCAGATGGCAAAGGCAACTTAACCATTAAACGCGGCATTGAAGTTGGGCATATATTCCAGCTTGGCCTTAAGTACAGTGAAGCACTCAAGGCTACAGCATTGAGTGAGACAGGCCAACCTCAACATCTTTATATGGGCTGTTACGGTATTGGGGTGTCGAGGATCGTAGCATCCTGTATTGAACAAAATTATGATGAAAAAGGTATACGATGGCCGACCTCTTTGGCGCCCTACCAGATAGTTATTATCGGCATCAACAATAGAAAATCAGAAGCGGTCAGCGCATGTTGTGAAAAGCTATATACGTCACTTTCAGCTTCTGGTGTTGAAGTCCTATATGACGACAGGAACGAAAGGCCTGGTATTAAATTTAAAGACATGGAACTAATTGGAATCCCTCATCAAATCATTGTCGGAGAAAAGTCTTTAGCCAATAATGAGCTGGAGTATCGACGTCGGTCAGATGATCATAAAGAAATGATCTCTACAGAAAAAGCTGTAGAGTTTATTGAAACAATTATAACTTAATTTCGCAGATGGAACGACAGTATAGCATTTGGCAAAAGCAATTTTGCCACCCCAAATATTGGGGTATCTGGGTGTTCATTTCGGTGCTCTACATCCTAGCTTGGCTGCCTTGGTGGCTACAGCTGAGGATAGGAAAGGCCTTGGGTAAAGCTTTATATATTTTTGCAAGATCTAGACGACATATTGTTAAAACTAACGTTCAAGTTTGCTTCCCTCAACTACACCCTATAGAACAAGTGTTTCTTATAAAAAGAATCTTTGAAGCCAATGGGATCGGGCTAATAGAAACAGCTATCGCCTGGTTTAAACCAATGAGCAAGTATCGAAATAAAGTTGAATTCAAGGGGCTAGAGCACCTAAAAAAATCACAACTGGAAGGTAAAGGCGCTATCCTAGCTGGTGCACACTTTACTATGCTTGACTTGGCTGGCGCTCTAAGCTCTCTATTTATAGATTTAAACGTCACTTATCGTCCCCTCAATAACACCCTGTTAAACGAGACCATGATGCAAGGAAGACAAAAGTTTTGCACGAATGCGATCGACAAAAAAAATATTAGGGGGTTCGTGAAGGTTTTGAAATCCGGCGGCATTTTGTGGTACGCACCAGATCAAGATTATGGCCCCAAACATGCTGCATTTACTACATTCTTTGGTGTACCCTGTGCAAACATTACAACACTCACATGGTTAGCAAAAACGGGAAAAGCGGATGTGCTACCTTTCTCTTATTTTCGGAACGGATCAAACAATTGCTGGGTCATCACCATACACCCGCCACTTGACATACCGTCAGGCAACCCCCAACGAGATGCTAGATACTATAATGCCTGGCTAGAATCAGTATTAACAAACTGCCCAGAACAGTATCTCTGGCTACATAAAAGATTTAAAACCCAACCCACCTCACTTGAGAGACCTTTCTACTGATTTTACCCTTAGCCTTACTCATCTATACTCTAAAGTACATAAGGCTGCTAGGAAATAAGAGATGAAGACTGGACATCATCACGACATCTATAGCAAGTGAAGAATAGCTAGATGGACCTAGCAAACGATGGTTGAACCTAAGACCTTAAATACTGCCATATATCAGCTCTTGGAGTTTGAGGGCTACACCCTCGCGCAAATGATATTCCTTCTGTTCATTTGCATGACGCTGACAAAATTATTCATGCTGACTACAGAAAGGCCTGACCGAAAAAACCTGTCGGACTTCCCTATTGCCAAGAATATCATGATTATCATTTTCTTGATTAGTACATGCACCATCTTTTCTCATCTACTGATCTTGGAAAGAAACTCTAACAATAGCCAAGTAGTTTATATTGCTTTAGGAACCGCCATGATTAGCTGGTTTGCCTATTTATACGTAGCAGCAGCAAAGATAACCAAGAAAAAACAAACCCGATTTAAAGCCTTATTAACCATACTCATAGTGGGATTCATCCTCTCTATGGCACTCCCGAAAGGACAAATGATCGGGGCTATTATACAGCTTGCAGTCATTACATTCGCAATTCGAATCATCTGGGTTAAGGGCAAAAATGCCTTTAAATTACTCGCTCAAGCCACACGATGCATGATCATTGGCACCCTGACTTTTTTAATTTGGCATACTAGCCCGATTGACTGGTTTCAATCAGTCAATCAATGGGCACCCTTGATAACAGGCATTTGCTATCTTGGTGCGATCTGGTTTTACCTACGTTTCGAACACCGTATTCAAATGCAATCGGTCTATGAACTTTCCGCTAGCCACGCAATCATCAAGCAAATGATCGATCAAACTCAGTCTGAATTAGATCACCAACTAGCGAATAAGCTTGCAGACGTCACTCAACATCAAAAAACCCTGAAAGAGAAGGCTAATATGGCTCAAGCGGATCTTGATCAGACATTAATGGAGCTACAGGTTGCAAACAAACACAAGCAGGACTTCCTAAATAAAATCAGCCATGAATTAAAAACCCCGCTAAATGGCATGCTGGGGTCACTCAACCTGATTAACAAGTCCAATCTTCCTAAAGAAGATGCTAACTATTTATACTCAGCGCAACTATCAACAGATCGTTTGCTGCATCAAATATCTAACATTATTAATCTAAATGAACTTAAAACCGGATCTGTGAAACTACAACGCGAGCCTCTTGCAATTGAGAATCTAGCACAATCAGTGTTTAACCGTTTCTTAGAGCAGGCTAAGTCCAAGCAACTAGATTATCGACTTAGCTTACCCAAGAAACCATTGCCTATTGTACTTGCCGATCCATCTCGTTTAGACCAAACATTAACTGAGCTAATTGATAATGCGTTTAAATTTACCAAGATAGGCAGTGTATCAGTTAAAATCTCTACAATAGAAATCACAAACTCTACTGCGAGTATCCAAATCTGCGTTTCAGATACCGGCGTAGGTATCAATACAAATATGCAAGACAAGATATTCAATGATTTTGAGCAAATTGAAGAGTTTTTTAACCGTCAAACAGAAGGTTCAGGCATTGGCCTCAGTTTATGTAATCATTTAGTTCGTTTAATGGGTGGTAATCTTACGCTGGTTTCCGCACCTGATAAAGGTAGTGAGTTTACTATTCGATTGGGCTTTCCCATTAGCAAAAAACAACCGCTTAAAGAAGCATTACTTCACCAACCAAAGGAAGTTGCTGAGAAGGAAGTTGCTGAGAAGGAAGGGGTCGGCGCCTCAAGCTCACCAGCTACAAATCTCTTCGATGGAAAACACATTTTGGTCGTTGAAGACAATACCGTTAACCATATTATTCTAATCGGAATTTTAAAAAAAATGGGGATTACAACAGACTTAGCAAAAAATGGTAAAGAAGCAGTCGACCTATTCGAAGAAAATAAATACAACGCCATACTCATGGACTGTCAAATGCCAGTGATGAATGGCTTTGATGCAACAAGGGAAATACGAAAGCTCGAAAGCGGACACATCCCAATCATCGCAGTTAGTGCTAACAGTACATCAGAGGACGTAGAAAAATGCCTTTCATCTGGAATGGACGGTCATGTAGCAAAACCGGTTACCCCTACTATTATCGGTGATGCATTGAAAAAATACATGCTAACAAGCGAATATAGCCTCCGCCAAGATGACAACAAATAGCTGATAGAATCTAAATCAAGCAAACTCCGACACACTGAGTACATGAGCAATCTTACTACCGTCCCAATGAAACTGGTAATGCCCTGCCTGAATAGTTGGAGGGATTAGCGCTGGAGGACGTAAAATTGCGATACACTCACCACTGGAATGTCGCACTGACTTGTATAACATACCAAACTCATTCATCCGCTTTAGCTTTTCACCCATCGCTTGGGCAAAGCTAAAATTGTCTGGCTGATGTACCTCGTCCTCTTCTCGCAGATCAACAAGGGCTGCTTTCACCACACAGTGATAACAACGCATCGTCACTACTTGAGGCGGTTCATCTGTAGCACTCAGAAGGCGAGCTCTGCTGAATTTGGATTCTGCTATCGCAGTATCCATAGTCAATCCAGCGTAATAAACACCATACTGCCCTTTTGTAAATCTACTCTCAATACCAACATGAGTGAATGCAGCCATAATCACAGACGAACATGGTCCCA
>JAYPYM010000209.1:7617-7936 GCA_038135915.1 Gammaproteobacteria bacterium
TACACGATCCTCATTCGAAACCAGTGCGATACGCCCAACTTCATCCTGTAAGCGGTCATTGGTTAAGCTTTCTAATGCAAAAGCGGCTTCAAGCTCTTCTGGTTCAAGCAAGTTTTCGAATAAGGAGATAGGCGGAAAATGACTTGGTATGAGGCGGTAGGAATCACTATGTAAATCCTGTTTACGCATAATGTTCGCCTCGCCACCCGTCTAAGTACCTGCGCACATCAACTAAGTCTACAACGCGCCCAGCAAGCATTCGATCCAAAGCCGATCGACCACCAAAATCCCTATTAGGCTTACGCACCCAATGTCTCCA
>JAYPYM010000210.1:0-275 GCA_038135915.1 Gammaproteobacteria bacterium
AGGGTGACTTATCTCAAATAAGCCAGATCTTAGACCAACATAAAGTCGTCTACTGCCCATTAAAATACCTGTGCCCACAACTCGATGATATTATACACTACAGAAATATACTAGGCTTACGCTCTCCAGTGCACACACTCACTCGATTGCTGAACCCCTTTAACGCTAAAGTATCGCTGCAAAGTATCTTTCACCCTGGCTACAAACCGATCCACCAAATGGCCAACCAACGACTCGGGCAAATCTACAAACAAGGTTACAACCAAGTTGCAGTA
>JAYPYM010000210.1:285-7723 GCA_038135915.1 Gammaproteobacteria bacterium
ACTTAAGGGTGAAGGCGGTGAATTCGAGCGAAGCCCAGAATCAGAAACACTCATACAGAACGTTTTCTCAGGGCAGAAAATTGACGAAAAATGGCCAAAGCTGCTTGAAAAAAGACAAGTTAAACCTAATAAACTAGAATTGGAAACTTTAAATCAAGTCTGGCAAGCTAGAGAGAACGACATTTATGGAGAAGCGGCAGTAATTGCTACAGTTGCAGTTGCTTTAAGAAGCTATGATCTGGCACTCAATACAAAAGATGCCGAGGAACTGGCAAGAAATATGTGGCAAAATCGGCTGGATTAACCCCAACGAAGGAACCATAACCAGCCAAGCTGTCTAAGCAATTTGAAAAACTAATACTTTGAAATATAGATATGGAGTCATGCTAAATGCAAAAACACAGGCGATATAAAACCCCATCTACCTCAGCATTAATGAGCGACTGTGCGGCTGGCATCATTAGTGGGAAATCGCTAGCTTACGCTTATAAATTAACATTCTTATTGTTCGCACTGATCCTGACCAATACCAACTATGCTGCCATTCCTTTTTTGCCTCAGCAGGCACAATCCGAGGACGGCGCTACCAAGGGTACATACCCTTCTTTAGCACCCATGCTTAAAAAAGTTAGCTCTTCAGTCGTGAATATTTCTACCTTCACCAAACGAGCTCAAAATAATAACCCACTATTTAACGATCCCTTTTTCAGACATTTTTTCAATATACCTGATAACTATCAACACCAACAACCGAAGCAAAAACGGTCTAGAGCTGCTGGCTCAGGTGTCATTATTGATGCTAAGAAAGGCATCGTTATCACTAATCATCACGTCATAGATGGCGCGGATGAAATTGAAGTCGGGCTACTTGATGGGCGAAACTTTACTGCTGAACTGCTGGGCAGCGACCCTGAAGTCGACTTAGCGGTACTTAAAATAAAAGCAAAAGACCTGATAGATATCCCATTAGCAAATTCTGACGAGCTACGAGTCGGCGACTACGTTGCAGCCATCGGCAACCCCTTTGGGTTAGGCCAAACCGTTACCACTGGTATTGTATCTGCATTAGGACGATCAGGCCTAGGGCTTGAAGGCTATGAAAACTTCATTCAAACGGATGCATCCATCAACCCAGGAAACTCAGGGGGGGCGCTAGTAAGCCTAAAAGGAGAGCTCATCGGGATCAACACTGCAATTATTGCGCCAGCTGGTGGTAACGTAGGCATTGGATTTGCAATTCCAATGAATATGGCAAGATCAGTGACAGATCAAATTCTAGAGCATGGGGAAGTTCAACGTGGGCAGCTCGGTATCATCATTCAAGACCTGTCTTCAGACCTAGCTGCAGCATTTAAATTGGATAAAAATCAAAAAGGTGTACTGGTGTCTGAAGTTAGAGAAGGTTCACCTGCCCAGGCAAGTGGTATAAAGGCAGGGGATATTATTATCGGCATCGACAAAAAGGTCATCACGAATACCTCCGAACTTAGGAACAACATTGGGCTACGTCGAATTGGCGAAAAGGTTGATGTTATTCTAATCAGAGATACTAAAGAGAAAACAATCAAGGTAACGATAGGCGAATCAAGCAAAGTTTGGTCTACGGCAGGTAAACCTAAAAATAACCCAATGCCAGATAAACGCCTCAGTGGTGCAACCTTTTCTAACACTAAAGAGAACAAGGGTGTGCTGGTCTCCAACATTGAACCCAATAGCGAAGCTAGCTATGCTGGTCTAAGAGTGAATGACGTCATCATCATGGTTAATCACCAAAAAGTCAGTAACATTAAAGAGTTCAAAAAGGAAATAGAACAAACAGGGGAACAACTGTTATTAAGGATTATTCGAGGTGGTGCAGCATTTTACTTGGTCATTCGGTAACACTGCGCGAACGGCAAACAATGGCTGGGGAGTTTCTTTAATTGCACTCCCTTCGCCATATCCTCTCCAATTATCAACAACTGCTAGCCCGAGGTGATCAACGGCTGGCAATGGCGACTGTCGTTGAAGTACAAGGTTCTACCTATCATCGCCCAGGTGCCCGCATGCTCATCACCGAGAGCCTTGATCATGCTGGTAGTATCAGTGGTGGATGCTTAGAAAAAGATTTGCTTCAAAAATGCTGGTGGCATTTAGAGCAAGGCCCTGCCCTGCTAACCTATGACACACGAATAGAAGATGATGAAGATATCGGATCACTCGAGGGACCCTTTACCACCGGGTGCAGTGGCGTTGTACATATACTATTAGAAGAAATCTGTAAGGATCACCCACTATGCCCAATAAAAATGATGCAAGACATAGTTAAGCGTAAAGAAAGTCTAAACTTATTAACTATTTATCGGTGTAGTCCTGACTTTAAATCACTTCAAGGCAAGCGTATGTGTCACAGGTCAGAGCACCCTGTCGCTACAAACATACCAGAGCCAATTAAAACCCTCCTAGTGCAAGCACTTGGTGAGGTTACAAACCCAAAGGGTCCAGCAAGCTGTCATTCTTTCGTCGATTCAAAAAACAGCAATCTTTTTTTTGATGTCCTGATTGAACCCATTCACCCCGCTCGATGCCTTTACCTGTTCGGCGCGGGCGATGATGCAATTCCCGTTGCACAGCAAGCGGCAAGCATGGGGTGGGATCTTTACTTGGTGGATCGACGACAAAGGTTAGCCAACAGAGAAAGATTTCCTGCAGCAACACATATCATTAACCTTGATGACTTGCAGGCTCTAAAAACATTTAATCCACCCAACGGCAGTATTGCAGTCATCATGTCTCACAATATATTGAGGGATGCTAAACTGATCCCCGCCTTGGTCAATCTGAATTTTGATTATATCGGCGTGCTTGGCCCTAAAGCGAGAACAAACAGGCTAATACACTATTGGCAAGAGTCCGACATCCCAATGCCCAAATCCAAGCTGGAAGAAATCCACTCGCCGATAGGTTTAGATATTGGCGCAAACAACGCGACAGAAATTTCGTTCTCAATTATTTCGGAAATTATAGCCCACTTAAATTCGCGAAAGCCTGATTACTTAAAGAATCAAATGAGCCCCTTACACAAACCACCGATGCATCAACAGCACTTCGTGTCACTAGACTTAAACACATTATCAAGCTGATCAGCAACCCATTAACCTCCAAACATCAAACTTCACAGATCAAAAAGTTTTATACGCTCGAATATTATCGTATGATAACCGGTACTGATCAGCAAACTTTTAATGGAATAAACCTGGAAGATAAACTCCAAACAATTCGTATTCAAATATAGATAACAAGGGTAAGTTTATGGGCTGTACACTAAGCAAGAATAAACAACAAAGCGGTTCGGCTTCTAATAGAATGAGCTATAGTTTCATTAAAAGCATATCAGAAAGCCGGCGTTCTTTTCCACCCGTGCTTGAAAAGCTTAAACAAATACAAAAGCAAACTAGTCCCTTCAAGTACAACTCACAGCCCTCGTATCTTAACTATCGCCTGCGGATATGGTGAAGATATTCCGATTTACAGGAGTATCCTTGGCAAAAAATGCCACATTAAAGCTGTAGATTATACGCCCAGGTTCCAGAATATAGCTGCCGTTGAACAAAATAACAATACCTTATTCTATAAAAAAGATGCGAGGAATCTTGAGTTCCCGGCAGAGTTTGACTTAATTACTATGAGGCATCCCGAGCCCTCTTCAAACAAAAAACTATGGCAGGAAATATTTGTCGAAGCCAGTATGCTAGCTCGACGTTCTAATGCAGTACTATTAATGACAACATTTAGCGAACATGAACGGGATTTTTTTATAGGTATATCAAACTTAATGGGAGAGCAGGGTGCAAAACTAATGACAACGTTCACGAATGATAGCATCGAACCTGGCGAAGATTCTAATGGTGATCCATTTGGTCGAGATCGCTATGTAGCTATATTCTTTACAAACCAAGCAGCGCCAGCCGAAAAGTAGTTTTTCACATGCTATTTCAACGGCATACCTACTTTACATTATGGTACGCATTAGCTACTTTTTTCCTGCTACGCAGTTTTGTTAGGGCCTCTTTTGATTCATCTCGAAGGTCAGAGGAAAGCTGTACTAATGTGTCATTTTTCTCTTTCAGATTCATTAAAAGCTCTGCGGTAAATACGTGAGGCTCCGAATCGAATTTTTTCAGAAATTCTTCGTAGAGCGGCTGCCTCTTTTGCTGTTGTTCTATCATTTGCTCCCAATCACCCTGCTCTGCAAAGGCAATCATTTTATCGGTGATTGCAATGATATCTTCTATTAATCTCACGTCTCACCTCGAGCGTATCGAACTGTTTATTGGATTTTCCCCGTATTCTCAACTGCCATACCAACCCAACCTTCTTTTAGCGTGGTGATGATCTGCGCGACTTCATCCAATAGTGCTTGATCATTCTGGAAGTTGGCCTCAAATAGCTTTTCTTCCGCATAGTCATAGAGTTGCATCAGATTCTGCGCCAATTCTCCACCCTTTTCTAAATCAAGGTAAGCTTTCAACCCGCTGATAATAGTGATGGCTTTACTAATTAGCATCCCTTTTACAACAACATCATTTGCTTCCATAGCCCCTTTGGCCGATAGTATTCTTTCTAAAGCTCCATCGAACAGCATGGTAATTAATTCATGCGGTGTCGCTTCCTCTGCTTTTGCATACGCATGGGTTTGTTGGTAAGCGTTACTGGCAGCAGCTAATTTGGTCATACTATTTACCTCTTTTGCAATATTAATATATACATCGACTGTTATTTATATATCTTGAGTACATTTTTATTCATTATTCGTATATCACCAAACTAACATTAGCTAACTCCCTTCATACTATTATAAGAAATTAAATAAAGAAAGCCGAGTGATTCTTACAAAAGAGTTTTGAGAGGCTTCCAAGATCAGCGTATGTAAATTTAATGTTGTCAAAGCCTCTGCATAATCTAAATCTCTAATTTCTGACAGAAATGAGTTCAACTCCAGATTGACACCTTCATTTAAATCTAATGATGTCTCTAACATAACCAAGCGTGAGCCCACACTTGAACGGGCCTGAAGAACATTCTCGATCGCATTATCTAAATTAGATATGGTGCTACCCAGTGCGTCATTTAACTGGTCAACAATGCCCTCTTCCAAGGTTTGATTCCGAATGACTCCCCCATTTCGAGATTCAACATTCGCCGAAATTTGGTAACCATCTTGAGCTGTAACCGTGAGGCGCGCTGCTACAGCACTTGAGTCATTGGTACCATCCCTTAAGGTTACAGGGTCACCAATCGCACCGGAATACCCCACTGTGGAGACTCTTTCAACAGCAGCAATGTCTACATCTATACCGTTTTGAATTCGCGTCACACTAGCACCGGACAAACTATTAGTAGCTTGAGTCCCAGCATTCATCGTAAGATCAATGACCACATCATCAGCACCATTATCGGTTAACCCAGTCACTGCGATATTCGCATCCCCATCTGTATCGCCCAAATAACGTAACTGTGGTGGGTCTCCAGCCGCGGCCTGAGTAACGCTAAACACAGCACCTAGGCCAGCCAGCGCTACATCTGCAGCCAATTCAGTAAATAGCTCATCGTTATCCCCGGTGGCAACAATATAATCAACATTCACAGTCTCCCCATTACTACCCGTTAACGTAAACTGGATTTGATCTCCTATACCAAACCCAGACGTAGCTGTTAGCTGAACATTAGGGAAATCCACCACTTCAAAGTTTGAGATACCTATGTCGGCTCCAGTTGATTCCGTGAAGGTGAAGGTGCCATTCCCATTATTGACAAAACTAAGTGTACCACCCAAAGCTGCGGTTAAGGCTGTGTCAATATTGGTATAGGTAGTAGCGTTGTTTGTACCCACTGTTGCACTAATAGCGAAGCCATTAATATCAAAATTTATAATATCACCTTCATTACCAGCAGTGGTCCGAAAATCCATGGTTGCTTGAGTTGCTGCAGCACTAGCTGTAATACCGGTTAGCGTATTCAAGGCAGTCGCAATAGCATCTGCGCTTTGATTTTCTGCAATTGCTAAAGTTTGTTGCGTACCGTCATCACCGATGACCGTAACTGATTGCGCAGCGACATAATTACCCGCATTACTGAGTGTGGGTCTAGCTGGGGTTGCCCTACCGATTAGCTCTGGTTCTGTAATCAAAACTTCGCCATTACCTTCAGAAGTTTCCAACGCCAATGCGAAGCGCTCAACAATGTTGAGTAGATTTTGGTTTGTTGAGGACTCAACGAAAAATACATCTCCAGCCACCGGGTCTCCAGAAATTCTAACCTCAATACCATTAAATTGGATCGGATCACCAGGCTGATAGGTCACATCTACTAGATAACCTGGTGGTTCTGAGCCTTGCACGTAGGCACCATCGCTGGCACGCGTTACCGTGTATGTACGCCTGTTTTGGTTGCTCAGCGGGTCACCAAAAGTGATCACGTAGTCTTCAGGGTATGCCAACTCAAATGAAGATTGGTTTAAAATTCTACCAACTGATATGCTTGCGGTTGAGTCTGCATCATTCGTTTCCCCTGCACTGGTTGCCACCACAGGTTCTTGGGAGCGAATGTTGACAAAAAGCTCTTTACCGGAGTCACTCACCGGCACAAAAGAAGAGGCAGAAATTTGTACTTCTCGCTGCCCATCATCGCCAACGTAATCAAAACCACCAGAGAGGCGCTCTACAAACGGAGCCAAAGGCCCTTGATAACCAGAAAACAAATATTGGCCCGTGCCATCTTTGGAATTCATCAGCCCCTGTAATTCAGATTGTAGCGAGCGAATCTCTGTAGCGAAACTTCTTCGATCAGTATCACTATAGGTATCATTACTAGCCTGCACTGCCAAGTCTCGTAGCCTTTGTATAACTTTAATCACACCATCGAAAATATTATCCATGATTTCATTACGGCTTTGCGCATATTGAATGTTAGCATTGTACTGATCATTGATAGATATTTCTTCTTGCAACTTCAGTGATTGTGAGGAACCAACAGGGTCATCGGAAGGTTTTTGAATTCTAATACCTGAAGAAATTTGAGTTTGAAGTTCAGTGAGAGAACCCTGAATCTCAGTCATTTTGTTTAGACTTGTATTAAATACTTCAGTGGTTGAGATCCTCATGTAAACTGACCTTTATCGCCTAACATTGAAAACATATTCGTCCAAAAAGCTAACTTCTCACAGCGCCCAGCAAAGTATCAAACAGCGACCTTGCAACAGACACCAATTGTGCGGAGGCATTGTAGGCTTGCTCATATCTTAATACATTTGCAGCTTCTTCATCGATATTAACACCTGAAACAGCTTCTCTTTCAGACCGAGCTCGTTCAAACAGCGTATAAGCAGCCTCTCGACTTAGCGTAGCTTCGCTGGTTTTAGTACCAACAAAGTCAACTAGATTGGAATACACATCTCGTA
>JAYPYM010000211.1:0-3301 GCA_038135915.1 Gammaproteobacteria bacterium
GGTCAGGATGCTGAAAGCATCTCAGTGGTGCCAAACACTTGCGGAGATCATTACAGACAAGCACAGGTAACACCACCACCTGTATCTATACCGCCAACAGAAACCGAACATTGCCAAATCCTTGTTTTTTCTTCTTACTATCCGCATAAACGACTCGAGATCATCCCTTACGTTGCATTACAACTGAAAAAATTAAATTCAACACTCAATTTTAGTTTTGTAATCACAATAAAAAAGAATACACCTGAAGAAAAAGCTATTCTTGGCAAATCAAAAAGCTTAGGCGTAGATCAGCATGTTCAAAATATCGGGCCTGTTCCAATTAAAGAGGGCCCAAAGCTTTATGCAGAATCAGTTATCATGTTCATGCCTACACTACTTGAAACTTTTTCTGCTGTTTACCCGGAAGCCATGATTTCAAACAGACCAATTGTTACATCTGACTTAGACTTTGCACATAGCGTGTGTAAAAATGCAGCCATTTACTTTGATCCGCTCAGCCCATTAGATGCTGCAAGAAAAATCAACCAATTAATTACTAGCCCGGAATCTTATGCCAATCTTGTGGATCATGGTCAGAAAGTCATTGCCAAATTACCCAATCAAGAAGAGAAATACTTACTTTATGAAAGTATTTTATTAGAGATGCTTGGTAAAGAAGCAAATCGTAAAAACAGTTACCATCGGAAGACAGAAACTACACTATCAGCATAGTTTAATGAGTGATTTATGATATTTACCGGTGATCTTGTATTCCCAGAGGATTTCCAACCTGATTGTCTGGATAAAACCACAGACGATTTTTGGCACCTACCAAAAATCGTCAACCTTGAGTCTGCGATTGACATAGAGGGAAACTTATCTGACAACCTGGATAAAAAAACAAAGGGCATTGCTTTAAAGTCTAACAAGGATATTATTCATTTTTTAAAACAGCTAAACATTCAGGCCGTATCACTTGCAAACAATCATATGTTTGATTACAAAATCGATATTGACGAAAAAATCAAGTTTCTCAGAAATGAAAACATCGCCACAATAGGAGCAGGTAAGCATTTGCTCAATGCAGCTACCCCTTACTACAACGAAGCAGAGAATATAGTTGTGACTTCCTTTGGTTGGAATGTGATTCGTTGTCAGTATGCAAAAAAGAATAAACCTGGTGTCAATCCTTATGAATATAGGTGGGTGGAAAACAATATTCGGATGCTTCGTTCGACTTATAAAGATGCTTTACTGGTCGTAGCTTTTCATTGGAATTACGAATTTGAGCGTTATCCCCAACCAGCCGACAGAGCATTTGCACACCACTTGATAGATTTAGGTGTAGATGCAATTGTTGGCCATCATGCACATATTATTCAAGGCTACGAATACTATTACGGCAAACCGATTTTTTATGGCTTAGGTAATTTTTACTTCCCAAATGGAGACTATGCTGGCTTCTCATTAAACTTCCCAACAAGCACCCATCAAGGGTTAGCAGTTAATATCTCAAAAAATAAAGTAGAAGCATACTTAACGGTGTTAAAAGACAATCGTGTACTCAGTTTGAAAGAAAGCGGCTCACCTGAAGATATAGGGGATCTGTCAGAAATTTCCACCTTCCAAAACATGACACATAAAGAATACCTTGATTTTTTCGCTTTTAATAGACATAAAAGAAACATGCTTCCAATCTACAAATCATTTCAAAGTAGCTTTAAAAATGCTATGAAAGACTACTTTGTTCAGGCAAGGCAAATCCCTGTTGACTTACTTGGCAAGCTCAAGGGCGGTCACTAATGAAAACCCAATTAAAAAAATTCATTGAAAGAACGCCCTATCCGGTCGGACGGCTTTTTGCAAGGATTCCATTTTCTTACCGATTAGGTAAACATTATCGAGCTTTCGGAGACCTAATCAATAAACCAAATGATGATAAAAACTACATACTCAATCATTTCTCTGCAATTTTTGAACATGCAAAGGAGAATCTTCCTTTCTACCAAGCTTTTTACAAGGAAGCAGGTGTCGAGGGTTTAAAGATTCGCACTCTAGATGACATAAAGAAAGTACCGATTCTCTCTAAAGCTCGCCTGAGAGATCAGCTTCATCTATTTCAGGGCGCTATTAGATTAAACACTGGTGGTACCAGCGGTTCACCAATGCCATTTTACGTAGACAAACATGCTCATGCACGAGAGTGGGCCTATATGCATAATATTTGGTCGCTGAGGGGTTATCACTATCGAGACACTAAACTCACTTTAAGGGGGAAAAACCTAGGTAATAAAGGTATTCAATATAACCCCGTACATAACGAATTTATTGTCAATACATATTTACCCCCTACTGAATACCTAGAAAGACTGTTGGAAGTCGTCAGCAAGCACAACATTCGCTATCTGCATGGCTACCCTTCGGCTATCTATAATTTTTTAAAGGGCATTAGTCATATTGCAAACGAAGATGAAATCAGCACCTTGAAGATGCACTTCTCATCTTGTTTATTAGGCTCTGAGTTTCCCATGCCTTATATGTCAAAGTACATCAAGGAAAAGTGGAACCTAGACTACATTTCTTGGTATGGCCATAGTGAAATGTGTATCCTTGCTTATGATGAATACTGTAAGAATCAATATACGCCCTTCCACTCATATGGGTATGTAGAAGTTGAACATCAAAAGTTAATCGGTACCTCTTACCACAATTTTGACATGCCGCTCATCCGTTACGATAGCGGTGATTTAGTTGCTCCAAGGTATCAGGAAAACGGAATACTTGAATCCTTTTCAATTCAACAGGGACGAGAAGGCGATTTTGTCGAAGATAAGCAGGGCCTCCTCATTCCAATTACTGGTTTATTATTTGGTCGACACCATAAGGCATTTGATGTCCTAGATTGTATTCAGGTTAAGCAAGTAGCAAAAGGGAAAATAACTTTTCTCGTTACAACTACTAAAAACATCCCAGAAAAAAAACTTTATGACTTATTCGATATGAGTCATGCAGCGATTGATCACGATATCAAGGTTATAGATTCGCCCATCTTAACGAAAGCCGGTAAGCAGTTACTTTTGGTAAGATAGTGAAGAAATGGTAGGTAGTCATACCTTTTGGCACTATGTTATTGTTGAATCATCGTGACCGGCCACCATTAGTGTGCTTTTTAAAACTGCGATAATCCATTTATATTTTTCTGAAATAGAAATATAAAATCGACAATGGCTTTAAGCTCGTGAAAACTTCGGATAATTCTATGAACTTCAACATATACTTCATCAGATGTAGGCAAGCTTAAACCAAGAACCTTCTGATC
>JAYPYM010000211.1:3311-7605 GCA_038135915.1 Gammaproteobacteria bacterium
TTATCAATCTGAGGAATGCCAAATTCTATGTCCATCATGCCAAAAAACTTTGCAATTTTAGATGTATTTGTTTCAGGATAAATTCACAAAAGAGATCTTTATTATTGGGAAATGGCGATTTTAATAGCGTAAAAGAGTCTTTACTGGGAACAAATGGCGGGGATACACTGGCATGAATATATTGCACTGTAACATGATATTCACCTCTTTCAATCTTTAATTTATCTTTTGAAACCATCTTCGCGTTGAGTTCTTTAATCGCAACACTCCACATTAAAGTTTGATTTAGTTCTCCAGCCTTTAACCTCTCAAAATGCTGCTGTTTATGATACTCATCCTGGCTATCCTCATTTTGAGTTATCTCTTTTTCTTTCGTTGATAGTTTGTCGGATTCAGGCATTTCACATCCACAGTACATGCAGATATCGAATTTTCGATTCGTGATATTTCGTCCACACTTTTGGCAATTCATAATAATCTTCATTAAGTTGATAAAATTATCGGAACTTCAATTTGAAGCCATCTCGACCTTCCAAGATCGTTGTTAGCTTCAATTAAGATTATAGTTAAAGAAAGGTGGTCAAAATATCGAAATGCTGCCAAATGCAAACAATATGTTTCTCGTATTATTTAGTTAAACGAGCTAAAGTGGATCAGATGCGAAAATGTTTCATACAAAATTAAACTTGTTTACAATTCTGGGGGAATAATTACTTTGAACAGACTGCGTAGCTTTTGAATAAACCAAGCCCATGATAAAACCTAACCAAATCCAAGATCGCATCTCCCCCATTACAATGCTCGCATTATGAAACCAGCCATGTATAAATAAGGCAAGGTTAGCACCAACTAGTTGGTACAGAAAAATAGCTTTATCCCTATACCCCATTTTGAAGCTTTCTGTTGCAGCCGAAAACGCCATTTTAACGAATAACAAGTACAAAAGAAGCGTCGCAAATGCAGCAGGTAACCCGTAGAAAATAGAGATGGTTAAGAGAAAATTGTGGGGGGCATATCCAGAGTTTTGCTCAAACGCACGAGCTAACTCGGCGCTATCAGAATTACTGAGTCGATGCCGCATGTTGTCATATGTTTGTTCACCATATCCCATCGGTTTATTCAAGACCAATGGGATAAAACGAGACCAAGTTTCTGTTAACCTACCATCTTGTTCTACTTTTTCAAACTTATCTTTTATATCTTCAAGTATCTCTTGAGGAGAACTCATAAGAAAAAATAGAGGGATCGCTAAAGCAGAAAAAACGGCTAACATGCCCAGCTTAATCTTTAGTTTGAACAAGGATATCATTATCAAGAGGAATGGAACTAACAGCAAGGCTACCATCCCGGACCGACTTTGAACAACAATGACTGCAAAAAACGCGATCATACCAACGCCTATACCAATCCACTTACTATATAGAAAGATACGCTTACCTACTTTTCCCGACTCAAAAATCAGTGTTGTAATGCATATAACAGCAATTGGTAAAACACTATAGGAAAAAGCAACAGGGAAAGTTTCTAGCCCACTAGGTTGACCGCTAAAACTAGTTCTATACAGTGTTCTAGACCACGACCAATCAGCCAAACCCAATCTTTGCAAGATTGCTACTAGACTACTTACACCAACCGCAATTAAGATACATGAAATGACCACTTTGAGACCTCTGGCTTTCTCCGCAACAGAGAAGCCTAGAAAAAATATCAAAACACCGGTCAGCATCTGAAATAAACGCAGAACTGGTTCTCCGTGAGAAATCACTTTCGTTAATAAAGACAAGAAAATGACCAGTAGCAAGGACCATATGAATAGAGGCACCTTTAAAATCAGGCTTCTAAAATCCGTTGAGATCAAGAGTTGAATACCAAACACAAGCCATACAAGTATCACTTGCAAAGGCACTGAAGCTAGCTCTATGCTCCAAGGCGGTATTGTAAAAAGAAACATAGCAATACCAAAGACAATGGCAAGTAAAGTATTCATGGCTGGTATTTTCTCAAATGATTATAAAAGTTGGTTAATATGGTAAACGCACTTGATCCGAAAAGCATCTAGATTATCATCGAATTTTCCGTGTCTAACTTGCATAATAAAATCTTTTGCTGCATTTACTGTTGCCGATTCTACCTTTGCACGTTCAATTAAGCTTATAAGCGTAAATAAATACTTTAAGTCAATTTTACCTTCTCTATGCCCTTTCCAAGCAAGGGTATCAATAATACCGTTAGCGGTGGGATACACAAATGCATGATCACGATATTTTATATGATCAAAATCATCCCAAATAAAACCCATACTATGTTGATAGGCATAGTCCATCGACCCATCAACGCCTATTTGGTATAAGTATATTCCCCTCATATAGCGAAAAAGATAGGGGTTTTCAGGGCCAGATTGGGGCTTTTGATAGACGAAGACTGTTGCGCCCAGTTTTGTTGCAGCTTCTATTTTACCCCTGTTAAGCGTACCTTGAACAATCATAATATCTGCTCTTTCTTGACCTAATTCAAACTGGTCTGCATACCCAGCAGAAAAAATCTTAAACCCATTGTTTCGAGCGATACGCCAAGAATATAACTGTTCTTTTAGTAAACTTCCTTTGGCTTCATCTTTCCCATACAAGTACCATTGCAGATCATAGGCTTTGGCAAGTTGTCGATGGCCATCAAGTCTTTTTTGCCTTTGTATATTTTCAGGATTTCTTGAATACTCTGCACTACTGCCTAAATATAAGGCTTTTCCCTGGCAAAATTCAAAGCTTGACCAAATATCCATATATCGTCGAAAGGCTTGATCATTTTCTTCAATATTTTGATAAATAGTAGGACAGTCAATACCATGTAATTTTAAATTCACCATTTCTGCAATCAATTGAGATTCTGATTTCAACTCGGATGAAATCGTGCCGCCTGCCCGACCAGCCAACTTTGATCGATAGTAGATATAGTGTTTGACAGGAGACTCACTTAATTCGAATTTATGGACCGTGATCGTTACCGGAATCGTTAGTTGGAGTTGGGAGCCACTTAGGATGTTAATGTCACAAACTAATTTCTCGCCTAAACGAACACCTTTTGGAATAACTTCAACCCAAATTTGCTGTACATCTCCACTATCTAAGTGAAAGTCGGTGAGTATATCTGCATCCTGCAAATTGAAGTCTCTAATTGGAACAATGATAGAACCCTTTTTCACCGGTGCACTGGAGTAACTTGTTACATCAACATAGGAAAAGCCCTCTTCGTCATAAACACGAACGAAATTAGTTTTCAACCTCGGGTCTATTCTTACTAGGTGAAAATCCTTTAATATCAGTTCAGGTACCAGCTTCCGATCCTGACTGTTTCTCTGATAATGGTCGTTCCACGCTGTACCAGATTGGTACCATTTTTTAACATATTTTATATTTAGGTCTGCACTACCCGCCGCTTTACCCTTTTCGTTAAGGCACTCTGTGGTGTTAACCGTTAAAGAGTCAAAGCTCTCCTCGGAATATAAAACAAAGCCAGCATAAGACCATTCATTCTTTGCGACAGAGACCGCCAAGGGTTTGTTTTCATACAGCTCAAAACGCTTGTCGAAAGCTACGATCGGCGTACTAGATAACGGAGGAATTGAAGCGTAACGAATGGCAGCTACCGTACTTGATGTATAAATCAAAAACGCCAACAGTATAACGATATGACTATTCATAATATATTGATATACCTACTCAACATTGGCTCTTAGCTTAGCACTAATAAATTGATCCAATACTACATATTTTCCCTAATTCAATAAAGACACCCTATACATATGCACGGCCATTAATTAGACTAGCTTCTGGTTTATTTTTAACTAATATACCTAATCAACCTGGTATGCTGTTTGTTAATTACATGATAAGTTCAATTTTCTTTAATCATTTACTAAGGCTCAGAGAGAATCTGTGCTCACGGATTATTAAGGAAATAGCTAATGAGTAATCGCTATTTATTAACAAAAAGTGCTTACGAGCTGGCTGATGATGCTAAAAACAAAGCCATGTTTAAAGGCGTTCTACAAGGGTGTTTACAGGCGATTATCATCATTTCTTGTATTTTTCTGCAAACATGTACTCAGCACCAAGAAAAGTCGCCTAAAAGTAATGTTCCTAGCACTATCAAAACTGAACCTACTAAGTCTATAAAGAAACATCAGACATTTAGCCCGATCGCAAATGTGGCTTGATTTTAGATCACATCACGCTTAATTATTCCAGTTGATATTATATTGATATCTATGGTATCTTTGACGCTCACTGGCAAGTAG
>JAYPYM010000212.1:0-6207 GCA_038135915.1 Gammaproteobacteria bacterium
TTTCTTTTGTGTGCCAAGCAATATCTTCTGATGTATTGCGCATAAAATACTCATCACCGAGGCTATCCCACAATACAATGAGACTTTCCTTCGAAAACCCTTCTTGTGCTAACAATTTTTCGGTTTCAGTCAGCGTCTGCTGCAAACGCTCACTTTTATCAATGATCTGTTCCGAGCCGCGCCTCAAAGCACGCTTGGTTTCCGTGTAGAGCTGACGAAGCAGGCTGGCGCGCCAGGAGTTCCAAAGTTTTGGGTTTGTCGCGCAAATATCACAGATGGTGAGAACAAAGAGATAATCTAGATGAATTTGATCACCGACAATCGCTGCGAAATTCTGAATGACTTCTGGCTCTGAAATATCTTGCTTTTGCGCAGTGATTGACATCAAAAGATGGTTTTCGACTAGCCAAGAAACCAGGTGTGCGTCCCATAGCGAGAGATCATGGTTTAAGCAAAATGCTTCAGCATCATTTGCGCCTAATTTAGAGTGGTCTCCATTGCGGCCCTTGGCTATATCGTGAAACAGGCCGGCTAGGTAAAGGAGTTCCAATTTAGGTAAGAAGTGAATGATATTGGCTGCGATTGGGAATTCCGATGTTGAAATCTCGTGCCGGAGTTTTCTCATGTTTTGTACGACTAGTAGCGTGTGAGTATCAACCGTATAGATGTGGAAGAGATCATATTGCATTTTTCCGATCACATCACCAAATGCTGGCAAGTATCTACCGAGTATGCCGTATTTTTTCATTCGGTTAAGCTGGGTATAGAGTCTGTAAGGGGACCTTAATATGTCCATAAATAAGGCCGTATTTCGAGGATCTTTTCTAAAGTGTTCGTCGATAAGGTGGCGATGCTTTCTCATTAGCTTGATGGTGGAAGCGCGGACACCCTGGATTTTTGCATTTTGACCCATGACCACAAAAATAGAGAGTAGGGTGGATGGGTGTCGCGAGAAAGTGTACGCATCTTTAACTTCTAAAAAGCCGTCTCTTAATTGAAAGTATTCGTTTAACGGTTCTACCTCGTGCTGATCTAAGTTTTGGTAGAACTGATCATCCATGTGTTGAAGTAGCACATCATTCAATTCTGAGATAACCATGGCGTGTCGGTAATAATCTTGCATAAATGCTTCCACGGCAAGGTTGGCTTCTTCTTCTCCGTAGTTAAGCAGTTTGGCAATTGATTTTTGATAATCGAATAATAATCTGTTTTCATCACGCTGTGTGAGTAGATGTAAGGCATAGCGGGTCTTTGAGATGAAGGCTCTTCCTTGACGGATTTGGTGGCGCTCTTCTTGGTTCATTAGGCCCTGATCAACAAGGTTTTGGAAGCTTTCACTGCCAAGCTCTCGCTTTGCTATCCACTTGATCGTTTGGATATCCCTGAGACCACCCGGTGCGTTCTTTACGTTTGGTTCCAGGTAGTACTCAGTGTTAAAGTTCTTGCCGTGTCGTTCCTGTTGTTCCAGCATTTTTGCGTGGAAAAAGTCGATGCTCGCCCACATGCTTGAGCAATCTAATTGTTGGTGTAGGGCGTGGTATAGGCGTTCGGCCCCTGCAAGCACTCTAGATTCAATGAGGTTAGTCAGTGTGGATAGATCATTTTTTGCTTGATCAACACACTCTTCAATTGTTCTTACCGCATGGCCTACTCTCAAGCCCAAGTCCCAAAGGTGTTGAATGAACTCTTCTAAAGGTTGTCCTAAACTTGCTAGATCGCCTGGCTCCCTTAATAGTAATAGGTCAATATCTGAGTGAGGAAAAAGTTCTCCGCGGCCATATCCGCCGACGGCGATTAATGTGATAGAAGGAAAAGTTGGCCAAGCAAGTTTGTTCCATAGCGCACACAATAGCTCGTCAATCACTGCTGAGCGTTGTTGGAGAAGTTCCATAATCGGGTGATGTGCGTGAAAACGCTCATGAATTTTTTGTTGCTTAGCCTCGAGCCATAACCTCAAAAACTTGTTTGGATGATTATTGCCATTTGTTACTGAGTTATCAGGCGCAGTGTCTTTGTTAAAGTCGGCATCAAGCGCTTCTTGCAGACTTAGCGTGTCGTAATCATGCATTCAGTATTATCTCGATTCGAGTATCGTTGAAATATCTTCTTCGTCTCGGAGCGTTAATATCTCCACGCCCGTTTCAGTGCAGGCCAGTGTGTGCTCCCATTGTGCGGAAAGCGATCGGTCCTTTGTGATGACTGTCCATTTATCTCCAAGCAATTTAGTTGCTGCCTTGCCTGCGTTAACCATGGGTTCAATTGTAAAACACATCCCTTTTTCCAGTTTTACACCAGTGCCAGGTGTACCAAAGTGCATCACCTGAGGTGGTTCATGGAAAACTCGCCCAATGCCATGGCCACAATATTCGCGGACCACGGAAAAATTATGGCTTTCCGCATGTTTTTGTATTGCGTGGCCAATATCGCCTAATTGCATCCCTGGTTTGACCATAGCAATTCCGATATACAAGCACTCTTGTGCAATTCTTGAAAGCCTTTCTGCCAGTATGGTTGGCTTTCCTACGTAAAACATTTTGCTAGTATCGCCGTGAAATTCATCCTTTATGACGGTGATATCAACATTGATGATATCACCTTTTTTTAGGATCTTTTTTGTAGAGGGTATGCCGTGACACACCACTTGGTTCACGGATGTACAAATAGACTTTGGGAATCCCTTATAATTGAGGGGGGCGGGTATTGAGTCTAACTCATTAGTAATATAGTCGTGACAAATTTTGTTTAGGCTCTCAGTAGACACCCCTGGCTGAATATGAGGCTCGATCATTTCCAATGTTTTAGCGGCGAGTCGGCCTGCAACACGCATTTTTTCAAGTTCTTCGGGGGTTTTTAAATTAATCTGCAAAATATCCTGCCTCATTATTTGGGTTAGCTAAATTGCCGAAATCGAATGCTATTGTATCGATATTTAACTTGTCAACTATTGGGTATGCAGCATAGTCTGTTGAAAAGACAGTTGCTGAGTGAACACAGATAGCAATAAAGATAAGCAATTTTTGAAACTTAGTCTATGCTAAAAAAGTTTACTTGACGAACCCCGGTCAGAATGAGTGCCAGATATCGAGATGGATATATTGTACGTAAGGTAAACGATAGACGCCAGGCTGCTGATTAGACATTTTAATTGGTGTAATAGGTATTGCTTCTCAACAAGTTTGGTATAGAATGCCCCCTGTAAGACTAACTTAATTATCACACACATATATCGTCACATGTATTTGGGTGGCTCTTTCTTTAACTGTCTAAAATGTTCGCTTTGATGAATGTATCAGGTGAAACAAGGTGAAAGGCCAGGAAAAGCTAGAGCTGAATGCATGGGGTATATGGAGGCTTAACCCACTATTAGGAAATAATGTAAAAATGACAGAAACTAAAACGATTCATAGTATAGAAAAAAAGAGTATTGGCATGCGAGACATGCTAAAAGCCGGTGTTCACTTTGGACATCAGACTCGATATTGGAACCCCAAGATGGCACCATACATTTTTGGTGCTCGAAACAAGATACACATTCTTAACCTAGAACATACTGTAAAATTCTTTGACGAGGCGTTGAATTTTGTAAACCGTGTAGCGTCAAATAACAATAAGATTTTGCTGGTAGGTACAAAGCGGGCGGCTAGCAAGGTGGTCAAAGAGCAGGCTGAACGAGCTGGTATGCCCTATGTTAACCATCGCTGGCTAGGTGGGATGTTGACAAACTGGAAGACAATTCGTCAGTCAATCAAGCGGTTGAAAGATTTAGAAACCCAAAGCAAGGACGGTACTTTCGACAAGTTGACTAAGAAAGAGGCCTTGCTGCGGTCTAGAGAAATGGAGAAGCTAGAGCGTAGTATTGGCGGTATAAAAAACATGGGTGGCTTACCAGATGCTATGTTTGTGGTTGATGTAGCTCATGAAAAAATTGCTGTAACAGAAGCTAACAAATTAGGTATTCCTGTGATAGGTATCGTGGATACCAATACAGACCCAACCGGTGTTGATTACCTGGTTCCAGGCAATGATGATGCTATTGGCTCTGTCTCACTTTTCACTGTTGCGCTTGTAGACGCTATTCTTGAAGGAAAAGAATACGCGAAGGCGCAAGGAGTCAGAGAAGATGATTATGTAGAAGTCAAAGAAGGCCAGAGCAAAGGAAAAGAAGCGGAGTCTGCAAAAGAAGACCAGCCTGACTCAGAGGCATCAGATAAGGGTTAAGCTAGTAACGCAGCTTAATAGCGATCATTAGCTGAGTTTAAACCGGCTCTGTACCAAATGTAGTGAATTTTCACAGGTACTGTTCAATATTATTTTTTACCACCTGGGCTATTTAGCTCGGGGTGGTAAATTCGACGATAAACACAGAAGAGGTAAGATGAGATGGCGGTGTCCGCTGCGCAAGTGAAAGAATTAAGGGAGCGAACTGGGTTAGGTATGATGGAGTGTAAGAAGGCCCTTGTCGAAACTGATGGCGATATCGATTTGGCAATTGAAAACTTACGCAAGTCTGGCCAAGCTAAGGCTGCAAAAAAAGCTTCAAGAGTTGCAGCTGAAGGCGTGGTAGTGTTTGCCTCAGAAGGGGAGTTAGCTGTACTGCTTGAAATCAACAGTGAAACAGACTTTGTCGCTCGGGATGATAATTTCAAGGCGTTTTCGAATCAGGTAGCAAGTTGTGCATTGTCAGAGAGTGTAGTTGATGTGGCTTCACTCATGAGTAGCCCTTATGAAGCTGGTCAAGACACAAGTGTGGAGCAAGCTAGGGAAGCTTTAGTACAAAAAATTGGTGAAAATATTCAAGTCAGGCGAATTCATAAACTTAATGCGCCTGTCGTAGGGTCTTATAGCCATAATGGAAAGATAGGTGTTTTGGTTGGACTATCAGGTGGAGACGAGTCCCTGGCGAAAGATATTGCGATGCATGTCGCCGCTGTTAATCCCATGGTTGTCTCTCCAGATGATGTGCCAGAAGACGTAAAGGAAAAAGAAAAGGAAATATTTGCGGAGCAGGCTCGCCAGTCTGGTAAACCAGAAGAAATCATTCAGAAAATGATCAGTGGAAGGGTTAAGAAGTTTTTGGCAGAAGTGAGCCTAGTAGAGCAAGGATTTGTTAAAGATCCTGATACAAAAGTGGGTCAACTACTTAAAAAAGCCGGTGCTGAGATCACTGAGTTTAAGCGCTTTGAAGTAGGCGAAGGAATTGAAAAAGAGGAAGTAGACTTTGCTGCAGAAGTGATGGCTCAAGCAAAAGGTGGTTAAGCATCAGTATCGATATCGAAAGGCAGCTAATCATGTGCTGCCTTTTTTTTTAATTTTTAAACACCATATTACAAACCTAATTTTTAAAAATTGCAGAGGGTGAAATATGCCGACTGATCGACAGCCAAAATACAAGCGTATTATGTTGAAACTAAGTGGAGAGGCCCTTATGGGGGATCTTGACTTTGGCATCGATCCAAAGGTGCTAGATAGAATGGCGCTTGAAATCGGGCAGTTGGTGGGTATAGGGCTTCAGGTTGGCATCGTTGTCGGTGGTGGTAATATTTTCAGGGGGGCTGCCTTGCAAGACGCGGGCCTCGACCGTGTTGTTGGTGATCACATGGGTATGCTTGCTACTGTAATGAATGGCTTGGCAATGAGGGACGCTTTGGTCAGGTCAAATATTCCTACTAGACTCTTATCGGCAATACATATGAGCGGATTAGTGGATCACTATGATCGCCTTAAAGCAATCCGTTTTTTAGAGTTAGGTGAGGTAGTTATCTTTTCTGCAGGCACAGGTAATCCGTTTTTTACTACAGATTCCGCGGCTTGTTTAAGAGCGATAGAAATTGAAGCCGACTTAGTGCTCAAGGCAACTAAAGTCGATGGTATATATGATTCAGACCCAGTGATTAATCCTGATGCGGTACGTTATAATCACTTGACCTTTGATGATGTGTTGGAGAAAAAGCTTGGTGTGATGGATCTTACTGCGATCTGTTTGTGCCGAGATCAGGGTATGCCCATACGCGTGTTTAATATGAATCAACCTGGCGCTTTAGTTAATATTATGGTCGGTGTTGAAGAAGGAACCTTGGTAGATTAGTGGCGCTATTGAGTGCTAGGAGAAAACTATGTTAGATGAAATTGCTAAAGATGCTGAAAAGAGAAAGAATAAGACCTTGGAAGCCTTGGATGTTTCGTTGAAAAAAGTTCGAAAACGTAGAG